>JAZNNW010000078.1:0-23531 GCA_045580485.1 Candidatus Avilachnospira sp. | reverse complement strand
CCCATGCGCTCGAACTTGACCTTACCGTCAATCAGAGCGAACAGGGTATCATCGCTGCCGATACCGACATTGGTACCGGGATGAATGTGCGTACCTCTCTGGCGAACCAGGATGTTGCCGGCCAGAACGAACTGACCGTCTGCGCGCTTCACACCCAGACGCTTGGACTCGGAGTCACGACCGTTCTTGGTGGAGCCGCCGCCCTTCTTGTGGGCGAAGAACTGGAAGCTGATCTTCAGCATGTTATTGCACCTCCATAACTTCGATATAATCAGGATATTGATCCCGCAGCTCACACAGGGTAAGCATCATACCTGTCAGGACAGCCTGTACGGCTTCTTCGTCCTCGCAGGTAGCGGGGAGGGTCAAGGTGATCCGGGCCTCTTCTTCATTCACCTTGGTTTTGCAGCGGTTGCCCAGCACATCGGAAATGGTGCACTCAGCAAACTGCACAGCGGTGGAAACAGCGGCACAGACGATGTCTGTTCCTTCTTCTCCATAGCCGCTATGGCCCGAGACGGTAAATCCATTGATTCTGCCGTCCTGATCGAAAAACTCTACTCTGGTCATTACACAGAAATCTTTTCGATCTGCACCTTGGTGTAAGGCTGACGATGGCCCTGCTTGGACTTGGAGTCCTTCTTGGCACGGAACTTGATGACGGTGATCTTCTTGCCCTTGCCGTTCTTCAGAACCTTGGCTGCCACGGAAGCACCGGAAACAACGGGAGCGCCGAACTTGGAGTTCTCGCCGTCCAGGACTGCCAGCACCTGATCGAAGGTCACGGTGGTCTCGGCCTCAGCGTTCAGCTTTTCAATGAAGAGAATGTCGCCCTCCTTGACGCTGTACTGCTTACCGCCGGTCACGATAACTGCCTGCATTTCATTTGCACCTACCTTTTTTGTAGACTCGCTCTGGAGGCGTGAGGGCATACCTCAGCTTCTACCTCTTCGACGCGGCTTTCCTATTATAGCAATTGAATATATGGTTGTCAAATAGAATTTTGACGATTTTCCAATTTTTTTCGGCATTTTTCCAAAGAATCGGGAGTATCACAGTCCAAAAGCTCCTCAGAAGGTACTTCCAGCAGCCGCAGGCGGTCCGGATGGGCTTTGATGACCGCTCCGCCGCCCACATCGCCCTCCAGAGCTGCCAGTTCTCCGAACAAATCTTTGGGGAACAGACAGGGGTTACCCCGTATTCCTTTTGCCGATACTGCATGGATACAAGCAGGCTCATCTTCAAATGCTTCTTTCAGCCGAAGGAATGTCTTTCCGGACAAAAGAGGCTGGTCGGCGGTGGCAAAGACCGCACCGTCACAATCCTGTAAAGCTGTCAGCCCCAAACGGATGGTATGGCTGACACCCAGTTCCGGGTTTTCATTTTTCACAGGGAAAAACCCCAGCGTTTCTGCATATTCTTTCACAGGCGCATAGCCTGTGACCACGGCAGTTTTCTCAAACACGCCTGACGCTGCATCCAGAACACAGGCAAACAGAGGCTTGCCCAGAAAGTCCTGCAGCAGTTTATTCTCTCCAAATCGGCGGGATGCCCCTGCCGCCATAATGACACATCCAAGTTTCATAGTGCGCTCCATCAAATGCGGTTTTATACAGTTTCCAGTATAACCCCTCTCCTCGCCATCCGTCAACGACAGTTTTTGTACATTTTATATAATCTTTTTTACCTGTCAATTTCTTTTCTGTACCTTTTCTATATAAGTATGCTATAATACAATTTAATAAAGGAGGGATTCTCATGAGTGCCGTTGGCAAGAGCATCATCCGCGTAGACGCATACGATAAAATCACAGGCCGGGCAAAGTATACCGATGACCTGTGCGATAAGAGCGCACTGGTGGCCAAGATCGTCCATTCCACCATCGCCCACGGTTGGGTCAACTCTGTGGACATCTCCGAGGCCATGAAAGTCCCCGGTGTGGTGAAGATCGTCACCTGTTACGATGTGCCGGAGCACACCTTCCCCACTGCCGGTCACCCCTGGAGTCTGGACGAAAGCCATCAGGATGTGGCAGACCGCCATCTACTGAACCGTCATGTCCGTTTCTACGGCGACGATGTGGCTGTGGTCATTGCAGAGGACGAAATCGCCGCCGCCCGGGCTGCCAAGCTGGTGAAGGTGGATTATGAAGAATACGAGTTCATGCTCAATGTGGAGGACGCCATGAAAGAAGGCGCTCCCCTCATCCACCGCAACTGTCCCGGCAACATTCGAAATCACACCCAATACCGCCGGGGCGATCTGCAGAAGGCACTGGAAGAACCGGGCCTGACCAAGGTGGAAGGCTGGTATGAAACACCCACTGTCCAGCACTGCCACATTGAAAATCACATCTGCTGCGCCCACATGGAGGCAGGGCGAATCATCGTCACCTCCTCCACCCAGATTCCCCATATCGTCCGCCGCTGCTGCGGTCAGGCACTAGGAATCCCCTGGGGCAAGATCCGCATCGTCAAGCCCTACATCGGCGGCGGCTTCGGCAATAAGCAGGATGCCCTCTATGAGCCCCTGTGCGCTTTCCTCACCACGCAGGTGGGCGGCAGACTGGTGAAGCTGGACAACAGCCGGGAAGAGACCTTCGTCAACACCCGTGTCCGCCACGCCCTCAGAACTCACATCATTTCCTGGGTGCGCCCCGACGGTTCTTTCGCAGGCAGAAAGATCGAAGTTTTCTCCAACCAGGGTGCTTACGCCTCCCACGGTCATGCCATTGCCGCCAAGGGTCTCAACTGCTTCCCCCACATGTACCCCTGCGACAATGTGGACGGCGATGCCTGGACGGTCTACACCAATCGCCCCACGGCAGGCGCCATGCGCGGCTACGGCATTCCCCAGGCCATGTTTGCAGCAGAGAGCCACATTGACGACATCGCCAAGGCGCTGAATGTGTCTCCTCTGGAATACCGCATGAAGTTCCTCATGCCCAAGGGCTACTATGAACCCTTCTCCAAAAACGAAAACTACTACGATACCTACCGGGAAGTGCTGGAAAAGGGTCGGCAGGTCATGGATTATGACAAAAAAATCGAGGAATACAAGAACCAGACCGGTCCCGTCCGCAAAGGTATCGGCTGTGCGGTCTTCTGGTACAACACCGCCGTCTGGCCCATCGCTCTGGAGACCAGTTCCTGCCGCATGGTCCTCAATCAGGACGGCTCCATTCAGGTGCAGACCGGTGAAACAGAGATCGGTCAGGGCTGCGACACCGCTTTCAGCCAGATGGCTGCCGATGCAGTGGGTCTTCCTGTGGAGATGGTACATATGGTCTCCACCCAGGATACGGACATCACACCCTTCGGCACCGGTGCTTACGCCTCCCGTCAGACCTACATTGGCGGTTTCTCCATTCAGCAGACCGGTATGCTGCTGAAGGAGCGGATTTTGAAATATGCTCAGACCCTCACCCGGCAGGCCTATCACCTGCTGGATCTGGTGGACGGTCAGATCATCCGCATTTCCGACGGACGGGTGCTCATGTCCATTGGTGATCTGGCTATGCAGGCCCTGTACAGCACGGAGAATTCTCAGCATCTCACCGCTGAGAGCACCTTCCAGATCAAAAACAACGCCTTCTCCTACGGCTGCTCCTTTGCCGAGGTGGAAGTGGATATCCCCATGTGCAAGGTGAAGCTCCTGCGGATGGTCAATGTCCATGACTGCGGCACCCTCATCAATCCGCAGCTGGCAGAGGCACAGGTTCATGGCGGTATGTCCATGGCTATTGGCTTCGGTCTTTCGGAAGAACTGAAATTCGATTCCAAGACCGGCAAGCCTCTGAACAACAACCTTTTGGACTACAAGCTCTCCACCTTTATGGATCACCCCAAGCTGGAGGCCCATTTCATCGAAAATCCTGAACCCACCAGCCCCTACGGCACCAAGTCTCTGGGCGAACCGCCCACCTGCTCCGGTGCACCGGCCATCCGCAACGCTATTTTCAACGCCACCGGTGTTGCCATTGACCGCTGCCCCATTACGCCCCATGTGCTCTTTGATGCCTTCAAAGAAGCCGGGCTGCTCTAAGGAGGTAGACCTGTATGTATGATATGTCCGCCTATTACGAAGCCGGCAGTGTTGCCGATGCTGTGGCCCTGCGGGTCGCCCATCCGGAGGCACAGATCATCGCCGGCGGCACCGATGTGCTGGTGCAGATGCGGGAAGGCAAGCGAGCCGGAAAGGCCCTCATTTCCATCTTCGGTTTGGATGAGATCCGTGGTATTTCCATGGAGGATGACGGCACCATCCGTATCGGCTCTCTGACCAGTTTTTCCCACATTACCAAGAATCCCATCATTCAGGAATATATCAATGTATTGGGTGAGGCCGTGGACATGGTTGGCGGTCCCCAGATTCGCAATGCCGGTACCATCGGCGGCAACACCTGCAACGGTGTCACTTCTGCTGACTCCGCCTCCACTCTCTTTGCATGGGATGCCTTGGTGGAGCTGACCGGGCAGAGTGGCAAGCGAATCATCCCTATTTCCGAGTTTTACATCAAGGCAGGCACGGTGGATCTGAAGCCAGATGAGATCCAGACCGCCATTCTCATTCCCAAGGCAGCCTACGAGGGCTACAAGGGACACTATATTAAATATGCCATGCGGGAGGCCATGGACATTGCCACCACCGGCTGCTCCGTCAATGTGAAGCTGTCGGCGGACAAAAAGACCATTGAAGATGTCCGCATTGCCTACGGCGTGGCAGGTCCCATTCCCATGCGTGCCCCCACCGCCGAATCCGTCGCCAAGGGCAAGGCCGTTTCCAAAGAAATCATTGAGGCTTTCGGTGCCGCAGTGTTGGAGGATATCAATCCCCGTGACTCGTGGCGCGCCAGCAAGGCCTTCCGGCAGCACATCGCCGTGGAACTGGCAAAGCGCTGCCTGACCCGCTCCATTCAGTTGGCAGGAGGTGAAGTCTGATGGCACAGTTCAAACAGATCACTTGCACCGTCAATGGAAGAGAAGTCACCGCCATGGTGGATGTACGGGCCAGTCTGACGGATCTGCTCCGCAACGATTTCCGTCTGACTTCCGTGAAGAAAGGCTGCGAGGTGGGTGAATGCGGCGCCTGCAATGTCATCATTGACGGTGAGTGCTTCAATTCCTGCCTGTATCTGGCAGCATGGGCGGACGGCAAGACCATCCGCACTCTGGAGGGACTTCTCGGCCCCAACGGTGAGCTTTCCGATATTCAGCAGGCCTTTGTGGATGAAGCTGCCGTCCAATGCGGCTTCTGCACCCCCGGCTTTGTCATGACTGCTGTGGAAATTCTGGAAACCGGCAAGCTCTACACCGATGATGAACTGCGGAAGCTCCTTTCCGGTCATCTATGCCGCTGCACCGGCTATGAAAATATCCTCCGAGCGGTGAAAAAGACCATGTATAACCGACTGGGGCTGGAATTGCCAAAATAAAATGTTTACAAAAGAGGGCTGTTATCAGCCCTCTTTTTATGTTAAAATATAATTGCCTCCCCTTGAGGGGAGGTGCCGAGCGAAGCGGGGCGGAGAGGTGGAAGTCCGCACTGCCAACACACCTCTCAGTCATTTGCTTCGCAAATGCCAGCTCTCCTCAAGGAGAGCCTTATCAAATTCGGAGGTTCGCCTTGGGTCATATATACATCGATCACATGAAAGAAAAACTGAAAGAAGCATTGCAGGCCGTGCTGCCCATTATGGCACTGGTGCTCCTGCTGTGCTTTTCTGTCGCGCCCATTTCCCCCAGCATCCTGCTGTGCTTTTTGCTGGGCGGTGCCATGGTCATTGCCGGTATGATGCTCTTCACTCTGGGTGCAGAGCTTTCCATGACCCCCATGGGTGAACGGGTGGGCAGTACCATGACCAAGAGCAAAAAGGTCTGGCTGATTTTGCTTTTGGCTTTCCTGCTGGGCGTTCTCATCACCGTTTCTGAGCCGGATCTGCAGGTCCTTGCCAATCAGGTGCCTGCCGTGCCCAATATGACCCTCATCCTTGCTGTGGCGGCAGGTGTGGGGTTGTTTCTGGCACTGGCACTGCTGCGTATGCTGCTGTCCATCCCTCTGAACCGTTTGCTCATTGGCTTTTACATCGTTGCCTTTGTTCTGGCATTCTTCATTCCAAACAGTTTTCTTTCCATTGCCTTCGATTCCGGCGGCGTCACCACCGGTCCCATGACTGTACCCTTTATCATGGCACTGGGTATCGGCGTCAGCGCCATCCGAAGCGATAAGAATGCCGCAGAGGACAGCTTCGGTCTGGTGGCGCTTTGCTCCATCGGTCCCATTCTGGCTGTCATGGTCCTGAGTCTGGTATTCCGCCCCCAGGGCGGCGAAAGCGCCTTGACCCATCTGCCGGAGATCACCGATTCCGTAGAATTGTGGCGGCTGTTCAGCCATGAGATTCCTGCTTATATCAAGGAAATCGCCGTGGCGCTTCTGCCCATCATTGCCGTCTTTGCCCTGTTTCAGCTCTTCATGCTGAAGATGTCCCGCAGAGCCTTGGGCAAGATCGGTGTGGGTCTTCTCTACACCTATGTGGGTCTGGTGCTGTTCCTCACCGGCGCCAATGTGGGCTTTATGCCTGCAGGCAGCTATCTGGGACAGGTACTGGCAGGCGCTTCCCTTCCCTACATCATCATCCCCATCGGCATGGTCATGGGCTTCTTCATCGTCCGTGCCGAGCCTGCGGTCTATGTGCTGAACAAGCAGGTGGAGGAAATGACCGACGGCGCCATCTCCGCCTCCACCATGGGTATGGCCCTTTCCATCGGCGTGGCTGCCTCCGTTGGTCTTGCCATGGTGCGAGTGCTGACGGGGATCTCCATTTTGTGGTTCCTGATCCCCGGCTACGCCATTGCCCTTATCATCTCGTTCTTTGTCCCCAAGCTGTATACCGCCATCGCATTCGACTCCGGCGGTGTGGCCTCCGGTCCTATGACGGCAGCCTTTCTGCTGCCGCTGGCACAGGGTGCCTGCGCTGCTGTGGGCGGCAACCAGATGACCGATGCCTTTGGCGTGGTCGCCATGGTCGCCATGACCCCTCTCATCACCGTACAGATCATGGGGCTGATCTCCCAATGGAAGCATACCCATACCCGTTCTGCAGCTCTGCCTGAGGTGCTTCTGGCTTTCGAGCTGCTGGATGACGACGCCATCGTTGAACTGTAAAGGAGGCCGCCATGAATCAGTTATATGCCATGTTCACCATCATCAACCGGCGGCAGATCAAGCGGTTCCAGGATCTCTATGACGAAGCCGGTGCTTCCCTGAGCATTGTGACCCTTGGCGAAGGCACTGCCGTATCCGATGTGCTGGATTATTTCGGTCTGGCTGCTTCGGAAAAGGCCGTTTTGTGCCACATGGTCACAGGGGAAACCTGGAAAACCGTCAAAACTCAGCTGCAGAAGAAGCTGTATATCGATGTGCCCGGCACCGGCGTTGCCTTCGTGGTGCCCATCAGCAGCATCGGCGGCAAGCGGCAGCTGCAATTTCTCCTGAACGGACAATCCTTTGAAATCGGGGAGGAACAGACCTTGAAAGATACAAAATACGAGCTTTTGGTGGTCATCGCCAACCAGGGCTATACGGAACTGATTATGGATGCCGCCCGTGCCATGGGCGCAGGCGGCGGCACCGTCATCCACGCCAAGGGAACCGGCATGGAGCACGCCCAGCAGTTTTTGGGCTTCTCTCTGGCTTCGGAAAAGGAGGCCGTGCTGATGGTCGTGCCCACCGCAAAAAAGAATGACATCATGAAGGCCGTTATGGAGCAGGCCGGTCTCGCCACCAAGGCCAAGGCCATTGCCTTCTCTTTGCCCGTCACCGACACCGCCGGTATGCGGCTCATGGAGGAACCGGCAGAATGACACGGCTCTATGCCTTGGATGTGGCCAATTTTGATTGGCAGAAAATTCTCCCCAATTTACCCGTTTTTCGGCAGGAAAAGGCACAAAAGCTTCGTAAAAGCGAAGACAAAGCCCGCTCCATCGGAGCAGGCTGGCTGCTGCAATATGCGCTGGAGCAGGCGGGTGTACAGGAACCGGTCTTTGCCAAAACGGCTTTGGGCAAGCCTTATTTGGAAAACTACCCCCACATTCATTTTTCTCTGAGCCACAGCGGCTCCTGGGCGGTCTGCGCCGTGGGAGATGCCCCTCTGGGGGTGGATGTGGAGCAGCCCCGCTGCACCATGGAGATCGCCAAGCGTTTTTTCCGCCCGGATGAACTGCCGGAAACAGAGGACAAGGACTTTCTCCTCCGTCTATGGACGGCAAAAGAGGCTTTTGTAAAGGCTCTGGGCAGGGGTTTGACCGTTCCGCTGGACAGTTTTCGCGTGATTTTAAGCCAAAACGAAGCGGTTTTGGACCAGAATTTATCGGAATTTTCCTTTTTATTGCAGGAATTTTCCCTTGGCGAAAGCAGAATCTGCCTCTGCGCCACAGAAAAAGCCAACGATTTAGAGATCATAAAAAGCACACCTTTTTAAGGTGTGCTTTTGTGTTTCATTTTTATTGTTCCATCTAAGTCTTTCCAGAGGAAGGTTCCGTCCTCCAGTATCATATAGCCGTGCCAGCTTTCCTCCTTGGGGATGGACACGGAGCCGGGGTTCAAATACCACCAGCCGTCATGTTCTACGCACTTGGGCACATGGGTGTGACCCGTCAGCAGAACATCACCCTTGTGGAGTTTTGGGGGCTGGGTCTCGGAAAAGAGATGGCCGTGGGTGACAAAGATCATCTTCCCCTGCTCATAGAGGACGCAGTAGTCCGCCATGACGGGGAAATCCAGAACCATCTGATCCACTTCCGCCTCGCAGTTGCCCCGAACACACAAGATCTTGTCCGCCAGTGGGTTCAGCAGGTCGATAACCTTCTTGGGGTCATATCCCTCCGGCAGGTCGTTTCTGGGGCCGTGGTACAAGATATCGCCCAGCAGCAGTAATTTTTCCGGCTTTTCCCGTTCAAAAGCTGCCAATAATTCTGCTGTAAAACTAGCAGATCCGTGTAAATCCGAAGCAATCATCCATTTCATAGGCCTTCTCCTTTGTTTTTTCTGCCTTTATCATAACATTTTGGAATATTTTTGAAAAGACACAAGATATAGTTGCGATTACCTATTGACTTTCCCATATTTAGTGCTATACTTATATCTGCACCCACTATATGGAAGGAGACTGCCCATGGACATTGCCGGACTGCAGAAGCTGACCCTGCTGGATTTCCCGGGAAAGCTGGCATGCACTGTATTTCTTCCCGGCTGCAATCTGCGCTGTCCCTTCTGCCACAACGCTTCCCTGGTTCTGCCCGGCAGACACACCCCCCTCATGACCCAGGAGGAACTGATGGCGTTTCTCCAAAGCCGTAAGGGAAAGCTGGACGGCGTATGCGTCACCGGCGGTGAGCCGACCCTGCACCACGACCTGCCGCAACTGCTGGAAGGCATCCATGCATTTGGTCTTTCCGTCAAGCTGGACACCAACGGCACAAGACCGGAGGTCCTGAGGCAGCTCCTGAATGCCAACCTTCTGGACTATGTGGCTATGGACATCAAGAACAGCCCCCGGAAGTACACCGCCACCTGCGGAAATGTGGATGTATTGGAACAGGTGCAACAGAGCGTAAAGCTGCTGGAAGAAAGCGGTATCGACCATGAGTTCCGCACCACAGTCCTGTTCCCCTATCACACGCCGGAAGACATGACCGAAGTCGGTCAATGGCTTGCCGGTACAAAGAAGTATTTTATTCAGCAATTTGTAAACTCCGGCGACCTGATCGGAGACGGACAAGCCCTCTCCGGCAAGGAATTGCAGACCCTTCTACAAGCCGTAAAGCCGTACATTCCCTCCGCCGAGCTGCGGGGTATCTGAGAAAAAGAGAAAGAGGAGAACCATCATGTATCAAGTTGTCAAGCGCGACGGGCGTTCTGTGGATTTCAACATTACCCGAATCTCCAACGCCATTACCAAGGCTTTCGATGCCACCGGCATCCCCTACAGCCCCGATGTCATCAATCTGCTGGCTCTGCAGGTCACTTCTGACTTCGCCACCAAGGTCCACAGCGGTCTGGTGGAAGTGGAAGCCATCCAGGACAGCGTGGAAGCCGTCCTCCAGCGCACCGGTTACTCCGATGTGGCCAAGGCCTACATCCTCTACCGTAAGAACCGGGAAAAGCTCCGCAATATGTCCTCCACCATTCTGGACTACAAGGGTCTGGTGGACAGCTATCTGAAGGTCTCCGACTGGCGTGTCAAGGAGAACTCCACTGTTACCTATTCCGTGGGCGGTCTAATTCTCTCCAACTCCGGTGCCATCACTGCCAACTACTGGCTCAGTGAGATCTACGACGAGGAGATCGCCAATGCCCACCGCAATGCCGATATCCATCTCCATGACCTTTCCATGCTCACCGGCTACTGCGCCGGTTGGAGCCTGAAGCAGCTGATTCAGGAAGGTCTCGGCGGCGTGCCCGGCAAGATCACTTCCGCTCCTGCCAAGCATCTGGCTACTCTCTGCAACCAGATGGTCAACTTCCTGGGCATCATGCAGAACGAATGGGCCGGTGCACAGGCTTTCTCCAGCTTCGACACCTATCTGGCTCCCTTTGTCAAGGCTGACAACCTGAGCTACACCGAAGTCAAGCACTGCATCGAGAGCTTCATCTACGGCGTCAACACCCCCAGCCGCTGGGGCACCCAGGCTCCCTTCTCCAACATCACTCTGGACTGGACCGTACCTGCCGACCTGGCTGACCAGCCCTGCATCATCGGCGGTAAGCCTGCTGACTTTACCTACGGCGAGTGCAAGAAGGAAATGGATATGGTCAACCGTGCCTTCATTGAAGTCATGATCGAAGGCGACGCCAACGGCCGCGGTTTCCAGTATCCCATTCCCACCTACTCCATCACCCGTGACTTTGACTGGAGCGACACCGAAAACAACAAGCTCCTGTTTGAAATGACTGCCAAGTATGGCACGCCCTATTTCTCCAACTACATCAACTCCGACATGGAGCCCAGCGATGTGCGAAGCATGTGCTGCCGCCTCCGTCTGGACCTGCGTGAGCTGAGAAAGAAGAGCGGCGGCTATTTCGGCAGCGGCGAATCTACCGGCAGCGGGGGCGTTGTCACCATCAATATGCCCAGAATTGCATATTTGGCAACAGATGAGGCAGACTTCTATAAGAGACTGGATCATCTCATGGACATCGCTGCCCGAAGCCTCAAGACCAAGCGCAACACCATCACCAAGTTCCTCAACGAAGGTCTGTACCCCTACACCAAGCGATATCTGGGCAGCTTCGACAACCACTTCTCCACCATCGGTCTGCTGGGCATGAACGAAGTGGGTCTCAATGCCAAGTGGCTGCGGAAGGATCTGACCCACAAGGAGACCCAGGACTTCACTGTGGATGTGCTGAACCATATGCGTGAGCGCCTGTCCGACTATCAGGAGATGTACGGTGACCTGTATAACCTGGAAGCCACCCCCGCAGAAAGCACCGCTTTCCGTCTGGCCAAGCACGACAAGGCCCACTATCCCGATATTCTCACCGCTCACGAAGGTGCTGCTCCCTACTACACCAACTCCAGCCATCTGCCCGTCGGCTTCACCGAGGATGTCTTTGAGGCACTGGATATTCAGGACCGTCTGCAGCCCCTGTACACCTCCGGCACCGTCTTCCACACCTTCCTGGGTGAGAAGCTCCCCGATTGGAAGTCTGCTGCCATGCTGGTGCGCAGAATCGCTGAGAACTATCAGCTGCCCTACTACACCATGTCCCCCACTTACTCCGTCTGCGCCGATCACGGCTATATCAGCGGTGAGGAGTATACCTGCCCCATCTGCGGCAGAAAGACAGAAGTCTACAGCCGTATCACCGGCTACTACCGTCCCGTTCAGAACTGGAACGACGGCAAATCCCAGGAATTCAAGGATCGCAAGACCTATCACACCAACGGCAACCCCGGTGTTGTGGGCACCTCTGCACTGAAGCCCTGCTGTGAAGAAGTGGCTGTGCCTGTGAACGAAAAGCCCCTGCTGTTCGTCACCAAGACCTGCCCCAACTGCCGTATCGTCAAGCCTCTGCTGGACAAGGCCGGTATCGCCTATGAGATCATGGATGTGGCCGAACACCACGATCTGGCAAGACAGTATGATCTGCAGCAGGCTCCCACCCTGGTGGTGGGTAGCACCGTCTATGCCGGTGTGGCTGCCATCAAGGAATTTTTGAAGAAATAATCCATGCAGAACGCCACGCCTTTCCATGGCGTGGCGTTCCCCATCTTAAGGAGGATTTCCCATGACTGATATTTTGATCATCGGCGGCGGTCCTGCCGGACTGACCGCAGCCATCTATGCCGCCAGAGCCGGCAAATCTGTCACCGTCTGCGAGCAGGAGAGCTTCGGCGGTCAGATCGCCCAGGCTCATCAGGTGGACAACTACCCTGCCCTGCCCGGCATCAGCGGCATGGAGCTGGGCGACAAGCTCTGTGCCCAGGCCATGGATGCCGGCGCCAGCGTGGAATTTACCGGTGTCACTTCTCTGACCCGTGAAAGCGACGGCACTTTTACGGCTCAGACCGACGATGGCGAAGTGAAAGCCAGAGCCGTGATTTTTGCCGCAGGCGCCAAGCCCCGTCCCATGGGTGTGGAGCGGGAGCAGGAACTGACCGGCAACGGTGTGGGCTACTGCGCACTGTGCGACGGTGCCTTCTTCAAAGGCCGGGATGTGGCTGTGGTCGGCGGCGGCAATACGGCCTTCTCCGATGCCCTGTTTCTGGCTGATGTGTGCAAAACCGTCACCCTTGTCCACCGCCGGGAAGGCTTCCGGGCAGAACAGCCCCTCATTGAAGCTGTACAGAAGGCGGAGAATATCCGCATCATGACGCCCTATACCATTTCTGCCCTTGTGGGTGAACACAAGTTGGAGGCCCTGACCCTCTCCCATCGGGACAGCGGTGAGACTGTGAACCTGCCTGTGGACGGCGTGTTTGTGGCACTGGGTCGTGTGCCGGACTGTTCTTTGGTGGCAGAATTTGTGGATCTGGACCCTCAGGGCTTCATCGCTGCCGATGAAAGCTGCCAAACCAAGACCCCCGGTCTTTATGTGGCAGGCGACTGCCGTGCCAAGGCTGTTCGCCAGCTGACCACTGCCGTGGCTGACGGCACGGTGGCTGCCACTTTGGCCTGCGAACATCTCAATCAGTGATACAAAAGCCTGCTGTTTCATTGAAACAGCAGGCTTTTTATGTTATAATAGGCAAAAATCTCCAAGGAGGCATCCTTATGAAACTGAAATATCTGGGAACGGCTGCGGCAGAAGGTGTGCCTGCCGTTTTCTGTGAATGTGAAAACTGCAAAAAATCAAGAGCTGCCGGCGGTCGGAACATCCGAACCAGAAGCCAGGCGCTGATCGATAATACCCTGCTCATCGATTTCCCTGCCGACACCTATCTGCACTATCTCCAGCACAATTTCCCTCTGAATAAGATCAAAAGCTGCCTCATCACCCATTCCCATGAGGATCACCTGTATGTGGACGAGATCAAAATGCGGAAGAAGGGCTTTTCCCATCTTGCCGATGATGCGCCTCTGACCTTCTATTCTGATCGCAGCGGCTATGAAATGCTCTCTGCTGTGACGGAAAAGCTGCCCAACGGCGAGGCAAAGGCAGTGCTGATCAAGCTCTTCGAGCCTTTTGAGGTGGAAGGCTACACTGTCACTGCTTTGCGGGCTGCCCATGCAGAGAAATCCTCTCCGGTGGTCTACATCATCGAAAAGGACGGAAAGAGTGTCTTCTATTCCAACGATACCAGCGAGTATCCCGAAGAAAGCATGGAATATCTAAAAGCCTACGGCAAGAAGATCGACCTCATTTCTCTGGACTGCACCGAGGCGGTCTCCCATACCACTTATGTGGGACACCTGTGTCTGGATCGCTGTGCCGCCCTGCGGGAGACTCTGAAGGAGATCGGCGTGGCTGACGAAAACACAGTATTTGTACTGAACCATTTTTCCCACAATGGCACCGATGTTCTCTATGACGATTTCAAGGAAATTGCCGGAAAAGAGGGCTTTGTGGTTGCCTATGACGGTATGGAGCTAGCTATCTAAGCACCAAACCCCATCCGAATTGGCAGTTCGGATGAGGTCCTTGTGAGGTGCTGCCAGCCGTTTGGCGATCTGCGAAATTCTCCGCAGCATCGGCTTGCAGCATTGGGTTCAGAAAGAAAGAGAGAGAGAAAAATAGAAAACGAAAATCAAAATGTTTTTAGGCTTTGTGCTTGTTCTTTGGTATCACCTCCTGATGGTTTTATCTTACAGGAAAATGCTTTCCAAGTGTTGAACAAGCCGTAACCGATTTGAAAACAAACCTTGAAAGATTTGTGAACAAAGGAGCCCCTTATGGCAAATTCATTTTTATCTTGTGTCCATACCCACACCCACTTCTGTGATGGCAAGGATGCCCCGGAGGTGATGGTCAAAAGAGCACTGGAATTGGGTTTTGTTTCCCTGGGCTTTTCCGGCCATTGCCCTTCCGAGGTCGATCCTGCAGCCATGTCTCCGGAGAAGATGGAGCAATATATCCTTGAGATCAAGCGCCTGCAACAGGCCTATGACGGTCAGCTGGAGATTCTCTTTGGCATTGAGTTGGATATGCTGGGCGATCCTGTGCCGGATATTTTTGAATACAGCATTGAATCCGTTCACATTCTCAAGGCCGGTGATCGCCTGTGTTACATCGACTGGTCCTTGGAAAAGATGGAAAACAGTGTGCAGGAATGCTTTGGCGGCGATATTTATGCCTATGCAGAAGCCTATTATGCTGCCTGTGCAGGACAGTATGAAAAGAGCAATGCCAAAATTGCCGGTCACATTGACTTGCTGACCAAGTTCAATGAAAGTGCTCCCTTGATCGATGAGACCAATCCCCGGTATCGGAAGGCAGTCTTTGAGGCTGTGGATGCAGGTCTGGACAAAGGACTTGTTTTTGAAGTCAACAGTGGCGCCATTTCCAGAGGCTATCGAAAGACGCCCTATCCCGCTCCCTTTATTTTGAAATATCTGCTGGAGAAGAAGGCGCCGGTGGTGGTCACCAGCGACTGTCACGATGCCCGGTATCTGGACTGCCACTATGAGGAGATTGCAGAACTGCTGCGTTCCATCGGTTTCAAGAGCACCCTGCGGCTGCGGAAGAACGGCTGGGAAGAGATTGGACTATAAAAAAGGAAGGGCTAAGCCCTTCCTTTTTTACCATTCTACGGGGTTTTCCTTTTCTGTTTCCATTCTGCCGGTGACATGCATATAAAATGCCGCTTCAGCAGTACGCATATAGGGTGTCAGCCACAGGTTGCCGATACCAAGCGTGAAGACACACAGCAATGCCCAGCCAAAAAAGCTCATTTGCAGGCAGAAGAGCCGCCACTTATTGCCCTGCATCAGCCGTTTGGATTCCCGGATGGCATCCATGGTCTTCAGTTCCGGGAATTCTGCCATCAGATAGGGTACCATGGCATAGCGGTAGGTGGCGATGATACCGGGGACGATGAACAACAAGCTCCACAGCACAATAAACAAGGACATCACAAGGTTCATGACAAAGCCTCTGCCCAGACGGTCAAAGTGGGCGAAGAGGTCATTGAACCGGGCATCCTCCCGATCCTTGACCAGATTTGTATGGAACTGGCACCAGCCCAGATTAATTGCACCGCCGAGGACCAAGGCAATGAGGCTCATGACCACTGCCACGGTGGCAAGTGTAATGCCAACATGATGGTCAGCGAAGCTGAGATAGCCGCTGCCTTCACCGTTTGCGCCGTTACTCGCCACAGCAAAACCGCCGGTGAGCAAATTGGCTACCAGCCCCACTGCTACGGCTTTACCCCAGTTGCCGCTGAGGGCATTTCTGGCTTTTTCACGAAAATCAGATGCGTACATCATGGAAAGCACCCCTTTCTCTTTTCTTCAGTATATCACAGGAAAATCTTAAATGCAATTGCCGGGTTTGCCATTGCTTTTTCCCGGTAAATATGGTAGGATATGTCTGCAAAATCTTCAATATAATGGAGGAAATTATGGACGCATTTTTGAACAGTTTGTCACCGATTTTTGCCAACATCGGCAATATCCAGTGGCAGTTGGTCGTCATGTGGATCATTGGCGGTGTACTCATTTATTTGGCAATTGCCAAGGACATGGAACCCACTTTGCTGCTGCCCATGGGCTTCGGCGCTATTTTGGTCAACCTGCCCATCGCTCTGGAAGGCACCGGTGTGCAGCATGTGCTGGACACTTTGTTTTCCATCGGCATTGAGGGCGCAGAGCTCTTCCCTCTGATTCTGTTCATTGGCATCGGTGCCATGATCGATTTTGAGCCTCTGCTCTCCAATCCCAAGCTGATGATTTTCGGTGCTGCCGCTCAGTTTGGTATCTTCTTCACTCTGGCTGCCGCTTCTCTGCTGGGCTTCGATATTCGGGATGCTGCTTCCATCGCCATCATCGGCGCTGCTGACGGCCCCACCTCCATCTTCGTTGCCAACGAACTGCGCTCCCAATACTTAGGTCCCATCATGGTGGCTGCCTACTCCTACATGGCTCTGGTACCTCTGGTCCAGCCCCCCATCATTAAGCTCTGCACCACCAAGAAGGAGCGTCTCATTCGTATGCAGGTGGCTCCCGGCCGCAAGGTCAGCCGTCTGACCAAGATCCTCTTCCCCATCGTGGTCACCATCATTGTGGGCATCTTCGCTCCCGATGCTGTGGCTCTCATCGGTTTCCTCATGTTCGGTAACCTGATCCGTGAGTGCGGCGTGCTGAACTCCCTGTCTGAGACTGCTCAGAAGGTTCTGGCCAACCTCATCACCATCTTCCTGGGTATCACCATTGCTTCCCAGATGAAGGCTGCCGACTTCCTGCAGCTGGACACCCTCAAGATCATCGGTCTGGGTCTGGTGGCATTTATCTTCGATACCTTCGGCGGTATCATGGTCGCCAAGATCATGAACCTCTTTAGCAAAAACAAGATCAACCCCATGATCGGCGCTGCCGGTATCTCAGCTTTCCCCATGTCTGCCCGTGTGGTACATAAGATGGGTCTGCAGGAGGATAACCAGAACTTCCTGCTGATGCACTCCATCGGTGTCAATGTTTCCGGTCAGATCGCATCCGTCATCGCAGGCGGTTTGATCCTGACTCTGGTCAAGGCTATTCTGTAATGGGAGGATTTTGAATATGCATATGGATCTTCTGATGAAAGCCCTTCCTGTTATGGGCACCGGTTATCTCGGTATTTTCCTTGTTACCGCTATTATCATCATTGTGGTAAAGCTGTTGAACACCTTTACCAAAGAGAAATAAAACAATGGCCGCCCACCGGGCGGCCATTGTTTTATTTCTCCTTATAATAGAGCATACAGTGGCAATAGCCTTCAAAATCAGGGTCCGCCATCTGGGCACGGAATTCCCGGCAGATACACTTATTCTCCTCCGTGTGTTCCATGCGGCAGGGACAATAGCCGCCGGTGCGCTTGAGACCGTCTTTCACAGTCTTTACCACAGCTTCATTCTCATTGAGGCGGATTCCCATTTTTAGACCTCCAGCAGTTTTTCCAGGTCTTCCAGACTCTGATAGCCCACAGACTGGTTCACCAATTTGCCATCCTTGAACACCAAAAGCGCCGGGATGGTCATGATGTTATACTTATGGGCCAGCTCCATCTCTTCATCCACATTGACCTTGCCAACCTTGTGGGTCTTGCTCAGTTCTTCCACAATGGGAGAGAGCATCATGCAGGGACCGCACCAGGAGGCCCAGAAATCTACCAATACAGGCTCCTTACTCTGCAAAACCACTTCTTCAAAATTATCTTTATGTAAGATATGTTCCATATCCATTCTCCTTTCCGGTTTTCTCTATTATAGCATAAAAAATGCCTGCCGCAAGGGTTTTGCGGCAGGCATTTTCTGTTAGAAGAACATGACGATGAACTTGGCAGCCAGAACCACCAGAACCATGGCCATGGGATAAGTGGCAGCGTATGCAGCGGTGACGGCATCGGTGCCGGCCGTGTGGATGAGGGTACCCAGTGCGGGGGTACTGGTCATACCGCCGGTGATGGAACCGAGGTTGTTGAACACGCTGAGCTTGAACACATACTTACCCAGAATATAGCCTACGATCATAGGAACGGTGGTCAGAATGGCACCGTAGATGAAGTAGGACAGCTTCACATAGGTCATGAAGTTGACACCGCCGGGGACGCCTGCGCCCACCAGGAACAGCATCAGACCCAGTTCACGGAAGAAGTTGAGGGTATTCTTGCTGACGGACAGGTCGATCTTGCCGATGTGACCGAAGTGACCCACGATCAGGCCCATGATCAGTGCACCGCCGGAAGAACCCAGGGAGAAGTTGATGCCGGGGATCTTGATGGCACCCAGGATCATGCCCAGAACAGCAGTGAGCAGGAAGGGGAAGAAATCCAGATCGTCCACCTTCTTCAGAACCTTATCCACCACCTTGACCTTGACCGTATCGGCAGCGGTGAAGCTCTTACGCTCTTCCTCCATATTGACCTTCAGGAACTTGGGCACCAGCTGGACAAAGAACACGACGCCCAGAACGCCAAAGATATAAGCAATGCCATAGCCAGCAGTGACTTCTGCGGCGGCAGCTTCGGAGACCAGACCGGCTGCTTCCTTGGCAGCGGACAGGCCGGGCGTGGTGGTCAGACCACCGGTCAAAAGGCCTGCGGTGATGGTGGCGGGAACACCGCCGACCTTGATGACCAGCCATGCAGTCAGCACACCCACACCAATAATGGCAACGCCCATGAACACATAGGACAAAGATGCCTTGTTCATGCCACGGAAGAACTTGGGACCTGCGATCAGACCAACAGCGGTAACAAACATGGAGGTACCGAGGTTGGAGATCAGAGAATACAGGGGTTTCACGGAATCATTAAACAGGACAACGGTCTTTTCGCCCAACTGGAAGGAAGGAACATAGTTGGCGATGACGCCAAAGACCAGAGCCATCAGCAGGACGCCTGCCGTACCAAGGGAAATACCCTTGATCTCAATGCCGCCCACCAGGTAGCCAACGGCAGCAATGACAAAGACGAAGAACAAAGTCGTCAGAAATGCACCGGCAACACCGGTCAGATATGCAGTCATGAGAACAAATGCCTTCTTTCTTATGCCTTACGAGCGTAGTCGGGGAGCAGCTTGGGAGAGACAGCATCGGTCTCGATACCGGCGGCTGCCAGTTCCTTCTGGAAGGCATCCACATGGCTGAGGGTCAGAGCACCCACAGTCACATCCTTAGCCTTGGCAGCGGCGTTACGACCGGCATTACGGCCAAAGACGATGATATCCAGCAGGCTGTTGCCCATGAGGCGGTTACGGCCATGGATGCCGCCAACGGCTTCGCCGGCAACAAACAGGTTCTCCACATCGGTCTGACCGTCGTCGGTGATCTTCAGACCGCCGTTCTGATAGTGCAGAGTGGGGTAAACCAGAATGGGCTCCTTACGGATATCAATGCCGTACTTACCGAACATACGCATCATGGCAGGGATGCGCTTTTCGATGGTGCCTTCGCCGTTCTTCATCTCGATCATGGGAGTATCCAGCCAGACAGCGTAGCCCTCGGGGGTCTTGACACCGTTGCCGCGGGTGGAGCACTCACGAATGATGGAAGCGGCAGAAACATCACGGGTCTCCAGGGGGTTCATGAAGGCTTCGCCGTTGACATTGATGAGCATGGCGCCCAGAGAACGGACCTTCTCGGTGACCAGTGCGCCGAAGATCTGTGCGGGGAAGGCAGCGCCGGTGGGATGATACTGGAGGGTATCGGCGTAGAGCAGACGGGCACCGGCACGGTAGCCGAGAATCAGGCCGTCGGCAGTGGCGCCGTAGTGGTTGGAGGTGGGGAAGCCTTGATAGTGCAGACGACCTGCACCGCCGGTGGCGATGACAACGGTCTTTGCCTTGGCGATCAGAATTTCCTCGGTCTCCATGTTCATGAGGACGGCACCGGCGCACTTGCCGTTTTCGTCCTTGATGAGCTCGATAGCGGAGGTGAAGTCCACCACGGGAATCTGGCGGTTCAGAGCCTCGTCACGGAGGGTACGCATGATCTCAGCACCGGAATAGTCCTTGGCTGCGTGCATACGCTTGCGGGAAGTACCGCCGCCGTGGGTGGTGACCATGGTGCCGTCGGGCGTCTTATCGAACTCCACGCCCAGCTCGCTGAGCCAGCGGATGGCATCGGGAGCTTCGGTGACCAGCTTATACAGCAGATCCTTCTGGGCAGCAAAGTGACCGCCGCCGAAGGCATCGATGAAATGCTGGGCAGGGCTGTCATTGGGCTTGTCGGCAGCCTGGATGCCGCCTTCTGCCATCATGGTGTTGGCATCGCCCATACGGAGCTTGGTCACGACCATGACCTTGGCACCGGCATTGTGAGCCTCGATGGCTGCGGAAGTACCGGCACCGCCGCCGCCGATGACCAGAACATCCACATCATAGTCGGGATTGGACAGGTCAATGGCTTTGCCGGCAATGCGGGAATTAGCCTGCAGCAGAGCAGCCAGTTCCAGAGGCACTTTTTCGCCCTTGTTGGGGCCCATCTGCAGGGTAGTAAACTGCTCCTGCTTGTAGTCGGGGTGATAGGTGGCCAGCAGGGTCTCCTTCTCCTCGGCAGTCATTCTTCTGGGGTCGAGCTTCACATTTTCAGCTCGGGCAGCTTCCACCTTCTTGATGGATTCCTGCATGTTCAGATCCAGATACATTTGAGACCCTCCTTACTTTTCGATTTCACGGGTGTTGTACAGTTCCTTCATCTCTGCCAGAGGCTTCTGCATCAGATTCTCAAGCAGTTCCTGGAACTTGCCGTCATTGATCTCAGCGATGCGGTCATCCAGATGATCGCAGTGAGGTGCCAGATACTTGCCGTTGAGACGGCGGGCCAGCATTGCCACCTGAGGATGGGAGATGCCGGCGGGGCAGCGGGAGGAGCAGATGCCGCACATGACGCAGTCGAAGGACTCCTCGGCGCACTTTTCATACTCGCCGCGCTGAGCGTAGGCGATGTACTGCATGACATTCAGGCTCTGAGAACAGGCCTTGGTGCAGGCGTTGCAGCCGACACAGGCGTAGATCTCGGGGTACAGCTGCATCATGATCTGCTCCGTGGGCTTGACCTTCTCGATATCGTAGACGGCCTTGACCAGGGGGAAGTAAGGCAGGGTGGCAACATACATGTTGTCCTCCACCTTGGTGGAGCAGGCCAGGCAGGCCTTCAGTTCCCGATCACCGGCGATGCGGTAGATGGTGGCGCAGGCGCCGCAGAAACCGTTACGGCAGCCGCAGCCACGGACCAGCTGATAGCCGGCATATTCCATGGCCTCCATGATGGTCAGGCTTTCCGGCACTTCATATTTCTTTCCAAACAGGAATACACGAACCATATTTTCCATGTCTAACTCTCCTTAATATTCGTCCGGCAGTTCGCTCATCTGATCCAGACGGAACACAGGGCCGTCCTTACAGACATACTTATCGCCGATGTTGCAGCGGCCGCACTTGCCGAGGGCACACTTCATCTTCAGTTCGAAGGTGGTATAGACCTGATCTCTGCCGAAACCCAGTTCTTCCAGACCGGCCAGAGTGAACTTGATCATGATGGGAGGTCCACACATGACCACAGTCTTGGAGGTATCGAAGCCCAGTTCCTTGACATAGTTGGGAACGAAGCCAACATGACCGTCCCAATCGGGCTGCTCCCGGTCGATGGTCAGGTGGACATTGATGCCGTCCTCCTGGCACCACTCATCGAGAATTTCCTGATAGTCCACCAGATCTTCCTTGCTGCGGGAACCGTAGACGATATCCACGGTGCCGTAATTGGAACGGTAATGGCGGACATAGTTGATGACGGAGCGCAGAGGTGCAAGGCCGATACCGCCGGCGATGAACACCAGATCCTTGCCCTTGAAATCGGTCTCTACAGGGAAGCCGTTGCCGTAGGGGCCACGGAGGGTCACCTGCTGACCCACTTCCATCTGGTGCAGCCAAGTGGTGACGCAGCCGCACTTCTTAATGGAGAACTCCAAAAAGTCCGGGTTGGTGGGAGAAGATGTGATGGAGAACAGCGCCTCGCCCACGCCGGGCATGGAGAGCATGGCACACTGGCCGGGAATGTGAATAAAAGGCTTTTTGCCGTCCAGACCAACCACGCGGAAGGTCTTGACATCGGGGGTGTCGGTGCGGATATCCGTCACCACACCTACCATGGGGATCAAAGGTTCGACCATGTTGTTCATGCCTGACCCTCCTTCAGTGTTTTTGCGACTTTCACAATGTTCATGGAGATGGGGCACTTGGCAAGGCATCGACCGCAGCCGACACAGCCGTATACGCCATCGTTATTGCTGGGGAAGTAGACCAGCTTGTGCATGAACCGCTGGCGGAACCGCTCCTTCTGAGTGGGACGGTTGGTGCCGTGGGCCATCATGGTGAAATCGGAGTACATGCAGCTGTCCCAGCAGCGGAAACGCTGAACGCCATGGCCGGTGTCGAAATCACGGACATCGTAGCACTGGCAGGTGGGGCAGACAAAGGTACAGGTACCGCAGCCCAGGCAGCTTTCGGACAGCTTATCCCATGCAGGGCTGTTGAACCAGTGCATCAGATGGTCGCCGTCGAAATCGGTCAGGTCCAGATTTTTGAGAGGCAGCTTCTCCAGCACAGCCTTGGCCTCGGCCTTGACGGCATCGGCAGCATCGTCGGAAGTGTCTTCCAGACCCAGCTTGGCAAGGAGGGCTTCGCCCTTCTCGGTATTGGCCTTCATCAGAACACTGTCGGCAGTCATCCAGCAGGACACATCGCCCTTGGGCTCGGTGGCATCGATGCCGAAGGCGGTACAGAAGCAGGTCTCTTCGGGCTTGCCGCAGGCCATGGTCACCACGGTGCCGTTGGCACGGCGGTGGGCATAGAAGCTATCGGCAGGCTCGGACAGGAACACACGGTCCAGAATGTCAAAGCTGGCAGCATCACAGGCTCGGACGCCGAAGACCACAAAGGGTTCCACTTCGTCACGGGTCTCCACAACGGAGACGGTCTTACCTTCCACTTCAAAGCCGACAATATTCTCAGTCTGAGGGAAGAACAGATCCTTGGCGCTGCGGACAGTGTTGAGGCTTTCGGTGAGCTTCATGCCTTCCACATAGGGCAGGAACTGAGCCTGACCCTTGTTATCGGCAGGAATGTACAGCTTCTGTTCAGCGGAAATCTTGGCAAACAGGTCGGAAAGCTGAGAAATTGCAATCTTTTTCATATCAATTTCCTCCTCTTTCATAGACCACAGAGGGTTCACAGTCTTCCTTGGTGAAGTTCATCAGAGGAGGACGGGTTTCCAGATCAGCACCGGACTGGTATTCACCGTAGAACTCGTTGATGTCCTTGATGAACTTGCGGTTCAGCAGGTGCAGGGGGATATTCTGGGGGCAGACACGGGAACACTCGCCGCAGTCG
>JAZNNW010000077.1:0-6660 GCA_045580485.1 Candidatus Avilachnospira sp. | reverse complement strand
CAAAGGAAAATTTTGTGCAATTTGGGGGAAAGCCACATGATCTCCGTATTCGATCTGGAAAAGCTGCGGCCTTTGCTGCAGGATTTTTACACTCTGACCAAGATCCGTATCACGGTCTACGATGAAAACTTCCGGGAGCTTTGTTCCTTTCCGGAGCAAAGAGCGCCCATCTGCCAGCTGATCCGCACCAATCTGCAGGCAGACGAAGCCTGCCGCAACTGTGATGCCGCCGCCTGCCGGGCAGCCTCCCGGCAGACAGAGCCGCACATCTACACCTGCCATGCCGGTCTGACGGAGGCCGTCTCCACCCTTCGGGTCAATTCCGTCATTGTGGGCTATATATCCTTCGGTCACCTGTTTGCCTACGATGACCACGAAACCGGCGCTGCCAAGGTTTGGCAGCAGGTCAGCAAATACAATCTATCCAGAGAGGCCGTCTGTACTGCCTGCCAGGAACGCCCTCTTCTTTCCAGAGACTACATTCTCTCCGCCGCCCATATTCTCCATGCGGTGGCTTCCCTGCTGGTCATGGAACGGATGGCAGTTCTGAAGCAGGAAGGCATTGAAGTGCAGCTGGAGCAGTACCTGACGGAGAACTTCACAAAGCCCTTAGACGCAAAGACCCTCTGCGATC
The DNA here is from genome assembly GCA_045580485.1 of Candidatus Avilachnospira sp. Classification (GTDB taxonomy): domain Bacteria; phylum Bacillota; class Clostridia; order Oscillospirales; family Oscillospiraceae; genus Avoscillospira. The sequence continues at coordinate 6,026 of JAZNNW010000077.1, read as the reverse complement.
ATTTCCACATCGGAAAGACCAAGCTCTATGAGATTCTCCGCCAGAGTTACGGCTGCGGGCTGGGTGAACATCTGCGGAATCTGAGGATGGAAAAAGCCAGAGAATTACTGGAAGAACGGACGGAGATGACCATTTCCGAAATCGCCACAGCCTGCGGCTATGACAACTACAATTATTTCATCTCGTCCTTTTCCAAATATGTGGGACAGTCTCCCCTGCAGTACAGAAAGAAAAAATAATTATCTTCGGTATGCCGAAGGAGAAACCCCTGTTTCTTTCAAAAACAGTCTGGAAAAATACAGCGCATCGGCGATGCCCACAGAGTGTGCTACCTCATTGATGCGCAGCTCCGTGTCCCGCAAAAGCCGCTTGGCATGTTCCATGCGAATCTCGCACAGATACCGGCTGGGTGAGCAGTTCAGCTGTTCCATAAAAGCCCGGTAGAGGCTGCTGCGGCTGACGCCTGCAAATTCCGCCGTGTCCTCCACGGTGATGTTGTTGGCATAGTTATTCTCCATAAAATCCGCAGCCTTTTGTACCAACTGACCGGTCTGGCCCTCCGTGGAAATGCCATGTTCCTCCGCAAGCATGGCCAGCAGCAAATAGGCATTGCCCAGCATCCGTGCCTTGTTCCAGGCCTCCGTCCCTCTGGAATCGTAGATATCCAGAATGTACTGCCGAAACAACCGTCCATGTTTCACCGGCAGAACGGGTGACTCGGACGCCATACCCAACTGCCGCAAAAGGCTGTCACCGGTGGTGGAAAAACCCAGCCAATAATACTCCCAGGGGTCCTCCTGACTGGCCTGATAACTGACCAGCTGATCCGGAAGGATCAAAAAAGCCTGGTTCTTCTCCACCGGGAAACTCCGACCGCCCACGGTCAAAGTCCCGCTGCCGGAAACCACATAATGAATGAGACAGTGATCCCGGATACCGGGACCCCATTGATATCCCGGTTCACATGTCTGATATCCCACATTTTTGATGACCAGAGCAATGGCTTCGCTCTCATCTTTGTATGAATTTTTGATATATGGCTTCAAGGCATCCGCCCCCTTTATTTCATCATAACACATTTGCAACATTTTTCCATATGTTTTATTGATTTGTCCATTGCAATTTTTTCCTGTCGAAAGTATGATGAAAGAAAAAACACATGGAGGAAATTTTTATGTATAAAAAATTAATTGCATCTTTCTCCGCTCAATTTGAAAAGAATGCCACCCACCTCTTCTCCGCTCCCGGACGGACAGAGATCAGCGGCAACCACACCGACCATCAGCACGGCTGCGTTCTGGCTGCTGCTGTGGATATGGAAACTGTGGCTGCCGTGGCGCTGAACGGCAGTGACATCATCCGTGTCCAGTCCGAGGGTTATCCCCTCTGCCAGATCGATCTGAACGATCTGGAAGTGCAGGAAAGCGAAAAGAACACCACCGCTTCTCTGATCCGTGGTGTCGCTGCCCGCTTTACCCAGATGGGTGCCAAGGTCACCGGTTTTGATGCCTATGTGACTTCCACCGTTCTGCCCGGCAGCGGACTTTCCTCCTCTGCAGCTTTTGAGGTGCTGATCGGCACCATCATCAACCACCTGTTCTACGATGCCAAGGCCACTGCCGTGGAGGTGGCACAGATCGGTCAGTACGCCGAAAATGTCTTCTTTGGCAAGCCCTGCGGTCTGATGGATCAGACTGCCTCCTCCGTGGGCAGCATCATCACCATCGATTTCAAGGACCCTGCCAATCCCATGGTGGAGCGGATGGAAATGCCCGAAAACGACTATGTCATCTGCATCCTCGACTCCGGCGCAGACCATGCCGATCTCACTGACGAATATGCCGCCATTCCCAAGGACATGAAGGCCGTTGCCGCCTGCTTCGGCAAGGAAGTCCTCCGGGATGTGGATGAGTTGGAATTTTACAAAAAGCTGGCGCAGGTCCGGGAAGTCTGCGGCGACCGTGCCCTCCAGAGAGCCATGCACTTCTTTGATGAAAACCGCCGTGTCCAGATGCAGGTCAAGGCGCTGAAGGCCGGCAACTTTGATACCTTCCTGCAGGGTGTCCGTGACTCCGGCCGCTCCTCTCAGCTGTATCTGCAGAACATCACTCCCGCCGGTGCCATCGACCATCAGGAAATGGCTGTGACGCTGGCTGTTGCCGAGCGTCTGCTGGGTGACCGGGGCGCCTGCCGTGTCCACGGCGGTGGCTTTGCCGGTACGGCTCTGGCCTTCGTTCCCAAGGATATGCTGGATACCTTCCGTGCCGGCATGGAGGCCGTTCTGGGCGAAGGTGCCTGCCATGTGCTGAGCATCCGTGAAAAGGGCGGCGTGCTGCTGGAGGTACTGTAATGGTCAAAGCGATTTGGGGCTTGCTCCGCTATGCAGAAACCTGCGGTCTGGTGGAGCAGGAAGACCGTTTTTATGCCATGAACAGCATCCTGCAGGTTCTGGGTCTGGACTCTATCGAGGATGCCGAACCTATGGATGCACCTGTCCATGAACTTTTGAATATTCTGGTGGAATACGCCGTGGAAAAAGGCATCTGCGACGACAACCAGGTGGCAAAAGACCTGTTTGACACCAAGCTCATGGGTGTACTGACACCCTGGCCTCATGAGGTTCGCAGCAAGTTCCGCAGCCTTTACGCAGAAGATCCCGAAAAGGCCACTGACTGGTTCTACAAGCTGAGCCAGGATACCAATTACATCCGCCGTGACCGTATCGCCAAGGATAAAAAGTGGCTCTACGACGGCAAGTACGGCACTTTGGACATCACCATCAACCTCTCCAAACCGGAGAAGGACCCCAAGGCCATTGCCGCTGCCAAGAATGCCCCTCAGTCCGGTTATCCCAAGTGCCAGCTGTGTGCAGAAAATGAAGGCTATGCGGGTCGGATGAACCACCCTGCCCGTCAGAACCATCGGATTCTGCCCATTACCATCAACAATTCCGACTGGTATCTGCAATACTCACCCTATGTCTACTATAACGAGCACTGCATCTGCTTCAACGGCGAACATACTCCCATGAAGATCGACAAGGCCTGCTTCCGCAAGCTGCTGGATTTCGTGGCACAGTTCCCCCACTATTTTGTCGGCTCCAATGCAGACCTGCCCATCGTAGGCGGTTCGATTCTGAGCCACGATCACTTCCAGGGCGGCCGCTACACCTTCGCCATGGAAAAGGCACCTGTGAAAACACCCCTCAGCTTCAAGGGCTTTGAGGATGTGACTGCCGGTATCGTTCACTGGCCCATGTCCGTCATCCGTCTGGCCTGCGAAAGCAGAGACCGGCTGGTGGAACTGGCTGACAAGATCCTCGCTGCATGGAGAGGCTACACCGATGAAGCTGCCATGATCTTTGCTGAAACGGAAGGTCAGCCCCACAACACCATTACCCCCATCGCCCGTATGCGCGGCGGTAAGTTTGAGCTGGACCTGGTCCTGCGGAACAATCTGACCACCGAGGAGCATCCTCTGGGTCTGTATCATCCCCATGCCAAGCTCCACCACATCAAGAAAGAGAACATCGGCCTCATCGAGGTCATGGGTCTGGCGGTCCTTCCTGCCCGTCTGAAGCAGGAGCTGGCCGATCTGAAAACTGCCATTCTGGCAGGCGCTGACATCCGTGCCGACGAGGTTCTCGCCAAGCACGCAGACTGGGTGGACGAATTGAAGACCCGTCACACCTTCACCGCCGAAAACACCGAGTCCATTCTGGAACAGGAAGTGGGCAATGTGTTTGAGCAGGTGCTGGAAGATGCAGGCGTTTACAAAGAAGAAGCCGCATTCCTGCGGTTCATTGAAACTGTCAACCGGGAGGGTTAAAACATGAAAATTTTAGTCACCGGCGGTATGGGCTATATCGGCAGCCATACCTGCGTGGAACTGCTGCAGGCAGGCTACGACATCGTTATCGTGGACAATCTCAGCAATTCCAAGGAAGATGTTGCCGAGAAGATCAAGACCATCACCGGCATCCTGCCTCCCTTCCGCAAGGCAAATGTGGAGGACAAGGAAGCACTGCGGGCTGTCTTTGCAGAGTTCAAGCCCGATGCGGTCATTCATTTTGCCGGTCTGAAGGCTGTGGGTGAAAGTGTCCGCCTGCCTCTGAAGTACTATCAGACCAATCTGGGTTCTACCCTGACTTTGCTGGAAGTCATGGAGGAATTCGGCTGCAAGAAGCTGGTATTCTCCTCCTCCGCCACGGTCTACGGTCCCGATAACCAGGTTCCCTACACCGAGGATATGCCTGCCCATGTGGCCACCAACCCCTACGGCTGGACCAAGGCCATGATCGAGCAGATTTTGAGAGATTATACGGTCGCCAACCCCGATTTCTGCGCCGTGCTGCTGCGGTATTTCAACCCCATCGGCGGTCACGAGAGCGGATTGCTTGGTGACGACCCCAACGGCATCCCCAACAACCTGATGCCCTACATTTCCAGAGTTGCCGCCGGCAAGCTGGAAAAGCTGACGGTTTTCGGCGATGATTACGACACCCCCGACGGCACCGGTCTGCGTGACTATCTCCATGTGGTAGATCTGGCTGTGGGTCATCTGAAGGCTCTGGAATATGCCAAGGATCACACCGGCGCAGAAGCCTTCAATCTGGGTACCGGCAACGGCGTCAGCGTTCTGGAGCTGGTCCATGCTTTCATGAAGGCCAGCGGCGTGAATGTTCCCTATGTCATCGGTCCCCGCCGTGACGGCGACCTGGCCTGTTCCTGGGCAGATGCCACCAAGGCAAAGGAAGTGCTTGGCTGGACGGCTGAAAAGTCCGTGGAGGACATGTGCCGTGACAGTTGGAATTTCGTCAGCCGCTTTTAAGGAGGTTAACTCATGAGAAAGTTTTTTGACAAGCTGCCCGACGGCACCGAAGTAGAATTGTTGACTCTGAAAAACGGCAAGCTCTCCTGCGGTATTCTCACCTATGGCGGTACGCTCCACGATCTGATCGTACCCGACAAGAACGGTGATCCCACCGATGTGGTTCTGGGCTACGATACCATCGCCGACTATCAGAAAAATCCCGGTTATCTGGGTGCGCTGGTGGGTCGCTATGCCAACCGCATCGACCATGCCAAATTCACCATGAATGGCAAGGAATACCCCCTCTATGCCAACGATGGCGTCAACCATCTCCACGGCGGCAAGGTGGGCTTTGACAAGAAGATCTGGGCAGTAGAAGCCCAGACGGAGAACAGCGTGACCCTCTCTCTGGTCAGCCCCGACGGTGAGGAAGGCTATCCCGGCACACTGAAGATTCAGGTCACCTACCGGCTGACGGAAGACGCTCTGGAGCTGGAGTATGAGGCTGTTTCCGACAAAGATACCCTCTGCAGCATGACCAACCACACTTACTTCAACCTTTCCGGTCAGAACTCCGGTACCCACTACGACCAGCTGATGCAGATCTTTGCAAGCAAGTATGTGCCCGTGGTGGCAGGTGCCATTCCCACCGGCGAGCTGGCCGATGTTTCCGGCACGCCTATGGATTTCCGCAAGCCCACGCCCATCGGTCAGGACATCCGCAGCGACTTCCAGCAGCTGCAGCTGACCGGCGGTTTCGACCACAACTGGTGCATTGACAACGCCGATGGTTCTCTGCGTGTTGCCGCCAAGACCCACTCTCCCAAGACCGGCATCACCATGACCACTGAGACCACCAAGCCCGGTGTCCAGTTCTATGCCGGCAATTATATGTTTGAGATCACCGCCAAGGGCAAGGGCGGTGCGCCCTACGATACCCACTGGGGCTTCTGCCTGGAGACTCAGTACTACCCCGACTCTCCCAACCAGCCTTCCTTCCCCTCTGCATGGCTGGCTGCCGGTGAAAAATATTCCAGCAAGACCGTTTACCGTTTCAGCTGTGAGGAGATCTGATCCATGGAACTGAAAGGGCTGAAAATCAACTTTCTGGGTGACAGCATCACCGCAGGCACCGGTGCCAGTGATCCAAGTAAATGCTATGTCAGTCTGATTGCAGAGCGAACCGGTGCCATCTGTCGCAACTACGGCATCGG
>JAZNNW010000076.1:0-20227 GCA_045580485.1 Candidatus Avilachnospira sp. | reverse complement strand
ACCGCTGACTGCCACGGGTGTGAAGCCGATGTTGAACTCAACCTGAGATTCAACACCCAGAGATGCAGTGTAGGAGGTGGCAGTTCCGGAGCTATTCTGCTTGAAGGTGTAAGGCAGGACAACTTCTTCCTCTTCTGCAGGTTCGAAAGCTGCAGTCAGCTCGAGGTTGACGGTAACGGGAGTGGTGATGTCATAGACATTGCCCTCTGCGTCGTACCAAACAACGACATAGCCTTCTTCGTCTGCTTCGATCTCGGGAGCTTCAACAGCTGCCTCGTGCTCGACGAGGTCGGTACGGATGAGAGCACCATCGGGATCATAGAAGGTGACGCTGTGGCCCCACTTTGCAGTCAGGGTCAGGTCGCTCATGATGGGAGTCTTGGTGAAGAAGTGCTCTTCGCCGTTCTCGTTGAACCAGCCAATGAGGGCATAGCCTTCCTTCTCAACCTGAGGAGTGGAGACCAGCTGGCCTTCGTAGATGGTCTGAGTCTCGGTAACGCCATCGTTGACCAGAGTAACAGTGTGGGTAACAGCAGGCTGTTTCTCAACCAGGACGAAGCGGTCGAAGTAGATGGTTCTCATGACTTCTTCCTCGTTGCCTTCGATGGGAGCAGTCTCAACCTTGGCGCGCATCCACATGTCGAACTGGGTGCCCTTCAGGTAGGTGTTGATGACATTGTGCATGTCTCTGTTCTGGACATTCCAGATGTAGAAGTAGACAGTGTCGTTGGGCAGGCCATCGGGGTTCATGTTGATGGTGTTCTTGCACCAGAAGTACTCACCGCTGTTGATGTCCTCAGCCTCGATCTTCAGAGTGCTCAGCTTCTGAGAATGGATGGGCATATCAGCAGTGGGATCATCGGCGGGAACAGCGTAAGCCAGACCGGCGACCTTGTCGAAGGTAGCAACTGCATCCTCGACCAGGATATCGGCGTGGTTGCCGTCCATAGCACGGAAGTCCCAAACCTTGGTGTAGGAAACATTGTTGGCTTCCATATCAGCCAGGATTGCGGGATCCATATCGGCGTGCCAGCCTTCGGGCAGAGCAGCGTCGAGAGTCACATCGCAGCGAGAGCAGCCGCCAGTCAGCAGGCCGGTCTCATAGCTGAAGGTAGCCTCGGAGAAGTCATGGCCCAGAGCGGGAGCGACTTCTTCAGCATAGTTGTTGCCGCAGACGGAGCAAAGTGCAGTCTTCACAGAAGGCTCGGTGCAAGTTGCTTCAGAGGGAGTGCCCCATTCGCCGACATAGTTGACGCAGGAGTCAACGAAGATGACACGGTCGATGTAGAATACGGGAGGAGCCTCGGAAACCAAACGGCCGCTGAGCTTGTAGGAGATGTACACATCAACGGTATGGTTCAGCAGGTTGTTGTAAGTACCGATCTCGTTACTTCTCAGATAGCAGTACTGAGAACCGCAGTTGAATTCGACAAAGTTGCCGAGGGAGCTGGGAACAGCGTAGCCTTCCAGCTTGTACAGGTGCCATTCACCGTCAGCAACAAATTCGCTTGCGGAAATGGTAGCGCCCATGTACTTCAGGCTGGTGACAGAACCGCCGGGGTTGGCAGTCTTGGTCAGATCCATAGCGGCGGACTTGCCCATGTGGGAAGTGGTGTCGTTTTCGTTGAAGGAAACAACATTGCCGGAAGCATTCTTGTAGGTGCTGCTGTTGACGGGCATATCGACGATATGCTCAACGCCGACACCGGAAGCCTGCAGGTCAGCGATGACTTCTGCGGGCAGGGCAGCCTTCAGGTTTGCGGGATAGGTGACCTGATCGACGCCGCAGTTGTTTGCACAGACAGCAGTGTAGGTGTAGGTAGCTTCGTCATAGACGGGCTCGCCATAGTTGTGCTCCTTAGCGGGGAGGGTCTTGGAGAAGGCGTTAGCGCACACGGAGCAGGTGCCGGAGACGGAACCTTCCTTACCGCAGGTGGACTCAACAGTCACAGCGGTGTCGCCCAGGTAGTTCTCGCAGGAATCCACAATGATGACGCGGTCAATGGAGACCACAGGAGGATTGCTGGAAACCATAGGACCGCTGATCTTGTAGGAGATGTACATATCAACGGTGTGGTTCAGCACTGCATTGTAGGTCCAGATGCCATGCCAGCCGGAGTTCACGCTTCTCAGATAGCAGTACTGGTTGCCGCAGTTGAATTCGACATAGTTGCCGAAGGAGCTGGGGCAAGCGTAGTCAGCCAGCTTGTACAGGTGCCATTCGTTATCTGCGACCAGTTCGGAGGCAGGAATGGTGGCGCCCATGTACTTCAGGCTGCCAACAGCGCCGCCGGGGTTGGGGCAGTTCTTCAGATCCATAGCAGCGGACTTGCCCATGTGGGAAGTGGTGTCGGCATCGTTGAAGGAGACAACGGAACCGGAAGCGTTCTGATAAGTGGAGCTGTTGACGGGAACATCAACAACATGAGCAACGCCCACGCCGGAGGCTGCCAGATCAGCTTCGACCTCTGCGGGCAGAGGAGCCTTCAGGTTGCTGGGCAGGTCAGCAGCCTTGCTGTCGGTTGCATCGCAGTTTGCGCACTGGGCAACCAGCATGCCGGTAGCTGCGTCCCAAACATATTCGCCGAACTCGTGATCCAGCATATCGTCATTGTAAACGGTGTAGGTGCCGCCGCACTGGGGGCAAGTGGTGTACTTGCTGGAGCCGTGGGTGCAGGTAGCTGCATCGCCGTCGGTCCAAACTGCATCTTCAGCGATGTAGTTCTCGCAGGAAACCACAAAGGTAGCGCGGTCAATGTAGATCTTGCACTCGCCGGTAGTCTCTCTGTTGTCAACGATCTTGTAGGACAGATAGTAGTCAACAGTCTGATTCAGCAGAGCGCTGTAGGTGCCGTAGCCTCTCAGATAGGCATAGACGGGACGGTCCCAGCCCAGGTTGAATTCCCAGTTGTAGCTGGTAGCGGGCATCACATGGTCTTCGAACTTGGCGATGTGCCAGTTGCCATCAATGATCAAGCCATTGGCAGGATCCTGTGCGGCAGTGGGAATGATATCGCCGACAAAGCGGATACCCTTGATAGCCTGAGCGGTATCGGTGACAGTCAGATCCATGACAGCAGATCTGCCCATGTGGGAAGTCTCGTCGGGAGTCAGGAAGGAGACGACATCGCCGGAAGCGTTGCGGAAGTATCTGTCCTGAACAGCAACATCCACAACATGCTTCAGAGTGGAAGCATCCAGATCCTTCAGGATTTCCTCGGGCAGAGGAGCCAGCAGTGCATCAGTCAGAGCTTCTTCACCGGCAGCGCCGCAGACGGAGCAAGCAACCACATACATACCGGTAGCTGCATCGAAAGTGACCTTGGTGAAGTCATGCTCGCCGGCTGCTTCGCCGACAGTCTTGGTGACAGTGTTGCCACAGGTGGAGCAGGTACCGGTCTGCGTTGCGGGAGCGCCGCAGGTAGCATCGGAACCGTCAGCCCACTCAGTGACATAGTTCTCGCAGGAGTCAACGAAGATGATACGGTCGATGTAAACCAGAGGATAAGTGCTCAGAGCACCTGTAATCTTGTAGGACAGGTAGACATCAACGACATGGTCACGCAGGGCATTGTAGGTCCAGATGCCGTGCCAACCGGCGTTCACACTTCTCATGTTCCAGTACTGGACAGAGAAAGTACCATCGGTAGTAATATGGCCGCCGTCGAACTGGACATAGTTGCCGAGGCTGGAAGGCACGACCTGATCGTCCAGCTTGGCGATATGCCATTCGTTGTCAGCAGTCATGTTCTTGTATTCGAACACAAGGCTGCCAGCAAAGCGGAAAGCGCCAATGCCGCCGCCGGGGTTGCCCATCTTGGACAGGTCAGCAATAGCGGACTTGCCCATGAAGGAAGTGGTGTCGTTGTCGTTGAAGGAAACAACGGAACCGGAAGCGTTCTGATAAGTGGAGCTGTTGACGGGAACATCAACCACATGGGAGACATCCACACCGGAAGCTTCCAGATCAGCAACGACCTCTGCGGGCAGAGGAGCCTTCAGGTTGGAGGGCAGGTCAGCTGCCTTGCTGTCGGTTGCATCGCAGTTGACGCACTTTGCAACCATCGTGCCGGTAGCTGCATCCCAGACATATTCGCCAAAGGTGTGATCCAGCATATCGTCATTGTAGACGGTGTAGTTGCCGCCGCACTCGGGGCAAGCGGTGTACTGGCTGGAGCCGTTGGTGCAGGTAGCCGCAGCACCTTCGGTCCAAACTGCATCTTCAGCGATGTAGTTCTCGCAGGACTCCACAAAGACAACGCGGTCGAAGTAGTATGCGCACTCGCCGGTGGTCTCTCTGTTGTCCACGATCTTGTAGGAGAAGTAGATATCAACAACCTTGTTGTTCATTGCGGCGAAGGTGCCGTAGCCTCTCAGATAGGCATAGACCAGACGATCCCAGCCCAGGTTGAACTCGTAGTTGTAGGTGGTTTCGATCAGCTGGTCATTCAGCTTGTAGACATGCCACTGGCCGTCGATGATCATGCCATCGGCTCTGCCCAGTTCAGTGGGGATGACAGCGCCGGCAAAGCGGATACCCTTGATCATCTGTGCGGCATCGGCCTGATTGGACAGGTCGATCACAGCGGATCTGCCCATGTGGGAGGTAGTGTCTGCTTCATTGAAGTAGATCCAATCAAAGCCGCCAGCGCTGCGGAAGTAAGCCTGGTTGACGGGAACATCCACAACATGCTTCAGGCCTGCACCGGAGGCAGCCAGATCGGCAGTGACCTCTGCGGGCAGTTCAGCATGGATAGTGACATCCGTAACTGTGGTAGCATCGCAGTTGACGCAGGAGACGACATACTTGCCGGTGGAAGCGTCATAGGCATACTCGCCGGAGAAGTCATGCTCGCCGGTAGGCTCGGCGACAGTCTTGGTATAGACATTGGCGCAAGTGGGGCAGGTACCGGTCTGAACAGAAGGAGTGCCGCAGGTAGCTTCGGTGGGCTCGGTCCACTCGGTGACATAGTTGACGCAGGAGTCAACAAAGAGCACACGGTCGATGGAGACCACGGGAGGATTACTGGAAACCATGGGGCCGCTGATCTTATAGGAGATGTACATATCAACGGTGTGGCTTCTCAGGGCGTTGTAGGTCCAGATGCCATGCCAGCCGGAGTTCAGGCTTCTCAGGCCGCCGGTCTGAGAACCGCAGTCGAACTGGACATAGTTGCCGAAGGAACTGGGGCAGGTGTAGTCGGCCAGCTTGTAGATGTGCCATTCGTTGTCTGCGACCAGTTCGGAGGCAGGAATGACAGCGCCGGCATACTTCAGGCTGGTGACAGCACCGCCGGGGTTAGCCGTCTTGGTCAGATCCATAGCAGCGGACTTACCCATGTGGGAAGTGGTGTCGGCATCGTTGAAGGTGACGACCTGCGTGCTGCTAATATCCTGATAGGTGCTGCTGTTGACGGGAACATCAACAACATGAGCAACGCCCACGCCGGAGGCTGCCAGATCAGCAGCGACCTCTGCGGGAAGGGCAGCTTTCAGGTTGCTGGGCAGTGTTTCTTCAGCGGCTGCGAAAGTGGGCAGCATGCCGAAGATCATCACGAGCGCCAGAACCAGAGCTAAAGTTCTTTTGATCTTCATTTTTCGTTTCCTTTCTGAATTTTAATTTTGGGTCTTTGCCGGGGATGTGCGAAAGTAAGCGATGATCCATACAACCGGGTCGGGATGGGCGGCCTAACCATCCTTTGACCAGCTGCATCGAGCAGCGTTTACAACAAACCCGCCCTGCGGGTCGGATTACAGCGTTAAGGGCGACTGCCCACAACTTTCGTGGTCAGCCGCTGGGGATTATGGAGCGCATATCTGGGCATAGTGGCTCTATTACTCGTGTATTATAACATAAAAATTTACAGAATGATACTCTTTTCTTTTCGTGAATTTGGCAAAAAACCTTCTTCAATTTTGTGCGAATTTACCATTTTTTGTACGACAGTTTTCCTTATTTTGAAATAGGAGGACCCGACTCTGTTGGGAGCCGGGTCCAAAAGGAAGGGAAAAATAAAGATGTTCCGGCTGCAGACCGCTACAGCCGAGCTTGTTATTACAAGCTATCACAAGCATACAACGCTGCACACCCCTTGTCAAGAGGAACGCAGAGATTTTTTCATTTTAGGACAAAAGGCAGAAAAAGGCGCCCCAAAGGGCGGCTTTCATTATTCATACTGTATCACACTTCCCGCTGGATACAGAACGCACTGAGATCCGGACGATAATACGCACGCTTGAATTCCAGCAGAACATCGTTCTCATCATAAAAGAAGGAACGCAGTATCAGAACCGCCCTGCCTTTGGGAATCTTCAGCAAGGCAGCCAGCTCCGCATCGGCATCCGCTGCACTGAACTCCTGCTCCGCACGGGTAGGCTTCTGATCCATGTAGGGATACAGATCATAGGTGGAGAAGGGTCTTCCCTCCCGCACGGCCTGCTCCGCTGCTTCTTTCATCTTCTGACCCAGTTCCATGGGCATATAGGAGCTGTACAGAACAAAGGGATTGTCTTCCGTGAAAGCAAGGAGGTTCAGATTGAAGCACTTGCCTTCAAAGGACGGATCCTCTGTCTCGCCCCAGCTCTGGATAACCGTACTGCCACGGATGCCTCTGCGGCGCAGATTTTCAGAGAAACCTATGCACTTCAGACGGTCCAGACGGGCAGGCTCTTTGACAAAACTGCCCTTGCCATGGAAGGATTCGATGAGGCCCCGCTGAATCAACTGGCTCAGAGCCAAACGAACAGTCATGCGGCTGACGGAATAAGTCCGGCAGAGCTCATGCTCCGAAGGGAGCTTATCGCCGGGTTTATACCGCCCGCTGTGGATACCAACAGACAGAATTTCTGCGATCTGCTGATACAACGGTGTAGATGAATTGTGCTGCAACATCTTTATAATTTCCTTTTCCCATATTTTTCCCTATTTTAATTTAGCCAATCCTCGCACTTTTGTCAATGGTTGTACGGAAAAGACAAGTAATCATTACCAAAACCAACAAAAACAACAGTCAAAAAGGAGGGTTTCTCACAGAAACAAAAGTATTGATGGGTATTGCACAAAAAAACTTGTTTTTTTAATCGTCTCATTGTATAATAGTGGCAACAACCCACGAGGAGGTCGATCCATATGACAAATAAAGTTATCACCATCAGTCGTGCTTTCGGCAGCGGCGGCCGTACCATCGGCAGAGAAGTCGCCAAACGATTGGGCATCCCCTGCTATGATAAGGAACTGGTGGATAAGGTCGCCGAAGAAAGCGGCTTCCATGCCGATTTTATCGAAGAAGCCGGTGAATATGCCCCCGTCACCAACAGCTTCCTGTTTAATATCGCCGTTTCCCCCAACCCCATGGCCATGATGGGCTCCATGTCCATGTCCGACAAGCTCTTTGTCACCCAGACCAATGTCATCCGCAAATATGCCGACCAGGGTCCCTGCGTCATCATCGGCCGCTGCGCCGACTATATCCTGCGGGATCGGGAGGACTGCCTCCATGTGTTCATCCATTCCGATATGGAGCATCGGGCAAAGCGTATCGTGGAGCTTTACGGCGAGACCAAGCAGACTCCCCAGAAGCGCCTCATCGACAAGGACAACAAGCGCAAGGTGTATTATAAGCACTACACCGGCCGCAACTGGGGCGAGGCTCAGAACTATCACCTGTCCCTCAACTCCGGTCTCATCGGTGTGGACAAGTGCGTGGATTTCATCGTGGATATTGCTAAGATCTACGAGAACGAAGGATAACGGACAAAAGACCGCCAAACGGCGGTCTTTTTGACACCTCTCAGTTGCCTGCGGCGACAGCTCCCCTCAAGGGGAGCCTTGTAAAAAACCACCGAAGCTCCGCTTCGGTGGTTTTTCTTATGAACTTAGTCGGCCACATAGGGCAGCAGGGCGATGTGCCGTGCACGCTTGATGGCGACGGTCAGCTGACGCTGGTGAGCAGCGCAGGTGCCGGTGGTACGGCGGGGCAGGATCTTGCCACGCTCGGACAGGTAACGGCGGAGCTTAGCCGTATCCTTGTAATCGATATGCTCGACCTTATCCACGCAGAAGCTGCATACCTTCTTGCGCTTACGAGGACGCATCTTATCGTTAGCCATTGAGGTTTCCTCCTATCTTGAAGTTATCGTGAAAAAAATTCGTTTTTGTTCGCCGATCAGAAGGGAAGTTCGGAATCGTCATCTTCCAGCATGGCGAAATCAGAAGCCGGGGCAGGACCGGGCACAGGGGCCGGATCGTAGCCGTATGCGGGCTGCTGATTGAATGCTGCAGGCTGGGAGTAGCTCTGACCGTAGGACTGGTCGAAGCCGCCGGCGGCACCGTCACGCTTGCTGTCGCCAAAGTAGACATTGTCTGCCACAACTTCGGCGGAGCGGCGCTTGTTGCCGTCCTTATCGTTCCAGTTTCTGATCTGCAGTCGGCCGGAGACCACCGCCATACGGCCCTTGGCAAAATACTTGGAGACGAACTCCGCCGTATTTCTCCAGGCGACGATGTCGATGAAATCCGTTTCCCTTTCACCGGTCTCGCGGTTGGAACTGAAGTCCCGGTCCACTGCCAGTGTAAAGGTTGCCACGGCGGTTCCGCTGCCGGTTCGCCGAAGCTCCGGGTCGCGGGTAAGACGGCCCATGAGAACAATGTGGTTCAGCATGAACTCGCCTCCTTACAGTTCCACATCAGTGATCAGGGAACGCAGGATGCCTTCAGTGATCTTGAACACGCGGTCCAGTTCTGCGGGGAACTCGGGCTTGGCGTCCATGGTCATCAGGACATAGTAGCCTTCCACCAGGTCATTGATGGGATAAGCCATGCGGCGCTTGCCCCACTCGTCGATGCTGGTCAGAGTACCGTTTGCCTCAACGAGAGCCTTGAATTTTTCCACGAGAGCCGCAATACCCTCTTCGCCCTTGGCGGGGTCGATGATATAGAGGACCTCATACTTGCCGGAAATCTTTGCCATTTCGTTGCACCTCCTTTTGGACGTATGGCCACCGATCCAGGTCGGTGGCAAGGATTCTTCAGCCTGTTCAGACAGGCTAAATCATTATATGGGACAAGGTTCACTTTGTCAAGGAAAAACTTGAAAATTCTCCACTTTTCCGCTATACTGCCTTTGTAAAGCATGTGAAAGGAGGGGATACTTTGCGTACCTATGTGCTTCTACCCAATGACAGGATGCCATTATACGAACAGCTCTACCGGGCTTTGAAGGAAGATATCCTCACCGGAGCCATTGCCGGCGGTGAAAAGCTCCCCTCCAAACGCACTTTGGCAGAGCATCTGAACATCAGCCGCATCACCGTGGAAACGGCTTACAACCAGCTTCTGGCAGAGGGCTACATCGCCTCCCGACCCCGCTCCGGCTACTATGCAGAAACTTTGGAGGCACTGCCTCCGATGCAGGCAGGACAGTCTGCCCATGTGGAGCTGCCTCCCCCGCCGCCCACAGTCTCGGCGGAGCAGTTCCCCTTCTCCGTCTGGGCAAAGCTCATGCGGAGCGTCCTTCTGGACGACCACGATCTGCTGCTGCAGCCGCCCCCCAACACGGGACTGCCCGCTCTGCGAAATGCCATTGCCGGTCTGCTCCTGCGGAGCCGGGGCATGAAGGTCTGCCCGGAGAACATCGTCATCGGTGCCGGTGCGGAATACCTTTATAATATTCTCATTCAGCTTTTGGGCAGAGATAAATGCTACGGACTGGAAAATCCCGGTCACCGGAAGATTCGTCAGGTCTGCCATGCCAACGGCGTTGCCGTGGCATCCATCCCGCTGGACGAAAGCGGCGCCTGTCTGGACGGTCTGCTGGCTTCCCATGCTGATGTGCTTCACATCTCCCCGGGTCACCAGTATCCCACTGGCGTGGTCATGCCCATTGTCCGTCGGCGGCAGCTGATGAACTGGGTGGGCAGTGAAGACCGCTGGATCGTGGAGGACGACTACGACTCGGAGTTCCACTTTTCGGGAAAGCCTGTGCCCACCATGTTCAGCATGGACACGCTGGGCAGAGTCATCTATCTGAACACCTTTTCCAGAACCATCACGCCGGCACTGCGTATCAGCTACATGATCCTGCCGGACAGCCTCATGGTCAGATACCGTCAGCAGTTGGGCTTTTACAGCTGCACCGTTCCCAGCTTTGAACAGCTGACTCTGGCGAAATTTCTGGACGAAGGGCATTTTGAAAAGCATGTCAGCCGTATGAAGCGGCGGTACCGCCTTTTGCGGGATGAATTTCTCACATTGCTTGCGCAGTCGGAAGAATCTTCCGCCATTACCGTCCGGGGCGACGAGGCGGGACTGCATCTGCTGCTGCAATTGCAGACCCCCCTTTCAGACGATACCATCGAGCAGCGGCTCCGGGAGGCCGGCATCCGTGCCGCCGGTCTGAGGCAGTATGCAGTCGGTCTGTCAGAGGAGGAAATTCAAGGCAGACTGGTGCTCCACTATTCCGATCTGGCGGCAGCAGACCTGCCAAGAGCAGTTGCCTTACTGGAGGGACTTGTCAAGCGTGAGGTTCTTTGATACAATCGAGTTACATTTATAATAAGGAGTATGATCATGCGTATCACCACCAAAGAAAACGACATTACCGAGATTCTCTATTCCGAGAAGCAGATCGCAGCCATGGTAGAGACCCTGGGCGAACAGCTGACCAACGATTACAAGGGAACTCGTCCTGTTATGGTCTGCGTACTGAAGGGCGCATCCATTTTCTTCACCGATCTGTGCCGGGAGATGGACTGCAATCTGGACATGGACTTCATCACCGTTTCCAGCTATGGCGCATCCAGCAAATCCTCCGGCGTGGTCAAGCTGACCAAGGACCTGGATGTGGACATCAACGGTCGTGATGTGATCATCGTGGATGATATCATCGACAGCGGCCTGACCCTGAAGCATCTGAAGCAGCTGTTCATGACCAGAAACCCCAGAAGCGTCAAGACCATTGCACTGCTGGATAAGAAGGTCCGTCACGATCCCGATCTGACCCCCGACTATGTGGGATTCCAGTGCCCCGACCATTTCGTCGTGGGCTACGGTCTGGACTACGCCAACAACTACCGCAACCTGCCCTACATCGGCATCCTCAACAGAGAGGTCTACAAGTGATCCGCAACACCACCCTGTGCTATATTGAGCAGGACGGCAAATATCTGATGCTCCATCGGGTGAAGAAGAAAAATGACATCAACCACGACAAGTGGATCGGCATCGGCGGCAAGTTTGAGTTCCAGGAAAGCCCCGAGGACTGCCTGCTTCGGGAGGCGCTGGAGGAGACCGGTCTGACCCTGACCGCATGGCGTTATCGGGGCATCGTGACCATCATCTCCGGTCCCGGAGATGATGCGGAGTATATGCACCTGTTCACCGCCCACGGATTTCACGGGGAGCTGAAGGTCTGCGACGAAGGAGATCTGGAATGGATCGAAAAATCCCGGCTCCGGGAGCTGACCCTCTGGGAGGGTGACAAGCTGTTTCTGGAGCTGCTGGAGCAGGATGCGCCTTTCTTCTCTCTGAAGCTGACCTACGAGGGCGATACCCTTAAGGAAGCCGTGCTGGACGGTGAAATTTTGGAAAATTTCCGTCTTCCGGCGGCAAAAAAGGTGGAAAAAGAGCCTCTTTTGGTCTCCGCCTGTCTGCTGGGCATCCCCTGCCGCTACGACGGCAAGAAGAAGGAATACCCGCAGTTGCAGGCTTTGCAGGATCGCTATACGCTGATTCCCGTCTGCCCGGAGCAGCTGGGCGGTCTTGCCACCCCCAGAACTCCTGCCGAGCGGCAGAACGGTCTGGTCATCACCGCCGAAGGCAAGGATGTGACGGCAGAGTACACCGCCGGTGCAGAGGCAGCTTTGCAGCTGGCAAAAACTCTGGGCTGCAGCAAAGCGCTCCTGAAAGAACGGAGCCCCAGCTGCGGAAGCCGTGAGATCTATGACGGCACCTTTTCCCGCAATCTCATCCCCGGCATGGGCATCACCGCCCAGATGCTGAAACACAACGGGCTGCAAGTCTTTGGCGAGAGCCAATGGGAGGAACTGCTGTGACCTTTTCCACCATTCTTTTTAACATTGCCGACATGATCGGCTGCGTGGCCTTTGCCCTGTCCGGTGCCATGGTGGCGCTGAAGCATCGGCTGGATCTGTTCGGGATTGTGACGCTTGCTGTGGTCACTGCTCTGGGCGGCGGTCTGACCCGGGATCTCATCATCGGCTGCACACCGCCTATGATGTTCCGTGATCCTGTCTATGCCCTTGTGGCAGCCTCCGTTGCCATTCTGATCTTTCTTGTGGCAAGGTTTTCCGGGAAATTCTATCACCGGATCGAACCCCACATAGAAGTGCTGGCCAATATTTTTGACGCCCTTGGTCTGGGTGCCTTTACCGTAGTCGGTATGCAGACCGGTATCCGCTACGGCTACAGCGACAACGGCTTTTTTCTGATCTTCCTGAGTCTGATCACCTGCGTAGGCGGCGGTCTGCTGAGAGATCTGTTTGTCCAGCGGATGCCCGCCATCCTCCACAAGCATGTCTATGCCGTGGCAGTTCTGGCAGGCGCCATCGTCTATCTGATTCTGTACCGAAGCGGCATCAGCGATGTGGTCAATGTGCCCGTTACCATGGTAATGGTGTTCATCATCCGTATGCTGGCCACTTATTTTCACTGGAACTTACCGAGAATCAAGGATATATCATGAAAAAAGCTCCCTTTTGGGAGCTTTTTTATGATTTGTTCATTTATTTTCCTTTTGGATGTGCTATACTATCTGACACGATACAAAAGGAGGGATCTGTATGGAGGAATATACCTATAACCCCAATCCCAACGAATCCAACGAATATAAACCGAAAAAGAATTACGGCAAGAAAATCAAAACAGGTCTTCTTGTCATCGTGATTCTCATTGCCGTGGGCATTCTTGCTCTGGACTCCTTTTACACCATCGGTGAGCAGGAGAACGCTGTGGTTGTCACCTTTGGTGTGCCCCAGACGGTCACTTCTCCCGGTCTGCACTTCAAGATTCCCTTTGTCCAGCAGGTGCGGAAGGTGGATATGACCATCAAGGGCTTCTCCATCGGCTACGACCAGAACAGCAACCAGTCCAAGCCGGAAGAAAGTCTCATGATCACCAGCGACTATAATTTTGTCAATGTGGACTTTTTCCTGGAATATCGGGTGACAGACCCGGTAAAGTACCTCTATAACAGCCAGAACGCCGTGGGTATCCTCAAGACCCTGGCCCAAAGCTACATCCGTGACACCATCGGTCTGTATCCGGTGGATGATGTCATCACCAGCGGTAAGAGCCAGATTCAGTCCGAGATCAAGGACAAGATCATGACCCGCATGGAAGCGGAAGATCTGGGTGTCCAGCTGGTGAACCTGACCATTCAGGACGCCGAGCCTCCTACGGCAGAGGTGCTGGCTGCCTTCAAGGATGTGGAAAACGCCAAGCAGGGCAAGGATACGGCTCTGAACAATGCCAACAAGTACCGCAGCGAGCAGCTGCCCAAGGCAGAGGCACAGGCCGACCAGATCTACCGTCAGGCCGAGGCCGCCAAGGAAAGCCGCATCAATGAAGCGGAAGGTCAGGTGGCCCGCTTCAACGCCATGTATGAGGAATACCGCAAGTTCCCCGGCATCACCAAGCAGCGGATGTACTATGAGGCCATGGAAGGACTGCTGCCGGGTCTGCGGGTCATCATCACCGATGAAAGCGGCAGCCATCTCAATATGTTCCAGTTTGACACAGAGGGGGTGCCTGTACAATGAAAACTCTGAAAAAGATCATCCCCATTCTTTTGATTTTGGTCATTCTCATCGGTGCAGGTTCCTGCTTCGTTGTGACCCACGCCAATGAATACACCATCATCCGTCAGTTCGGCAAAGTGGTGGATATCCGGGATCAGGCCGGTGTCAGCTTCAAGCTGCCCATCATCCAGGACAGCCAGACTTTGCCCAAGACCGTGCTGCTCTATGACCTGCCCGTCTCCGATGTCATTACCAAGGACAAAAAGACCATGGTGGCTGACAGCTTCGTGCTGTGGCGCATCGAAGACCCCCAAAAATTCATTCAGACCCTCAACGGCAGCGTGTCCAACGGTGAGAGCCGCCTGTCCACTCTGGTCTACAATGCCATGAAGAATACCATTTCCGGGCTCAACCAGACGGAGGTCATCTCCGGCCGTGACGGTGCGTTGGCACAGGCCATCAAGGACAATGTAGGCGGCGGTTTGGCGCAGTACGGCATTGAGCTCATTGCTGTGGAGACCAAGCGGCTGGACCTGCCCGATGACAACAAGGAAGCCGTCTATCAGCGTATGATCTCCGAGCGGAACAACATCGCCGCCCAGTTCGCCGCCGAAGGTGAGAGCGAAGCGCAGATGATTCGCTCCGAAACTGACAAGGAAGTGGAGATCATGATCTCTCAGGCAAAGGCAGAGGCCGAGATTCTGCAGGCAGAAGGCGAAGCGGAATATATGCGCATCCTCTCCGATGCCTATACCAATGCCGAAAAGGCAGAATTCTATAATTTCGTCCGTTCTCTGGATGCCGCCAAGGCCAGCCTTGCAGGCGGCGGGAATACCCTGTTCCTGAGTCCCGACAGCCCTCTGGTACAGATCTTCTACGAAAACGGTATTACACAGTAAAAACGAGGTTTCATTATGGCACGAGATCCCTATGAGGTGCTGGGCGTTCCCCACGGCGCCTCGGAAGAGGAAATCAAAACTGCATACCGCCGTCTGGCAAAGAAATATCACCCGGACTTGAACCCCGGTGATCCCACTGCTGCCCAGAAGATGAACGAGGTCAACGAAGCCTACGACCGCATCAAGAATCCTCAGGCATGGCAGCAGCCTCAAAGCAATCCTTTCACCGGTCAGCAGACCTATACCTGGCAGACCGGTCAGGAGGGCGATCCTTTCGAGGAATTCTTCCGCCAGTTCCACGAACAGCAGCAAAGGCAGAATCAAGGCGGCTACCACTATACCTATCATTCCCGCAGGCCGAGACCTTTCTCCTTCCTGCGGCTCATCATCACCATTTCCATTTTGCTGAATCTGGTCAGCTGTCTGGGCAGAAGCCTGTTCTTCACCCCCACCCGGTACTACTATCAGCAGTACGGACAGCCCTCCGGGTGGCAGCAGTACGACCATAGACCGTAAGATTTTATGTGCAAGCAGCGCAAGGCTGCTTGCAGTCTCCGACGGCCAATACTTTTGGCAAGTCCCAAAAGTATTGGATGAAAAGGACTGTGGGGGAGGGCGTTGTAGGTTTGCTCCCGCAAACCAAGCCACGCTCCCCCACGCCCCCTCCCGGCGTGTTGTTTGCTTTTGCAGTACAAATTAGAAATGCCTGCACTTTATTCCTAAGGAGATTGCCTATGTCCCACATCATCGGTATCGATTTGGGTACCACCAACAGCTGCGTCTGCGTCATGGAGGGCGGAGAGCCGGTGGTCATTCCCAACGCCGAGGGCAGCCGCACCACCCCTTCTGTGGTGGCCTTTGCCAAAACCGGCGAACGGATGATCGGTCAGATCGCCAAACGGCAGACCGTCACCAATCACGAGCGTACCGTTTCCTCCATCAAGCGGGAAATGGGCTCGGATTACAAAGTGAATATCGATGGCAAACGGTACAATCCCCAGGAGATCTCCGCCATGATCTTGCAGAAGCTGAAGGCCGACGCCGAAGCCTATCTGGGCGGTCCTGTGACTCAGGCGGTCATCACCGTCCCTGCCTACTTCACCGATGCCCAGAGGCAGGCTACCAAGGATGCCGGCAAGATCGCCGGTCTGGAGGTCAAGCGGATCATCAATGAGCCTACGGCGGCAGCATTGGCCTACGGCGTGGACAAGGAGGAAAGCCAGAAGATCATGGTCTATGATCTGGGCGGCGGCACCTTCGATGTGTCCATTCTGGAGATCTCCGGCGGTGTCATTGAAGTCCTCGCCACCGCCGGCAACAACCATCTGGGCGGCGACGATTTTGACAAGTGCATCGTGGATCATCTGGTGCAGGAATTCCGAAAAGCCAATCGGCTGGATCTGAGCCGTGACCCCGCTGCCATGCAGCGAATCCGGGAGGCGGCGGAAAAGGCAAAAATTGAGCTTTCCGCTCTGAGCCAGACCACCGTTTCTCTGCCCTATATCGCTGTGGGACGGGACGGACCTCTCCATCTGGAAGCCACTCTCACCAGAGCCAAATTCAATGAGCTGACCAGCCATCTGGTTCAGGCCACCAGAGGTCCCATGGATCAGGCTATCAACGACAGCGGCGTGCCCATTTCCCAGATCAGCAAGGTGCTGCTGGTGGGCGGTTCCACCCGTATCCCGGCAGTGCAGGAGCTTGTCCAGACCGTTACAGGACGGCTGCCCTTCAAGGGCATCAATCCCGATGAGTGCGTGGCCATGGGTGCCTGCCTCCAGGGCGGTGTCCTCTCCGGTGCTGTGACAGGGCTGCTGCTTCTGGATGTGACGCCCCTTTCTCTGGGCATTGAGACCGTGGGCGGTGTCTGCACCCGAATCATCGAGCGGAACACCACTCTGCCCATCCGAAAGAGTCAGGTCTTTACCACGGCAGCCAATTTCCAGACCTCCGTGGATGTCCATGTGCTCCAGGGTGAGCGACCCATGGCAAAGCAGAACAAGGAGCTGGGCAGATTTCAGCTGACGGGTATCCGCCGTGCCATGCGGGGCGTGCCACAGATCGAAGTGACCTTTGCCATCGATGCCAACGGCATCGTCAATGTCTCCGCCAAGGATCTTGCCACCGGGCAATCCCAGAACATCACCATCACCGGCTCTTCCAACATGAGCCAGGCGGAGATCGACCGGGCAGTCCGGGATGCGCAGCAGTATGCCGAAGCCGATGCCCGGCAGAAGGCAGCAGCCTCCGGCGATGACGATGCCATGGACGCAGAGTTTGAACAGCTATAAAAAAATCCGCACCGGCGATGCCGGTGCGGAACAAATGTGATTTAGGCTTCGGAGAAATGATCCTTGCCTACAGAACACAGGGGACATTCAAAGTCCTCGGGAACATCCTCCCACTTGGTGCCGGGGGCGATGCCCTCATCGGGTGCGCCGACTTCTTCGTCGTACTCCCAGCCGCACAGATCGCAGACATACTTCATTTTCTTTCATCTCCTTACGGGTCTAAGATTTTGCTGCTTTCAGTATAGCGAAGATAAAACACAGTTGCAAGAGGGTATTTGACCGTGAAACGATTTTTTCCTGCCAACTGGCAAAAATTTTTACATAACTGCCTGTCCGACCCAGAAACAGCCGACCTTTTCCGACAGGTGGAAGCCGCTTACGGCACTGCCACTGTCTATCCGCCTATGGAGCAGGTGTTCACTGCTTTTCAGCTGACAGCCCCGGAGCAGGTGCGGGTGGTGATTTTGGGGCAGGACCCCTATCACGAGCCGGGACAGGCTCACGGTCTGGCTTTTTCCGTGAAAGAGGGCGTGAAGCTGCCGCCGTCACTGGTGAACATCTATAAAGAACGGCAGGCGGATCTGGGCATTGAACCGACCAAGAGCGGTGATCTGACCCACTGGGCAAAGCAGGGGGTATTTCTGCTCAACGCCGTGCTGACCGTAGAGGATGGGAAGGCCAACAGTCACAAGGACATAGGCTGGCAGGCGTTTACAGACAAGGTTGTGGAATCTCTGGCAGAGCTGCCGCAGCCCATTGCCTTTATTCTCTGGGGCGCACAGGCTCAGAAAAAGGCCAAAGCCGCCGCCAATTCTCCCTATCCCCGGCTGATTTTGCAGTCGGCCCATCCCAGTCCCCTTTCTTCCTACCGGGGATTTTTCGGAAGCAAACCCTTCAGTCAGGTCAATGAATTTCTGAAAAACCACGGAGAAGCGGATATTTTGTGGTAACGGATTCCCACGGCTTGCTTTGCAAGCCTCGGAATGACCATCTTTAAAGAATGTCGTTGCGAGGGCTGAAAGCCCGTGGCAATCCGTCTCTTTTTCTATTGACAAATTCGGTTTTTATGATATTCTAACAGTAATATCGCATATTATGGCGACGATGAGGACAAGTACCCCGAAGAAAGCCCAAAGAGAGCCTGTGGCTGGTGGAAACAGGCGGCGGAGAGCGGGAGAATATCACCTCTGAGCCTTCGGCTGAACCCAAGTAAGCCGGACGGGCGCTCCCGTTACAGGGCAGCTTGAGTGGCCGCAAGGCAAAAAGAGTGGTACCGCAGAGGAAATGTACACCTTTGTCTCTTTATAGGGACAAGGGTGTTTTTTAGGCTCTCCTTGAGGAGAGCTGGCACGGCAAAGCCGTGACTGAGAGGTGTCCGGGCACTGCCTGCACACACCTCTCCGCCTCGCTTTGCTCGGCACCTCCCCTCAAGGGGAGGCTTACAAAGATGTATTATTGAATTCGGAGGTTACTATGGAATACAAACAGACATTGAACATGGGTAAGTCCGGCTTCCCCATGCGTGCAGGACTGCCGGCAAGAGAGCCCGGTATGCTGGAAAACTGGCAGAAGCTGGACCTGTACAACGAACTGCTGAAAAAGAATGAAGGCAAACCCCGGTTCTGCCTCCACGACGGCCCTCCCTTCTCCAACGGCTATATCCACATGGGTCATGCCCTGAACAAGGCGCTGAAGGACTTTATCACCCGTTCCTACGCCATGCGGGGCTACTACACCCCCTATGTTCCCGGCTGGGATAACCACGGTCTGCCCATCGAGCGTGCCATCGAGAATTCCAAGAAGAAGCTGAACAAGGACCTGTCCGTCCCCGAGTTCCGCAAGGCCTGCGAGGACTTCGCCGAGGACTTCATCCAGAAGCAGATGGCAGGCTTCAAGCGTCTGGGCGTCGTGGGCGACTGGGAGCATCCCTACCGCACCATGGACAAGCACTTTGAAGCACAGGAAGTCAAGGTCTTTGGCAGAATGTTCGACAAGGGCTATATCTACAAGGGTCTGAAGCCTGTTACCTGGTGTCCCTTCTGTGCCACCGCCGTGGCAGAGGCCGATATCGAATACAAGGACGATCCCTGTACCTCCGTCTATGTCAAGTTCCCCATGAAGGACGATCTGGGCAAGCTGGCAGGCTTCGATCTGAGCAAGACCTACTTCGTCATCTGGACCACCACCATCTGGACTCTCCCCGGCAACATGGCCATCTGCCTGCACCCCAGAGACAACTATGTCATCGTCAAGCCCGATTACAGCGATGAGATGTTCATCGTGGCTGAGGCTCTGTGCGAGAAGGTCATGGGCATGGGCGGTTACACCAGCTATGAGATTCTCGCCACCTATCCCGGTGCATTCTTTGAGAATATGCTGGCACAGCATCCCTTCCTGGACAAGACCTCCCGTCTGGTCTACGCCGAGTATGTCACCATGGATTCCGGTACCGGCTGTGTCCACACCGCTCCCGGCTTCGGTGCCGATGACTATCAGACCTGTATGCGCTACGGCATGGAGCTGGTGGTTCCCGTGGACGATTACGGCCGCCACACCGATTATGCAGGCAAGTACGCAGGTCTGCCTACGGAAAAGTCCAACCCCGTCATTCTGGAGGATCTGAAGGAGCTGGGTATGCTCTTCGCCTCCGAGGAGATCGTCCACTCCTATCCCCACCATGACCGCTGCAAGAAACCCGTTATCTTCCGTGCCACTCCTCAGTGGTTCTGCTCCGTGGAATCCTTCAAGGATCAGGCTGTGAAGGCCATCGAGGATGTTCAGTGGTTCCCCGCATGGGGCGAAGACCGCATGGTCAGCATGATCCGTGAGCGTGCCGACTGGTGTATCTCCCGTCAGCGCCGCTGGGGTCTGCCCATCCCCGTGTTCTACTGCAAGGACTGCGGCAAGCCTGTTTCCAATCCCGATTCCATCGAAAAGCTCTCCAAGCTGTTCGACGAGCACGGCTCCAACATCTGGTTCGAGAAGGAAGCCATGGAGCTGATCCCCGATGGCTTCACCTGCCCCCACTGCGGCGGTAAGGAATTTGACAAGGAGACCGATACCCTGGACTGCTGGTTTGACTCCGGCTCTACCCACTTCGCCTCCCTTATGAGAGACAACCCTGAGCTGTGGCCTGCCGATGTGTATATCGAAGGCGCTGACCAGTACCGCGGCTGGTTCCAGTCCTCCCTGCTGACCTCTGTGGGCGCTCTGGATCAGGGCGCACCCTTCAAGCAGGTTCTGACCCACGGCTGGGTCGTGGACGGTCAGGGCCGTGCCATG
>JAZNNW010000075.1:0-2038 GCA_045580485.1 Candidatus Avilachnospira sp. | reverse complement strand
CACGGCCGATGAGGCCTTCGCCAACGGGGACGGACACGACACGGCCGGTGCGTTTGACGGTATCGCCTTCCTTGATGCCCTGGTCAGAGCCAAGGATAACGATGGAGACGGTGTCCTCTTCCAGGTTCTGGGCCATGCCGTAGGAGCCATCGGGGAATTCCACCAGCTCACCGGCCATGCACTTGTCCAGACCGGAAGCCTTGGCGATGCCGTCACCCACCAGAATGACGACACCCGTCTCGCTTACTTCGATCTTGTTTTCGTAGTTTTTGATCTGACTACGAATGATTTTTGTTATTTCTTCGGGTCTAAGTTCCATACAGTCCCTGCTTTCTTGTCATAAAGAGACTCAAGGAAAAACGTGCATTCGAAGAATGCGGGTTTTTGCTATGAGGATCTTATGAGACGAAATTTTGTGATTTTCTAATTCGAAAATCATAAAATTGGCAATGCCGACAGGCAGTGCCTTTCTTATTGAAAATGACTGATTTTCAATAAGAAATAGTATTAGAGTACGGTTTTGTTCAGCAGATCCCGGATGTTGTCCATACGGTTGGACACGGTATCATCCAGGCGCTTACCGTCATAGTCCAGGCGAACGCCGCCCAAGACTGCGGGGTCGATCCGGTTACGCAGGGCAATTTCCTTGCCTGTGATCCGGGAAAGCTTCGCTTTGAGCTTGTCGGCCTGCTCAGAGGAAAGAGCCACGGCGGAGACAGCCGTTACGCGAAGAATGCCGTTGTCCTGATCATAGTGCTCGGTATAGGCATCGCAGCAGTCGGAGAAGTAGCGCATATAGCCCTTTTCCGTCAGGATCTTCAGGAAGTTCAGAAGATACGGATGCACGGAGCCGCGGAAGCTGTTATCCAGAATCTGGCAGCGTCCCGCTTTGGTCAGGTTGGGGGAGGAGAGCAGGCGGATGAAGTCCGGCTCCTGCTGGAAGCTCTGCTGCAGAACAGCCAGCTGCTCTCCAATGATCTTGGTCAAGGCTTCGTCCTTGGCCAGTTCGTACAGAGATTCGCCGTAAACACTACCGACTTCTGTCATACGCCATCACCCAATTCATCGATGAAGCGGTCGATCAGTTCGGTCTGATCGGCAGTATTCAGCTCCCGTTCCACGACCTTGCCGGCAATGGCCAGTGCCAGACCGGAAATTTCGTTTTTGGCATCGTTGATGGCCTTTTTCTTTTCCATCTCAATGTCGGAAGATGCCTTGGATTTGATCTGGGCAGCCTGCTGCTGAGCCTGGCTGATGATCTCTTCACTGCGGGAGTTGGCGGAGCGCTGGGCGCTCATGAGGATATCCTCGGCCTTGGCCTTGGCTTCCCGCATGTTCTGTTCATAGGTCTCCTTGATGGCAAGGGCTTCCGCCTTGGCAGCCTCGGCATCGGTGATCTGCTTATCAGCAGCTTCCCGGCGCTGGTCCAGGATGGCCTTGATCTTATCCAGGAAGAAGATCTTGACGATCAGCAGCTGCAGGAACAGGTTGCAGATCTGTGCGATCAGAGTTACAGGGTTTACCGTCACAAGGGACTGGTAAATATCCATTGGTTTGCCTCCTTCCGGCGTAGTTTTTGTTTAATTACTTGCCGGAACTTAGTTCAGGTAGTTCATGAACATACCGGGAGCAACGAAGATCAGCAGCAGGCCGGTGACGAAGCCGTAGATACCGGTGGTCTCGGACAGAGCGATACCCAGGATCATGGAGCTGGTGACGTCACTCTTGCACTCGGGATTGCGGCCGATGACCTCACAACCACGGGCAGCACAGTTACCTCCGCCGATACCAGGGCCGATACCTGCGATCAGAGCCAGACCTGCACCAATGGCGCAACCTGCCAGAGCAATGCCTTTAGCCAGAATTTCCATAAATGTTTCCTCCTAAAAATAATTGATTACTTGTTTATTCAAATGGCTGTTTTGGGCGTATTAGTCGCCGGCAGCCTGTTTGATGAAGAGAGTGGTCAGGGTGCAGAAGATGAAGGCCTGGATACAGCCGCCGAACCAGTCAAAGTACAGGCTGGGGATGGCGGGGA
>JAZNNW010000074.1:0-3424 GCA_045580485.1 Candidatus Avilachnospira sp. | reverse complement strand
CGGTCGTGGTTTCCTTTAATAAGGATGATCTGACCGTTAAGGCTTTTAATCAGTTCCGGGGCATCATCGTTTCGGGCTTTCCAAATCATGTCCCCGAGGACATAAGTGAGGTCGCCCTTTCCGACTTTATTGTTCCATCTGCGGATGAGTTCCGCATCCATTTCTTCGACTGTCTTGAACGGTCGATTGTCAAAGGCGAGTACATTTTCGTGACCGAAGTGTAGGTCACCGGTAAAATATACTTTACCCATCGTTTATCTTCCTTTCTAACTCGTCCTTAATCGCTTCGCTTGATTCGAATTTGTGGAACAGGAAGTGCATCTTGTCAATCCGTTTGTTGATATGCCAATGTCCACAGTACCAAGCGATGTAGTCTGTTGTTTCTTCGATTTTTTCAAGCCACTTTTCCGTGGTCGTGTCTACCGTGCTTTGATCGATGCCTGGGAGGAACACTTCCACAGGCTCGTACTTAAACGGACAGGTATGAGAGAGGATTACATCAACCTTGTTCTTCTTGAGCTGCTGTTCCACATACTGCATTATTTCAGATGAAGGCTGTTCATCTGCCCACCATCCATATCCTCGGGCAAGCCGATAGAACATGTCCACGCTGTATGCACCACCGATGGCGATGTGTCGGATTCCTTCGATATCGTATATCTCGCCGTCCTTGGCAAACAATAAGGAGGGATATTCGTCTTCATACCATACGGTGCCGCCGTTCCATTCCTTTGTTTTATATGTAGGAATGTTCCAAGGTCTAATCTCATGATTGCCGTGAATACACAGGATCGTGGGTTTGAGTTTGTTAAGGGCTGCCTTTAATTCCGCATCCCTTTCATCTCGGCTGTAGTTTGCACCCACATCCCCGAGGATCACAATGGTATCCTCTCTCGTAGGATTGAAACGCTTGCAGAAGCGTTCTATCTCATATTTCTGACCGTGAATATCACCGGTATAATAAATCATTGCATAGAGCCACCTTTCCGATCATAAGTATATCAGCCATTTTTGTCATTGTCTTGGCATTTGAGAAAATGTATTCGCAAACTCCCGAAAATGTATTCGCAAGCGAATGTTTCGAGGGCATTTCTTTCATTTTCACCTTTGGTTTATGTAATTTTCAATTCATAAACTGTAGGTTTATTCCTTGACTCTCGGAGTGTTCCATCGTGGCCTGGAGCAACCTATAATTTATCTACGGGAGGGTCGAGTCAAGTATTTGTATTCTCGCATGGCCTGCTTCGTGGCTTTCACCATATCCAAAAGGACGCGCATTTCGTAATCGCTGCAATCCGAGAGGATGGCTGCGAACTCATGATTTGAGACCTTGATGGTATTGGTGAGGCTGTCGATGAGCAGGTCATCGGTCGAGACATTCAGTTCGTTTGCCACACGCACCAAGGTGTCAAGGCTGCAGAACTTGTACGCAGTTTCCACATAACTCATGTACGCCGGGGAACGGTCAATACGCTCTGCCAACTCCATTTGGGTGATACCTTTCTTTGTTCTGATCGCGCGGATTCTCTGTCCGAGAAGGATGTAATTGATTTGCATATAGAAACCTCCAAAAAAATTTTGATGTTTCTATTATAAGGTATGCCCGAACTGTTCATCTATGCCTTATTCCAAATATCGGGTATGGCTTATATAATAATCTATAGACTATATCGTTAAAGGAGGAGGTGCGCCCATGAGAGAACTTGACGATGCCAGATATAAGGCAATCGGTGCGAGGATTCGTGATGTTCGCATTCAGAAGAACATGAGCCAGGCAGAACTGGCTGAGAAGGCTTTCATCTCCGTTCCGCATATGAGTGAAGTTGAGAACGGCAAGACCAAACTGCGCCTTTCTACATTTGTATATATAACAGAGGCATTGCAGGTTTCTGCCGATGTGTTGCTCCGTCCCAACATCCCCGAGGTAAACGGAATATACCAGGGAGAGTTTAACGACCTGCTTGCGGATTGCTCACCTGCCGAGATTGATTCCATTCTCAAAATCGTGAAGGAATTAAAAACCACCATGCGGATCAAGAAAGACGAATATCTCTTTTAACAGGCCAGACAGCGATGTCTGACCTGCTTTTTTGTCCGGAACTTCATTATATAAAATAAATCGTATATTTCTGTTACAGACCGACAGCCGGATGTGTTGTCGGTCTATTTTTTTGCTTTTTCGTCATCGCTCATAAACCAGGGGTTAATCGTTTGACCTGTGGTTAGTTCCTATTAAGCCTTGCATTATTTACAATAGTCTTAGCCTTATTTCGATAATCCGCTAACTATGACCACGGGAGGACACTCTATGGATGAGATAGATATTCATGCTAAATTGGCGCAGATTGAAACTGCCCCTCACTTTTCAATGATATTTGACGGTGATACGGAGAGAGCCGAGCTGATTGCCGATCATCTGATTTGGCTTCACTCCATTCGCCGAGAACGCCCACTTGTTTCCAGACCATTCAAGGTGGGCATTTATATTCGCTATTTTAATCAGACCAGGTACGAGAATTACCTTGACTTTCACAAGAAGGGCTTTATCGATACCCTGGCTCTGTGTCCCAAGTGGGAGTTGGTTGACTTCTATATAGATGAGGGACAAACCGCGCCGAATATGGAAAGCGCACCCGAGTGGTGCAGACTCCTTCAAGATTGTATGGATGGCAAGGTGGACTTGATCATCACACAGAAGGTTTCCAATGTAACCAAGAAGCCGCAGGAGATCACGATCCTTTCCCGATTACTTGCAACGCTGCCACATCCGGTCGGCATCTATTTCATTTCCGAAGACATTTTCACCCTCGCTTCCTACTATCGAGAGGATATGCGAGATACTGATTACTTCCCCGAGGGATGGGTGTGTTTGCCCGATTCCGAGGAAGACAAGCCCTGGGGGTTGCTCCATGATTGATAAAAATAAACGATATGAAAAGGAACGAGCCAAGGATAAACAGCGTAGGCGTATCCATGTTGAGATCGATCCTGATAACTACGACTACATACCCGAGGTCAAACAGACCGATTACTACGACAACGATGTTCCGCAGAGGGTTGCTATCTATGTTCGTGTTTCCACGGATGATGTCCGACAGACTACTTCCTTTGAGCTGCAAAAGAAGTATTACGAGGATTTCGTTGTAAAGCATCCCCATTGGACTCTCGTCAAGATCTACGCTGATGAAGGTATTTCCGGTACTTCTCTGAACAAGCGTGAGCAGTTCCTTGAAATGATTGCAGATGCGAAACGCGGCAAAATCGACATGATTATCACGAAGAGTGTTTCTCGTTTTGCTCGTAATGTGGTGGATTTCATTGGCATAGTCAGAGACCTTGCCGAGCGTAATCCACCTGTTGGTGTTTTCTTTGAAAGTGAAGCCATCTTCTCTCTGAATGATGACTCTCAACTTGCTTTGTCTTT
>JAZNNW010000073.1:0-4034 GCA_045580485.1 Candidatus Avilachnospira sp. | reverse complement strand
CATTCCCGGCGTTGCGGAGGTTACTGTAAGTCTGGACGAAAAGAACGCAAAAGTGAAACTGAATCAGGCCGTATCTGACGATGCTTTCAAGGTTGCCATTGAGGAAGCTGGTTATCAGCTTGCCGAAATTGCCTAAGAACATAAAGAATGTCCGCCGATGCAGCTGCATCGGCGGGCATTTGCTTATTGTTCACTTAATTCTTCCAGTTTCGCTGTATCAGTAATTTCCACAACACCCCGGGACAGCTTGACCATACCTTCATTCTGGAAGTAGCGGAGCATCCGGGTGATGACCTCCCGATGAGATCCCAAATGGTTGGCAATGTATTCGTGGGTAATTTTTAGCTTGTCAGTTCCTTCAATAGAGGCTTCCTCCAACAGAAAGGCTGCAACCCGCTTATCCAGGCCTTTCCACATAATCTGTTCGATAAGCCACATGACATCAGAGAACCGGGTAGCCATTAACT
Source organism: Candidatus Avilachnospira sp. (assembly GCA_045580485.1). GTDB lineage: Bacteria > Bacillota > Clostridia > Oscillospirales > Oscillospiraceae > Avoscillospira. The sequence continues at coordinate 3,567 of JAZNNW010000073.1, read as the reverse complement.
CGTTGGTATAATTGGCTACCGGTGCAGATTCGGACATAATATTCTGATAAATCTCGGAGGGAATAATCCAAAGTTGGGTATCCTTCTCTGCTTCGATAGTCACATCAAACTGAATGGAGCGCATCATACAGGAGGCAGAGAACAAACACATATCCCGATCAAACAGACGATAGATAGTGATCTCTCGTCCCTCGTCTGAGAGAATGTATGCCCGGAGCTGACCGGATTTCACCAGCAGCAAGCCCGTGCAGTCCATGCCGCCATTATGAATAATCGTTCCTTTGGCAATCGTTTTGGTCATCAAAGCTCCGGATAATTTATTCTGCTGTGGAATGCTCAGTTTGTTCCATATCGGAAAGTAATCTTGAAAGTCCATATTGCCCACTCCTTGCTAAGCATAATTATATTGTTTTTATGGGCATATGTCAACAATTTAATTGACATATGCCCATAAAAGAATGTATAATGGGAACACAAACGAAGTAGAGGTGTCTTTATGTCGAGACGGGCAAAGAGCAGACGGGTGTGCAAACTTCCTGAAGTAAAAGAGTTTGTACCAGTTACAGCAAGTGAAGAGAAGCTCCCTGTTGTTCTGACAGTCGATGAATATGAAGCTGTTCGTCTGATTGACAAAGAGGGCTTCAGCCAGGAAGTATGCAGCATGTACATGCAAGTGGCACGAACAACCGTACAGAGAATATACAACAACGCAAGAAAAAAGATGGCTGACAGTCTTGTGGAAGGGCGTCCTCTAAGAATTGAGGGCGGAGACTTCTGGATTTGTGGCGAAGATGATTGATTTTTTCTTAGGAGGAGCAAATAATGCGGGGAGATGTCAGCTTTACCTTTCTGCATCGTGTGGAAGAAGTGGAACTGAATATAGCCGATGGGCGATGGCAGTCTGCGTTGGCATTGGCATTGACCTTGCCGGACATTTGCGGTGGTACGAGATTATCCGGTTGTCCGAGAAAATCATGCGCCAACTACATAAATAACTGTTAATAGAGCGATGTGGAACGAACCCACATCGCTTTTTTTGGTGATGTCATCACAGAAGGATCAAGATTTTCGCAGTATACTATGATCAAACAAAACAAAATTACTTCGTCAGGTGGTAATTGCTGTGGCAGACAGTGCCATAGCGGTTCATATGGCGGAAGATTACTTGGCAGGAGGTACCTGATATGAAGGATAAAATAAAGAAATGGATTCGCCCGGCACTATTCATCCTTGGCGGTGTACTTGCGGGCTTTGCGTATTACTATTTTGTGGGGTGTACCACCGGCAGCTGTGCTATTACGTCTAATCCTGTAAATTCTATGATTTACATGGGATTGATAGGTTGGTTGCTCTCTGGAGTATTTGGAAGGGAGTGTGATGGTAGATGCAGTATGTGATTGCATTTCTGGAAGGTATCATTACCTTCATATCCCCTTGTTTGCTCCCTATGCTGCCGATCTACATTTCCTACTTTGCCGGAGGTGGTGAAAGAACCACCAGCAAAACTCTGAAGGGTGCATTGGGATTTGTTATCGGTTTTACAGTTGTGTTTGTGATCCTTGGAGCACTGGCAGGTACGGTAGGCGGCTTCCTGAAGGAACATCAGACGGCGGTTAACATTGTTTCCGGTTTGATTGTGATTATCTTCGGCTTAAATTTCCTGGGCGTGTTCAAATTGAATCTGTTCAAAGGAAGTCACCATTCAATGAACACGAACAAAATGGGATTTTTCTCAGCGTTGCTTTTCGGCGTAATCTTTTCCATTGGCTGGACTCCTTGCGTCGGAGCTTTTCTGGGCTCTGCCTTGATGCTTGCTTCCCAGCAGGCTCATGTGGTAGAAGGAATGCTGATGCTTCTGGCCTACTCCCTTGGTTTGGGAATCCCCTTTGTCCTCAGCGCAGTTCTGATCGATTATCTAAAAAGTACATTTAATTGGATCAAGAAAAACTACAAAATTATCAATGTTGTCAGCGGCCTTCTGCTTGTTCTGATCGGCATTCTGATGACGACAGGAACCATGGGACGACTGCTTGGACTTTTGGGTTAAGGAGGTATTATGAAAAACAAGAGAACGCTTCTTATTATCATTTTAGTGTTTGCTCTGCTAATAGGAGGAGCTACGCTCCTCTACCGCCAGCTTGGACAGAATATTACTGCGGAGCGGTTGTCAACACAGGCGGCACAACAGGAAGGCAGTAACGATGAAAGCGAAACGGAACAGAAAACAAAAGCGCCAGACTTTACCGTGTATGATGCAGAAGGAAATGAAGTCCATCTAAGTGACTATGTGGGGAAACCCATTGTGCTGAACTTTTGGGCGAGCTGGTGCGGTCCGTGTCAGATGGAAATGCCAGATTTCCATGAGAAGTATCTGGTACTTAGCGAGGATGTTAATTTTCTGATGGTCAATATGACAACAGGGCGAGAGACCATGGAAAGCGCATCTGCTTTCATTGAGAAGAACGAGTATTCTTTCCCCGTATTTTATGATATAAACTCCGATGCAGCCTTGACCTATGGTGCGTACTCGTTACCAACGACTTTCTTCATTGATGCCGATGGATATGCTGTTGCCCAGGCAACCGGCGCAATTGATGCAGAGACTTTACAAAAAGGAATTGATATGATCCGGTAAACTACTTGTTTTCTGTAAACAAAGACCCAACCGCTGCAAATTTTATCCATATAAGGAAAAAATTTGCGGCGGTTTTTTGTTTTATCAGAACCACTACGGTAGCTCCAGCGATACACTATTATTTCCGTTTCCTTTTTCCCTTACCATGTGTCATGCTGCCTTTATCACGCTGGCTGATCGGGCTGCTCATGTGCTTGGACAGCTTCAGCACTTCAATCAGATTTGTAAACTGCTCCATGGTAAGTGCATCGTAGTCAATGCCAAGGTTGGCAAGGAACAGACGGGCCTTCTTTTCTTCGGCGCTGCCCTTGTAGTCCATGGCATCCTGTAATTGTTTTTGCACTTCCAAAGCGGCGCAACTCTCGTCAGCTGTGGTTGCGTCCTTGCGGTGCGTATCTCGAATATCACGGAGGATGCCTGTCAAATCCTTGGAAACTACATGACCAAAGTATTCATCTTCCTGCACCTGCGCCAGTTCCAATGTGCGCAGATACAAGTCCTCCTGATCGTTTCCTTTTTTCTTAATCACAGACTGACGGACAGCTTCCATGACAGCGTTCATGTCGGTGATCCGCATATCTGCAATGCGGTCAACATAGATTTCCGCATCCAGCATCATGCGCTGAAAATCTTTGTGACAGATCATTTCAGAAAGCAACCGGTGATTAAAATTCCCTGTGGTTAATACAGTAATTGCATCATCACTCAAATGCAGAGCGTCCAGTTCTGTGTTTGGGTGATTTTTATTTTCTGTCAGACCCAGCAGATAGTCCGTGGACACTCCGTAGAACTTGGCGAGTGTCAGGATCGCAAAGGGGCTGATGTCTTTTGCGGTTTCATCCGATTCATATTTTCCTAAGGCAGAACGAGACAGGCCGGTGCGTTCTGCCAATTCTTCCAGCGTCAACTTAAAATCCACAACACGCAGATCC
>JAZNNW010000072.1:0-6199 GCA_045580485.1 Candidatus Avilachnospira sp. | reverse complement strand
CAACCAAATTGCAAAACGCGCCAATGCGACGGGGACGGTTTACAGGCAGGATATAGAGGACATTAAAAAGGCGGTGGACGAGATATGGCGGTTACAAAGACGCACCCTATTAAATCAACCTTAAAGGCTGCGATAGACTATCATAACTGCAAAATATGCAAGCTGCGACGCTCTTTCGTCGATATCAAGCCCATAAATATTATGGGCTATAATCTCTGTAACTGCCTCCCTCTCTGTGTAGCCATACTCCACATAGATTTTCATCAATACCTCAAATGCATAAAGTAAGAAGTGGGCAGAACCCATACAGGGATCAAATACCGTCAATTCATTCGGTGTAACACTTTTTAATCCCGGTGTTGCTTTAGCGTGTGCGGGCACAAGGTAATTCAATTCATATTTGAGGGAGCTTTCCGGATTTCTTTCAATCCAATACCTTCCGAGCGAGTTGTCAATAATATACCTAACGACCCAGTCAGTAGTAAACAACTGAGTGGCAGCAGGAACATCCTCTTTCTTTATCGCTCCTTTATTGAAATTGATGACCTGATCTTTCTTTTCGTCGTTATAGTACTGATATAACCAACCTATGATTTCAATTTGACCACGGTCTGATGCCACGTCAAAATCATCAATATCAATATCCGAAATTAACCTATGGACAACACTCCCTGCACGAAGTAGGTTGTCAGGGAACAGTAGCTCAGTATAGTCAGAGATCCGCTGAAACATTCTCGGCAGAATCGGATTAAGTGCATTACACTGTACGATGATGAGGTACTTGAAAAGGCCGTCATCATCGTTGGCATCCTTCAGCGCATAGACCTTTTCCATGTCCAGACCGGCCATCTCCAAAGAAATGGCCTCGGTCAGAATCTGGGGATTGAAAGTATTGTTCTCGTCGGTGAACACACGTACACGGGACGGAAGATAACCGTTGACCTCCATAAAGCGCAGAGCTATAAAGCGGTTGAACCAGGTGTAGGCAACCTCCTCCATAACCTGCTCATAACCCTTGGAGTTGATCTGCTCGATCAAAGCCTTGCGCTGTTTTTGTTCCTCGGCGGACAAAACAACCCCATTTACACTGGTAGCAGTGGCGGGTACGATATCCTTATCCGTTATTCCATATTGAAGCGCTTTCTGGGAAACACGGGAGATCAACTCTCTCCGTGCCCAGACTGCGTATTTCTTTATCGCATTCTTATCCATAACATACTCCTTAGTTCAGCTTGATGCCGTCACAGCCTCTCATCAGCTGTTTCAGCTGGGCGCGAACCTTTTCTACATACGCATCCACATCTGCTTCGGTTTCCAGCTGTTTTGCCGGGAAGATGATGCTGCGGTTATATGCCTTGATGATCTTCTTCGGAGCGGGAGGTATTGCCGGACCGGGCTTAACCGGGGTCACAGGCTTCGGAGGCTCTGGCGGACGGCAGATGTTCTCAATCCGCTCCACGGTGCTATCCTTGTACTGAAGCATCGGAGGTACCAGACCGTCCAAAAGTGCCAAACTGGTCAAGGAGGCAATGGCATCCATCTTCTGCTTGTAGAAAGCGTCGGCCTTAGTAATAACCTCACGGGTATCGGGGTGGCCGTTGGATGCCTGGTGGATAGCGCCCATACACTGCTGGCAGTAACCCATCAGTTCGTCACGCTTTGCCGCCAGAAGGCGCTCGTGGCCTTCACGGACGGTTGCCATCCAACCGTTGAGCATCGGAATCTTCTTGTAATCAAAACCACCCTGGACGAAAACGACCATACGGATCTGATTCAGGGCCGTGTTAGCCTCCGGCTCGTGGGACAGATAATCCAGTTCGTTACGGAGATCTGCCTCCATCTTTGCCGCTGCGTCAAACACAGTCACCTGGTTCTTAAAGAAGCTCTCGACACGGGCAAGCTGTTCCTTGTTGTCAAACAGGTCATCCTGCTTTTTGATGACACGGTCGATCAGAGCGATGTTATCCTTCTGCTGGGAGAGAACATCATCCATGAGGGTGATTGCCTTCTGCACCAGACCGCGGTCGGGATACTTCTTACCACCCTCGTAGCGGGCGTTCAGTTCCATATAGTGTTCCTTCTGCTTCTGGAAACGCTCAATGATAAATGCAATCAGACCATCTTCGTCATCCGGTACGTCCATTACATCGAAGTATTCACGGAGGAACTCCTTGACTTCCTTCATCTTGGTGATGGACACAACCTGGCGCTTGGAGATACTGGTTCTGCCGATTTCGCTCTTTTTACGCAGCATATCCGGCAGTTTGGGATTGTTGGGCTGGATGGTGTTGCCTGCGTACTTGATGGTAACCTTCTGCTCGTAAATCAGACGGGCAGCAACAGCGGCGATGTCAATTTCACGCCAGCCGTAAGGAATGGCCTGGTAACGGCTCTGCACATCTGCCATAGAGGTGGGCAGATTTCTTCTGTGCTGCATTTCCAGATACTCTTCCATCTTTGCAGCAGCGTCACGGTTAGGTTCCAGACCGGGCAGTACCTGTTCGGTGCCCAAAAGGATAGCGATGATGTCAGCATCGGTCTCTGCGTTCTTTGTGATGAGATCCAGTTCGCTGTAAACATGGGCAACCAGGTATTCCAGCGCCTGGTCAATCTTGGACTTGGCATCGCCGGCCTTGATTTCGATATGCTCACCGGCAACATAGAACTCGGCGGCAACGATAGCCTTTCGGAGTTCTTCCATAGCCGAGGCTTCCAGGCGAGTAGCCTCGTCCTGCTGATCACGGATAATATCCTGGACGGATTTGGGCAGCTGTGCCACATTACGCTGCTTGACGTACTTGCGGATCTTCATTGCCTGTTCCAGGGAATTATAGTAGTCAGTATCTGCAAGAACTGCGATGGCCTGTCCGTGGGACTCGGTCATCAGACGCAGAGTGGACTTTTCGGTAGCATCGGTTGCCACGGTCAGGAACTTCAGCCGCATACCACCAGTGACAGCACCGACGGTAACGCCATCGACCATAGAGTCGAATGCAAAGTCATACTTGCCGTAGCGGTATTTCTTGGTCGTGTAAATATCAGCGAAAATCATCTGTGCGATACGCTCCACAATAGCAGCGGTATCAACAGAGGTTTCGTTTCGGATCGCTCTCTGGATGTCCTGTTCCTCATCGGTGAGGAAGTTGTAGGTCTCACCAGTTCTGCCGATATAGTTCTGACTCAGCAGACGGTTCAGAGACTCACGGACAGTTTCACGCAGGGTGATCTTGTCCACACGGATATCATCGGCCATGAGGATAACGATGTTGTCCAGGTTTGCAGGAACGTCATTATCGATATAGCGGATGAGGTACAGAAGTTTCAGCACATCCACATCGTAGGCTTCAATACCGTCACCGGCATCCGCTGCACGGGCGCAACGCTCGATAACGCGGCGGATGGAGCCATCCAGGAAACTATGTACGGTATCATAGAAGCGGAAGAACGGAACGAGGGCATACTCGTCTTTGTCCTGCACCTTCTGTGCTGCCTCCTGGAAACCGGAAAGCATGGAACGCTCACCACCGGACAGGTGCTTGCCGGAGTTGCCGTGCTTACGGATTTCGGCGAAGACCTTCTGCATGATGATGAACTGGTAAGGCACAAATGGGAAGTTTGTAGTGAAATCGAAGGGAGTCAGATACCCCTTGATGTCCAGCTGTGCGCCGTTGAAGGTGAACAGGTTACGCAGAACAGAATCATTCTGTGCATAGACAGAGGTCAGCACCTGCTCAGACTCCTGGTTCTTCTTCAGAATACGCTTCTGGATAACCTCATCAACGGAGGACGAGGACAGGGACAGTCTGGTCTTGAAACGAGCCTGGATTCGGGAGAACTCATCGGCACGAACCTTGATGATTTCGTCAATGGCTTCCTGTCCGGTGCAGACCACCCAAACTTTACCCTGGCACTCACTGCCGAGCTTCTCGGTGAGGGACTGCAGGTTCAGAAGCATATCGGTATCAGTACCGACATACTGACCAACCTCGTCGATCATAAACAGCAGACGGAAATCCTTGGGTTTGCGGTCTACATACTCCTTGATGTCGCGGACAAGCTGGGCAATGGACAGTTCGGTAGCCGTCTTATCATTGAACCACCGCTTTGCATCGTCCTCGCTCATGTCCAGAACTTCCATAAGGGTGGGAATGATGAACTTGCCATTGAACGCAAATGCACGGCGGGTCTCAACCCAGGACTTACCCTTCTTCTGTTCAAAGACACGGCGGAATTCCTCGGTCTTACCGCTCTGCTCAATGTAGTATTCCAACATAGCCACTTTCAGGTTCTCACCATAGAAACCCAGGTGGTTATAAAACATCTTGGCAAAAACACGCAGAACAGCGGTCTTGTCCTTGTTGATGGAACTTTCAATATCGATGTTGAACAGGATGGTCTGCGTTTCTCCTCTGGTGGCACGGTCGATCTGCATGAAGGTCGCAGGGTCATCCTCAAATTTCTGACGGAACATCTCTACGGTAGTGGTGCCCGCCACGCTCTTGTTTTCCAGAATGTAGGAGAGCATTTTCAGGAAGTGAGATTTACCGCTTCCAAAGAAACCGGAGATCCACACACCGATGTCGGCGGTAGGAACGGTAAAAGAGTCACTGTAGTAGTTGAAAAATGCAGAGAAATGCTTACGCAGTTCCTTGGTAATAACGTACTCTCGAACTTCCTGCTCGATAACATCATTAGCGTCCTGGTCAACCTTAATAACGCCATTGATTTGACGATTGATGTCATCATGGAACATATTTTGTATTCTCATGGTTGGCCTCCTTAGATTTCGTTAAACGCCCTGTAATAAGGGTTCGGTGTCAGCTTATCAAACAGACGGACATAGCTACCGTCAAATGTTCCCGGATACATCACCAGGATGGGAATATCACTGAAGTGGGGCTGCAGCGCCTCCAACAGCGAATGTACTCTCATGAACGGGAACACATCTCCGACACCGGTCAGCATCAAGACGTCGCCAACTTTATGGGGCGCATACTGAATTTTCTCAATGAACTCAGCCTCGCCAATTGCGGAATGGAGCTGCTCCAGCAAGAACTCTTTTCCGTCCGCCTCCTCCATTTCAGGGATAGCATCGGTAATATCAATATCATCGCACAGTGCGAGGAATGTCTCATAGAGATTGCATTCCACCAAGTTACAGCCTATGGACTGATCTGTGGTGATCTGGTCAATGAACTGCCGGACGGTCATTTCGTCCTCGGCATCATAGCAGAAGATGCGGATATTGACCTCGTTGCTCAAGCCCTTACCTTCGAGGAACTCCGGCTCTTGAATATGGATGCGCAAATTGTCCAAGCGCTCTTTTATATCAGCCATACTGCGCCTCCTTTACGAAAAGTAATTGAATGCGGGGAGAATAATGTCGTCATTATTGCTGCGGATCGCATTCTCCAGGATGGGGTTGAGCCATACCGGATTCAAATGGTCTGCGTCCGTGCTGTCGATATACTCGTTCTCCACCAGGGTTTTATTCAGAACCTGTTTTACCTTCGTGATGGTGCTGTCACTCCAAGTAGCAACCCAATCATCCTGCTCCTGCAGACGAAGGAAAAAGGTGTTCAAGTCTATCTTACCGTAAGATGTGTCCCTTAAACGGTACTTTTCACCAATTACAGTGACCATGAACTCCCAAACCAGACGGTACTGCTTCATCATTGCATACAGACATATCTGCTTGGAAACTTCAGAAGGCTGCGTGGCCATTGCGGTAATCAGTGCATCATCCTTCATAGCACGGAGTCTGCGGATGCAGGCCAGTGCCATTTTACGCACGGACTTCTCTGTGGGATACTGGAAGAGGTTTTCCGTTACAATGCGGTCGGCTGCCTCTTCATCGCTCAACCCTTCAGCCAGCAGTTTTGCTGTGGTACGCATTTCATAAAATAAAAACTGTTCTCTCGTAATAGCAGCATTATAGGGACTGGCATCCCGGAGTGCTGCTGTATTTGTTGATGCCATTATTTACTTGACCTCCTGTGGGACGTCTCTCACGACTTCCATGATATCTGAAATATCGCAGTCCAATGCCTCGCAGATGCGCAGAAGCACTTCTGTGGTAATATTTTCGCCCTTGCCCAGTTTTGCAACGGAGGTGGAACTGATTCCTGCTATTGCCTTCAAATCACTTTTTTTCATATTTTTATCGATTAACATCTTCCAGAGTTTGTTGTAACTGAAA
>JAZNNW010000071.1:0-3990 GCA_045580485.1 Candidatus Avilachnospira sp. | reverse complement strand
CCCGACCTTTTGGTTCGTAGCCAAACACTCTATCCAGCTGAGCTACAGCCGCATACTATCTCTCATTGGGTTTCCCCTCGTGACAGCTTGATTATATTACCACATCTAATTCCAAAAAGCAAGGACTTTTTTCAATTTTTTCAAAAAATTTATCTTGGGAACTGTTCACGGGGAAGTATACCATCTTTTTGTGGACGAAGCAGATGAAATAGATTATAATGTACGAAAGATTTTATTGGAGAGATACAACATGGAAAAGAACGATATGATCCTGATTTTAGACCTTGGAAGCACCGAAAACGAGCGATTGGTTCGTGAGTTGGCAGATCTGGGGATACAAAGCGAGATTTGTTCCCATAGTATCACCATTGATGAGGTGAATACATACCCGAATGTCAAGGGTATCATTCTCAACGGCGGCCCAAACAATATGGTTAATGGGGAAGCGAAGGATGTAGCCCTTGAGATTTACAACGCTCCTATGCCGGTACTGATGGTAGACCACAAGGGAGACGATCCTTGGCCGGAAGACGCAGAAAAGCGGAAAGAGACGCTGGAACTGTTTGCACTGTGTCTCTGCGGAGCAAAACCCATGGAACAGTAAGTCTGTTTTGGCTGATTGATATGAGAATTGCACATAGAGTTTGATGCCTGGACGCATCAGATTTGGATGAAAAAATCTTGTATTGGAAAAACATCTGTGATATATTTTTTACAGTTATTTGAATTTACTCAGAGATGCAGAACGCTTGGTTCCGCACCTCGGTCAGGAGGAAAAATATGTCTGGTAATGTTCGTCCCGAAACGATGGAGCGTATCACCACAATTGCGCAGGCTCAGGCTTTTATTGATGAAAAGGTTGCTGAAGTTCGCGCACAGGTCGGTGACAAAAAGGTTTTGTTAGCTCTGTCCGGCGGTGTGGATTCTTCGGTTGTTGCAGCTCTGCTGATCAAGGCTATTGGCAGGCAGTTGGTTTGTGTTCATGTAAACCATGGCCTGATGCGTAAGGGTGAGAGCGAGCAGGTTATTGAGGTATTCGGAAAGGAACTGGATACCAACCTGATTTATGTGGATGCTACCGACCGCTTCCTTGACTTGCTGGCCGGTGTTGCTGATCTTGAAGCCAAGCGTAAAATCATTGGTGCTGAATTTATCAAGGTGTTCGATGAGGAGTCTGCCAAGCTGCAGGGCATTTCTTTCCTGGCTCAGGGCACCATTTATCCCGATATTTTGGAGAGCATTAAGGCCGCCGAGAGCGGAAAACCCGTCAAGTCCCATCATAACGTGGGTGGACTTCCCGACGATATGGCTATGGAGTTGGTTGAGCCTGTCAAGCTGCTCTTCAAGGATGAAGTTCGCGTCGTAGGCGAGGCTCTGGGTCTGCCTCACGCCATGGTTTATCGTCAGCCTTTCCCCGGCCCCGGTCTTGGTGTTCGCTGCCTGGGTGCTATTACCCGTGACCGTTTGCATGCGCTGCGTGAGGCGGACGCCATCCTGCGCGAGGAGTTTGACATCGCCGGTCTGGCCGGAAAGGTCTGGCAGTATTTTATTGCTATTCCTGACGTCAAGAGTGTCGGTGTGCGTAATGAGATGCGTTATGAGGGCTGGCCCGCTATCATCCGTGCAGTCAATACTACCGATGCAATGACTGCAACCATTGAAGAGATCCCTTATGCAGTGCTGCATAAGATTACCGGCCGCATTACTCACGAAGTGGAAGGCGTCAACCGTGTCCTCTACGACCTTACGCCAAAGCCGATTGGAACCATCGAGTGGGAATGACCCACGGTATCCGAAATAGCCTTGATTTATAAGGGTTTTTCGGCTCTCCAAAGGCTTCCTGCGGACAAATTGAGGACATGGCTCCTTTAGGGAGAATAATGTCAAAGCGTTATTACGCTCTCAAATCTAACTGTTTTTGGTTGGATTTGAGAGCGTTTTTTATTCTTTATCCACCCATTTCTCTCATGTCTCTGACAAGCGCCAAAACAAAAAAATTCTCGTTGAGGACAAGTGAGGACACAAAAGACCGTTGATTTTTCTCCGGTAAATGTCCTAACAAGTGAAGGATAAAAATTCCGTACACTTTCTTAGGAGGATTTTAATATGGCAGAAAGCTTGTTTATCAAAGTAGATGAAGTTGGAGAACTTCTCGGTATTTCTCGTGCTGAGGCTTACAGAATCATTAAGAAACTGAATAGCGAGCTTGCTGAAAAAGGCTACATCGTTATCAGCGGCAGAGTGAGTCGTCGATACCTTGAGGAGCAAATATATGGTATGAGAACCGAAAAAGAAAAAGGAGGCAACTAAATGGGTGCTTACAAAGACAAGAATGGAACATGGTATGCACAGTTCCGATTTACCAACTGGAAAGGCGAAGCAGATCGAAAAACCAAGCGTGGCTTTGCTACAAAGAAAGAAGCTCTTGAGTGGGAACGTGAATTTCTCACTCAGAGCGCAGGCAACTTGGAGATGACCTTTGAAGCGTTTTATGAATTGTATAAAAAGAATCTCCAGGACAGACTTAAAAAGAATACTTGGAAAATGAAAACGAGTGTGATCGAAAGCAAGATTCTTCCGTACTTCAAAAAGAAGCGTATGTGCGATATAAAACCGAGAGACATCGTTGCTTGGCAGAACATCATGCTTCAAACGTGTGATGATAACGGTGAACCATATTCCCCGGTATATCTCAAAACAATACACAACCAGATCAGCGCTATTTTCAATCATGCGGTAAAGTTTTATGAGTTGGAAAGTAACCCTGCCGCAAAAGTCGGAAACATGGGCAAAGAAAAAACACACGAGATGCTTTTCTGGACAAAAGCTGAATATCTGCAGTTTGCAGAAGCCATCATGGATAAGCCTATTTCCTTTTACGCATTTGAGGTGCTGTATTGGTGTGGTCTGCGTTTAGGTGAGTTGCTGGCTCTTACACCTGCTGACTTCGATTTTGAAAAGAAGGTGCTTCACATCACAAAATCTTATCAGCGCATTGAATCGGAAGATATAATCACCGACCCCAAAACTCCTAAAAGCATCCGTAATATACAGATGCCGGACTTCCTTGTGGAAGAAATGAAAGACTATATTGATAGCTTGTATGAAGTCGATGATGATGCCAGAATTTTCCCGATTACGAAATCTTATCTTCATCACGAAATGCGTAGAGGTAGTGAGAAAGCCGGTGTTAAAAAAATCAGAATCCACGATCTCCGACACAGCCACGTTTCACTCTTAATTGATATGGGCTTTTCCGCTGTGGCAATCGCTAATCGAGTAGGACACGAAAGTATCGACATCACTTACCGATATGCCCATCTGTTCCCGACAACTCAGCACGCAATGGCTGACCAATTAAATATGGCGAGGTGTTAATTATGTCTGCAAGAAATCTTGATAAACACAACCGTTTCCGTTGCATTACCGTAGGGTTCCGTGTTTCGCCCGAAGAACATGAGCATATAAATGTTGCTGTTGCGCTCTCCGGTCTTTCCAAACAAGAATACTGCTACCGTCGTTGTCTCGGCAGAGATATTGTTGTACAGGGCAACCCCAAAGTGTATAAAGCTCTCAAAGATCAGCTTGCCGCTGTTCTTGATGAATTGAAGCGAATCGAAGCGGGACAATCCGTTGATGATGAACTGCTTGAAAACATCAATCTTATTACAAGAACGCTGCAGGGGTTAAATAACTAATGAATACGGCATAGCCGGTTTCCAGAAATGGAGACCGGCTTATTTTTTTGCTTTTTTTTCAAAATGCCTTGAAAAGACCGTTGATATTTGCCCTTCAAATGTCCTAACAAGTGAAGAAACAAATTTCCTTCCACGAAATTCTTCTTCATTTGTTCCTTGAAAACTGAATATACAGGTCGGCAGGTACGTTACTGTATGACGAGCCACACAGAAGGTACGCCAAGACTCCGTTTATCGGACGAGCGATAATTCCAACTGAAAATACCAAATTGCCATTGGTAAGGCGACGACA
>JAZNNW010000070.1:0-19460 GCA_045580485.1 Candidatus Avilachnospira sp. | reverse complement strand
AATATGGCAAAAGAAAAATCCACCTCTCTTTCCTCCCGGCAGATCGAAGACCTCGCAAGACCCTTCGTTGGAATGGTAGAGCGTATTAAGGCTTTCTATGACGACCCGGTGAATGAGAGGGCTTTCCAAGAATGGTACTTGAAAGAGTACGGACATCCAGCTCCTGAGGGAGTATGAGAGAAAGGAACGCTGTTATGAGCGAAAATATGAACGATATCAATCATCTGGACACTGAGGATGAAGGTTTGTCCCAAATCTTCGGAGATCGTTTCCACGACGAGTCCAAAACCCCCGCAGCGGTTAAACCCGCTACCCCTCGCAAATCCACTACTCCGAAAAAGAAGTCCGCCCCGGCAGTTGTCGAACCGCCTAAAGCAGAGCCTGTCATTCCTGTTCAGCAGCCCGTAGAGTCTGATTCTTACAGTTGGCTGCCCCAGTTGAAGGCTGCGGTTCACGGCATTATGCCCCCCGCCCTCATGTGTACGTTCTTCTTCTGGTGTCAGCAGACGGCACGGATGGATTCCACCACCGCAGTGGTCGCAATGTTCGGCTGTGTCGCTCTTGTATTCTTCCGGGTAGGTAGGGTTTGCGCCAAGTAAGGAGTGAAACCCTATGAATCCACCTTGCAAAGACTGTCAGAATCGGCATCCCGGCTGTCACGGTTCCTGCTGGAAATACAAAGACTGGCGTAAGGAATGGGAACAGCTCAAGGAGAGAGAGCGACAGCGCAAGGGTGTGTACAGACCTCCCAAGAATCCCGATTTTGTCGTACACCGCATTAAAGGATATCAGTAATGGCTCATGTAATCACCCTTAAAACCGGAGAGAACGTCACCATGTTCGGTATGAAGGATTTCGAGTTCCTGGTGGAAAAGCACCTGGGACATGAAGCTCTGGATTACTTCCACGAACAGAAGCGGGACGTTATCGAAGGTCTGAAAGAAATCCAGGACATCAGCTCTGACGGAGGTGTCCACCGAATAGTGGAGGAAATACTCAATGCCCTCGAATAAGAAAATCGGCAATGACTTTGAAGCCGATCTCTGTGAGATTCTCTTTGCGAATGGCTTTTGGGTACATAACCTCGCACAGAATCAGGCGGGACAACCCGCTGATGTCATTGCCGTCAGAAACAAGGTGTCATACTTGATCGACTGCAAAGTATGTAGCACCCACAAAGGTTTCGACCTCAAACGTATGGAGGAAAACCAGCATTTGTCCATGACCCTCTGGAAAGAGTGCGGAAATGGCGAAGGATGGTTTGCTTTCCGGCTTCCCACTCAAGAGGTATTTATGATTCCTCACTTTGTGATCGAAGCATACCGCCATACGCAATCTCATTTGTCCCTGTTCGAAGTATTTGAACTGGGAACGCCGTTGGTTAGGTGGATGAATAAATGCAAATAACCGTCGGCAGCACCATCACAGTCGAACAGCCTTCTCTTGAGCTGGTTGCATGGTGCAAAGAAAATCTCAAAATCGTCAACCCGGAATACACCCAGAAGCTACGGATGCACCTCTGGACGGGTAACACACCCTCCCATCTGTATCTTTACGAAACCCGTGGTACTTCGCTGATTCTCCCCTTCGGAGTCCTCCGGCGGATAAAATCTCTCATTCCCGATGATTGCTCAGTGTATACGGAGTTCCAGCCCTCGGTCAAGATCGATTACCAATGCTCTGTCCCGCTGTACGATTACCAGCAGAAAGCTGTGGATGCAGTTGCCCGTAACCACTACGGCATTCTCCAAAGTCCTGCTGGCAGTGGTAAGACTCAGATGGGCATTGCGACGGTCGCCAAGCTGGGACGGCGGACACTCTGGCTGACTCACACGAAAGACCTACTCACACAGAGTAAGAGTCGTGCTGAGTTGTATATGGATCCTTCTCTCCTCGGTACGATCACCGAAGGGAAGGTCAGTATCGGAGAGGGTATCACCTTCGCCACTATCCAGACCATGTGTCGCCTGGATCTCAATCAGTACAAGCACCTATGGGATGTCATTATCGTAGACGAATGCCATCGCTGCTCCGGTACACCCACCGCCATGACACAGTTTTCCAAAGTGTTAAGCAGTCTGTGTGCCCGACACAAGTACGGTTTATCTGCTACCGTTCACCGCTCCGACGGCACGATAGCAGCAACCTATGCTCTGCTGGGGGAAATCATTCATACGGTTCCCGATACAGCGGTTGGTGATCGCATTATGAAGGTAGCGATATCCCCGGTCGGAACGGGTATTCCGATTCACAGAAAATGTCTGAATACGGACGGTACGTTGAATTACACCAAGCTCATTTCCTATCTCTGCGAAAGTGAAGAACGCAATCAGACGATTACGCAATTCATCGTAGAAAACCGCAACCACCCTTCCCTCATTCTTTCAGATCGGCTTGAGCATCTTCGCACTCTCATGGCAATGCTCCCGGCGGATATGCAGGGTATGGCTGTAATGGTAGACGGCAGCATGACCACCAAAAAGGGCAAGCTGGCTCGTGAACAAGCCATCGAAGATATGCGGTGCGGTAAGAAGAAATTCCTTTTTGCCAGTTACACTCTCGCCAAGGAAGGTCTGGACATCCCCTGTCTGGAACGGTTGTATTTGACCACCCCGAAGAAAGACTACGCTGTAATTACCCAGAGTGTAGGTCGTATTGCCCGGACTCACCCCGGCAAGCAGGATCCCGTTTGCTTTGACTTTGTAGATAACATCGGTTATCTCGTCAAGGTTTTTAAGAAACGGTGTGCCACCTACAAAAAGCTGGGTTACGACATTATTTAACAGAGGTACACACCATGAAAATATTGGTAGCCTGTGAGGAGTCACAAAGAGTTACCGTACAGCTAAGAGAGAGAGAGAGCACGAAGCGTATTCGTGCGACATAGAACCTTGCAGCGGCGGGCACCCTGAGTGGCACATCCGGCAGGACGTATTACCGTTACTTAACGGTGACTGTTGTTTCTGTACACAAGATGGTACTTTCCACGAGATCGTGGGTCAATGGGACATGATTATCGCATTCCCACCGTGTACAGATTTAGCTGTCAGCGGTGCGAGATATTTTAAGCAGAAACAAGCTGACGGTAGGCAACAGAAAAGTATCGAGTTTTTTATGAAATTTGTAAACGCTGAATGCGAACGTATTGCGATTGAAAACCCCATTGGAATTATGTCTACGCATTATCGAAAGCCAGATCAGATAGTGCATCCTTGGATGTTTGGTCATGGTGAAACCAAAGCAACTTGTCTTTGGTTAAAGAATCTCCCCAAATTAAAACCAACCAACATCGTTGACGGAAGGGAGCAAAGGATTTGGAAAATGCCACCAAGTCCCGACAGAGCAAAAAAGCGTTCTAAAACCTTCCCCGGAATCGCAAAAGCAATGTCTGAACAATGGGGATAAATACAAATAAAGTAGGTGATGACTTGCCGCTCATTGTCTATGACTGCGAAGTCCTTGCTTACGACTGGTTGGTCGTATTTAAGGATCGCAGCACAGGTCAATACACTGTCATTCATAATGACAACGCTGCGGTGAAGGAGTTCATCAACGAGGATTCCATCTACTGCGGTTTCAACTCAAAGCATTACGATTTCTTCATCATTAAAGCGATTTGTACCGGAGCTACTCCGGAAGAAGTCAAAGAGCTTAATGACTACATCATCGGTGGTGGTCAGGGATGGGATCATCCTCTGATGAAGAACAGCTTCTTCTATTTCAATTCCATTGACATCAAAGACGATATGCAGATGGGTTTATCCCTAAAGGCTATCGAAGGTCATTTAGGAATGTCCGTAGAAGAAAGCACCGTTCCCTTCGATATCGACAGACCGCTTACGCAAAGTGAGCTGGATGAAATCATTCATTACTGTAAGCACGACGTTGATACCACAGATAGACTTGTCGGTATTCGCAAAGAGTATCTCAAGAGCAAAATCCAGGTTGGTCGCATGGTCGGTATCTCCGATGCAAAGGCGATGGCTATGACCAATGCCAAACTGACCGCTGCTCTGCTGAAAGCCGAACGCATTCCCCATGATGACGAGCGGGAGTATCATTACGCTCCCAACCTCGCAAGAGAGTACATCCCTCAGGAAATCTTCGATTTCTTCGATAAAATGCACGATCCTTCTGTCCCGGATGATGTGCTGTTCAAATCTAAAATCGAATTTGAAGTCGGCGGTTGCCCCTGTGTCATCGGTTACGGTGGCATCCATGGTGCAATTCCTACCTATCAGGAGGAGACCGTCGAGGGACGTACAATCCGAAATTACGACGTTGCTTCCCTGTACCCCTCTCTGATGATTAAATGCGGCTACACCAGTCGTAACATCCCGTCAGCGGCTACTTTCGAGGAGGTCTATCACACTCGATTAGCTGCAAAAAAGAGCGGCGACAAAGCCACTGCAAACGCCTTAAAGCTAGTGCTGAATACCACATACGGTGCCATGCTGAATAAGTACAACAATCTGTTCGACCCTCTGATGGGACGTTCCGTTTGTATCAGCGGTCAGCTTTTCCTTCTGGAATTGGCATCTCGATATGTGGATCAAATCAAATCCCTCCGGCTGATTCAGCTCAACACGGACGGTGTCATGGTTTCGCTGGCTAACGAGGAGTTACCCATCCTCACTGCCATCAACGATGAATGGCAGGAGCGCACTGGGTTTTTGCTGGAAGAAGATGTCATTCATAAGATCGTCCAGAAGGATGTCAACAACTACGTTGAAATCAAGGACGACGGCAGCGCAAAGACCAAAGGCGGCTACCTTGTTAGAGGTATCGCCCCGGCAGGTGCTTTCAATATAAATAACAACGCCGTCATTGTCGCAGATGCAATCCGGGAGTTTTTCGTAAAGGGAACCCCGGTCGAAGATACCATCCTGCCCTGCGACGACATCTTCAAATTCCAGCTCATTGCAAAAGCTGGTGCTAAGTACCGTGAAGCATATCACCTTGTGGACGGTGAAAAACAGCCCGTCCAGAAAGTTAATCGAGTCTACGCCACTACCGATACCCGGTACGGCAAACTGTTTAAGGTCAAAGCCGAAAATGATGCAACCGCCAAGATCGAGATGCTCCCGGAGCATTGCATCATCGACAATGACAACCACCTCTCCATCGACGATGTGGACAAGAATTTCTACATTGAGATGGCTAAGAAAAGAATAAATGACTTTCTCGGCATCAAGCCTGAGAAAAAAGGAAGGAGTTCCAAGAAAATGGCATCCACTACCAAGTCTGCTCCCCAGAATGCGTTCCAGCGGCTGCTGGCAGCTCGTATTGAGTTTCTGGGTGCAACTCCCAAGAAAACGGGCAAAAACATTAGCCTGTCTTTCAAATATTTTGAGCTGGACGACATCGTCCCTGTTGCTCTGCCCATCTTCGCAAAGGTCGGTCTGATTCCCGTCGTAAACTTCACCAATGAAGTCGCTACCATGACTCTGGTGAACGTCGATGACCCCAATGACCGCATTGATTTCACTTCCCCCATGCGTGAACCTGAGGTGAACCGTGGTACCAACCCCGTCATGGCTCTGGGATCCGCACATACCTATCTTCGCCGCTACCTGTACATGATCGCCCTGGATATCTGTGAACCCGACACCATCAACGCCCAGGCTGGTACTACCACCTCTGACGACGGTGATGATACCCCCGCTCCCGCCGCTCCCCCCGTTCGCAAGCCCCCTGTGACTGCTGGTGAGCGCAAGGATATCGCCAACAACCTCGCCAATGCCGATGGCAATGCCAGTGAGTTGCAGATTAAGCAGCTCAAGAACGTCCTGATTAAGCTCCGGGAAGCTGATCCCGCCAACGAAGCTCTGGTTCAGAAGATCGCAGAACAGACCGTTGGTTTCACTCAGATTTCCAAGTCTGACTGTGAAAAGCTGATTACGGGTCTGTCTGAGCGGCTGTCCGGCGGTAAGCAGGAGGGTTAATTCATGGAATGGTTGAAAAACAAGATCAAAATCGACCCTCCCAAAAAGCCTAAGAAGATTACCGCCACCCGGCTGGCTACCATTCTGGGTCTGAATCCTTGGTCTACCCCCTTCGAGGTCTGGTGTGCTGTCACCCGTACCTACGAAAAGCCCTTCGAGGACACCATCTACACTGCTGCTGGTAAGGCTATCGAGCCGAAGCAGATCGCCTATATGCGTAAGGCATACGGCATGGACAACCTTCGCACTCCCACCGATGTCTATGGTGCTGACTACTTCAAGAAGACCTGGGGTGATTTCTTCGGTAACATCCCCATCTTCGGCGGTATGTGGGACTCCACCCTGGTTGACCCCGCAGAAAAGCCCGAAGCAGTTATCGAGTTCAAGACCACCAAACGTGCGGAAGACTGGGCAAATGATGTCCCTGAGTATTACGCAATCCAGGCAGCTCTGTACGCCTATCTGCTGGGCATCGACGATGTCATCATGGTCGCATCCTTCCTGGAGGAGAGCGATTATACCCATCCCGAAAACTTCGTTCCCAGCGCATCCAATACCATCACCGTGGAGTTCAAGGTCAGTAAGCGTTATCCCAATTTCGACCTGATGATCGAGAAAGCTACGAAGTGGTGGAACGACCATGTGGTCACGGGTATCAGCCCTGCGTTTGACCCCAAGAAGGATGCCGAGATTATCAAGATCCTGCGTACCAATAATCCTTCTCCCGACGACGATATCTCCGCTCTGATTGCAGAAGCAGAGGTTCTCAAGAAGGAGCTGGATGCCATTGCAGAAACCACTGCCCCCAAGGAAAAGCGGCTCAAGGCTATCACCGATACCATCAAAAAGCACCTCACCGAGCAGTTCCGTCCCCATGATACGAAGGTCGTTGTTCACGGCACTGCCTATTCCTGGGCTGTTTCTAAGACCGAATCCACCGAGCTGGACAAGGATGCTCTGAGAGCTGACGGTCTGCTTGAAAAGTACACCCGCCCCAAAACCAGCTACCGTATCACCGTGGCTGCGAATAAGGATGAATAATTATACAGGAGGTATTTATTATGAAGGAAAATGCTATGAAGCGTACCGAACAGCGTATGCGTGAAGATTGCGAGGAAGCAATCGAACAGATGAAGGAGGAGATGGCAAAGTCCGAGAAGATCGAGAGCTACCATGAGACGGCGAACGATCTGCGGCTGATGTACGATTCCTTTATCGAGTCCGGTTTCGATGAAGAACAGGCATGGGAGCTGACCAAGATGTTCTTCAACAACACTACCACCAAGCGTGGCTTATTCTAAGGAGGATATACCAACCATGGCAAGAATTGCAATGACCAATGGTTTCTCTCTCGTTCCTGAGGGAACCCATGTTTTCCGTATCTACAACGTCACCTACGACGAGGAGTTCGGCAAGCTGACCGTCTTCATGGTCACTGCCCAGGGCATCACCCATAAGGAGAATTTCTCCCTCAAGGATAAGAACGATCAGCCCAACGAAAAGGCTTACAATGCGTTCTCCTACTTCGCAAAGACCGCTCTGAACGATTATTCCGTCGAGGATATCGATCACACCGATCTTATCAACCACTTCATCCGTGCCGAGGTCGTCCATACCAAGACTCCTTCCAACAAGGATCCCAACAAGATGATGACCTTCGCCAACCTGGGCGATAAGAGTCCCGCCGATTATTTCGATGTGGAACCCGTCGCTATCGCTCTGACCATCGGCACTCCCAACGCTGGCAATGCTCCCGCAACCGCTGCTCCCGCTCCTGCTACGCAGAAGAAGTCCGGCGGTCTGAATCTGGACGATCTGCTGGGTAATTAAGTGAGGAATGGTGCTGGTGAAGGAAGCCCCTAAGCCAGCACCTCACCCGAAAGGAGAACCAATGGATACTACAAAAGTCGAACGGCACATGAATCTGTGTCACGAAATCAATGACCTGTACGCCCGTAAAAACGCCGATTACGGCGATAGCTTCCATGTCACCTTCGTAGAAGAAGGAATGGCTATGGCTCGAATCCGTCTTGGCGACAAGTTCAATCGTTTCAAAACCCTGTCCCGCTCCAACGATCAGAAGGTGACGGATGAATCCATCCGGGACACTCTCCTTGATCTGGCAAACTACGCACTGATGACCGTGCTGGAAATGGAGGTAGTTACTGATGACTCTGAATGAATATCAGATGATTGCAAACAGCACATCCGGTCAGCTCGACCCCTGGAACAGAATCCGTGAGGGTTGTTACGGTCTGAATGGTGAAGCTGGAGAGTGTATCGACATTCTCAAAAAGGTTGAGTTCCAGGGACACGCTTTCGACCCTGTGAAATTGGTCGATGAACTTGGTGACGTACTGTGGTATATCGCTCAGACTGCCACCGGATTGAACATTACGCTCGAAGACGTTGCCCAGCACAATGTAGAAAAACTGAAAAAGAGATACCCCAACGGCTTCGATGTCGAACGGAGTATCCACAGACCCGAATATGAATAAGTACACAGAAGTCGTGTTTTCCAGTAAAACCGACAACTGGGCTACCCCTCAATGGCTTTTCGATCAGCTCAACGAAGAATTTCATTTCACGCTCGATGTTTGTGCTGACTCCCAAAACGCCAAATGCGGTCACTACTTCACTCGTGAACAGGACGGTCTTTCCCAAAAATGGGAGGGCAGAGTCTGGTGCAATCCTCCTTACGGTCGCACCGTGGGAAATTGGGTGAAGAAAGCAGCCGAGTTCGTTGCGAATGGGGGGGGGGCTTGCGGTTATGCTGCTCCCCGCCCGAACTGATACACGATGGTTTCATACCTACATATACGGGAAAGCGGAGATTCGTTTTATTAAAGGTCGCTTACGATTCGGTAATGCAACCGAAAATGCTCCCTTCCCCAGTATGATCGTAATCTTTCGAGGAGGAACGAATAATGCAGGAACGAATTAAGAAATTCAAGGAACTGCTGGGATCCGCAGTCACCGAAGAATTTACCAACTGGCTTGTCGAGAAGGGGTTCTTCACCGCTCCGGCATCCACCAAGTATCACGGATCCTATGAGGGGGGTCTGTTTGACCATTCTTACGCAGTCGCCGTCGCCCTTATCCAGCTCACCCAGAAATGCGGTCTGACCTGGATGCGTGAATCCAGTCCCGCTCTGATCGGTATGTTCCATGACCTGTGCAAGATCGATTCCTATCGTCAGACTCT
The DNA here is from genome assembly GCA_045580485.1 of Candidatus Avilachnospira sp. GTDB lineage: Bacteria > Bacillota > Clostridia > Oscillospirales > Oscillospiraceae > Avoscillospira. The sequence goes on along the minus strand of JAZNNW010000070.1, from coordinate 10,310 downwards.
TGCCAGTTTTATGGATGCCGCCAACACCAAGCCTGTATACGAGTATAACAACAATACTCTGCTCAAGGGGCACGGCGATAAATCCATTCTTCTGCTGGCACCCCATCTGGTGCTGACCGAAGAAGAAGTCCTCTGCATCCGGTATCACATGGGTGCATTTGTTCCCCAGGAGGAATGGAGGGACTACACCAACGCCATCCATGTTTATCAGAATGTTCTCTGGACACATCAGGCTGACATGATTGCTTCTCACATCATGGGGATCTAATCATGGAGTTTATCAAATCCTGCGGACAAATCATCCGAACTAAACTCAATGCGAAAGAACGCAAAGCGTTTAACGAGATGATTTCCGAAGCCATCCGGGAAGCATCACTCGACCATGAAAAAGAAGAAATGGCAGTGGTTGCATGGGTACTTCATCAGCGTTTGGGCTGGGTAGAAAACGGTATAACCAATTTCATGCGAGATTATTATCCGACACTTCGAGAACTCAACGCTTACTATGAAGTCGATATGAAAGCTGCCCCGTGGCTTTGCTCTAAAAAGCTAAAAGACAACGGTATTGATTTCGATAAAATCTATGCCGAAATCACGAAAGAAGGTAATCGAAATGGGTAGAAGACCCTTTTACGCTGAGTACGTCAATCACTGTATGCGGTTCTACTGCCGCAACACCGCAAAGCCCTCCTCTTTCAAGACCGAGGTGGACAAGAAAAACTGGGAAGCCTGTGACAACGTGATGAAGGTCTACACGCCTGAGGAACGGGACATCCTGCTCTCCGTGTATTCCATGAATGATACCATGGGCGACAATGTCTACAACACCGCCGCCAAGCATGATGTCTGCCAGGATCAGGTCTGGAACCTTATCACCGATGTCGGTCGCCGGGTCGCAAAGCAGCGTGGTCTGGCATGAGGAGTTACGAGAACATCCCCATTGAATTGACTTCCCTCGATCAGTGGGTATGCGCTCGTGATGACAGCAAGGTTCCCATGAATGCCTGTATTAACGATGTCGCATCCTCTGTGAATCCCGAATCTTGGTCATCTTTTGAAGATGCCACCGCCAGTGTGGAGATGGGGAACTACGATCATATCGGTTTCGTTTTCAACGACAACGGTATCATCGGAATCGATATCGATGCAGGATTTGACGAAGACGGTTTCCTCTCCGCCCTCGCTGCCGACATCATCGGAAAGTGTAAAAGCTATACCGAGAAATCGAAAAGCGGGAGAGGATTCCACATCTTCCTCAAAGGATCCTTGCCGTTCAAGGGAAAAAACAATCTCAAGGGCGTGGAAATCTACAAATCCGCTCGTTTCTTTATCACCACTGGTGATGTGCTGTTGTACGACACCATCGTGGAAAACCAGGAAGCCATCGATTACATACTCGAAAAATACTTCCCGGAAACCAGAGCTGAGAACCCCGATAAATCCATCGGTAGCCGGATTTACACTCCCATCTGGGAACTTCCCCAGGGTACACGCATCAAACTGCGCCCCGTCTATCCCCGCATCCCGGACGGATGCCGAAACATCTGTCTGACTTCTCTCGCTGGTATGCTCCACAACCAGGGTTATACCAAACAGCAAATCTACGACGAGCTGATTTACGCCAATACGGTCGCCTGTGACCCGGTTCTTCCCCGGAATGAGTTGCAGACCATCGTAAACAGCGTAACTCGCTATAAGAGGTAACGATATGGCTTATATACGCAAATATCGGAAGGGTGCCTTAATCACCTCCCTCGATGAATTACGGTCACAAGCTCATGTATATCACGGCAATCAAATCATTCACCAAGGATGGTTTATGTCTTGGCAGATGTCGTATGCACAGAGAATGATCGACCGTAAGGCTCTGTATCGAGCTGAACTTATTCAAAACTGATTGGAGAACATCCTATGGAGCTTACCCACCTGATAGCCAAAGAAAAGGGCGGTCGTTACTATGTCCACGAATCCGCCACACCGAAGAAGCCCATCCCCGGATCCTTTGGTGATAAGAAACACGCACTGCGGTTCGCAGCTAAGTGTATGGGCATTTCTTATAAAGAGTATCTGAAACTTAGAAAGGAAAACACCTGATGAAACGTCATGTTTACTACTACGGTACTCCCGGTAAAAAGTACGGTATGTATAACACCGTAGCCAAGAAATTCCAGTTTGGTATCTGTGAAGACAGTCCCATGCTGGCAGTCGCCCGTCTGCATAAGCTCATTGGTGACAACGCTAAGAAGTGGCGGTTTGAACCCCGGATTTTGCCCGATGATGTTGCAGAGCGGTTGAAAAACTTTCCTGCTCCGGGCTGGATGCCCATAGAAACTGCATTACCTCCGAAGCAGACAAGAGTCCTGTGTTACATGAGATTCGAGCCGCTGAGTGAGGATGTCATCATGGAAAATTACCATTATTCCGGTGGTCACTGGTTGTCCAATGGAGATTGTGTCACCCACTGGATGCCCTTACCCCCGCTCCCGGAAGGAGGTTCTTCTGTATGACCTGTTCTCAGCCCGAAGAAATCAAACTCACCCGGATGGGCGCAGCCGATCTGATGCGACACTGTGCTACCCCTCCCGCCGATGCCGGAAACTGTTTGAGTTGTATCGCCCGTGATAACTGTGCTGGTTATTACAACAAAATCGCAGAAATTCTGGATGATCCCCTGGGCACTTGCTGGGTTTCTGTGGAAGAACATTTGCCCCGTAACGATGCAGACGTTCTCGCCTATAAAAATGACGGCTGTGAAACCCGTGTTGTCCCTGCGAATTTCTCAAACGGGCAGTGGTTCGATTGTCTTTTTGATGCACCCGTAACCAACATTACGCATTGGATGTACGTTCCGAAACCTCCCCGCAAGGGGGATCGCAGACGACCCGTCGTACCCCTTGATTGTAAGATTGGTAACGTTGTCTACACCATCATTGAAGGTAAGATCGTCCCCATGGAGGTTGTGTATATCTATATCAATCGCCACAACAAGGTTCGGTATCACGCCGCCGAAGCGGTTTATGAGAAGAACTTCCGTAAACCGGGTATCGGTAAGGACGTATTTCTCACCCGTGAGGATGCCGAAGCTGCGCTTGCCAAGGACAATAATGTCCCTAACAAATAAGGAAGATCTATGAGCACCAAGAAATTCATCATTAAGATTCTGAGTCGGATTGTCAAATTCGCTGCCATCACAATTATTACTCTGGCTATTATCGAAAATCCGACCGTCCCGAATCTGATTGCCCTGGGACAGATGGAAAACTCCACCTCTGCTTTCATGCTGCTGAGAATGTACTTTTCCTTCCAGAACATCGCCAAGTTCGTAACGGGATTGATTGTTCTCTGGTTCATCTGGGACATCGCTCGTGAAATCTACAAATTCATCAAATCTATCTATAAGGAGAAAAACTGATATGAAAAAGATTATCTCTCTGCTGCTGATTCTGGTCATGTGTCTGACCATGTTCACCGCTTGCCGTAAGCCCTATGACGAGCCTGAGTTCGTCACCATCGAACCCCACCAGACTGCATTCCTGATTCCTCTGATCGGTGACACCTCCAATCAGGCGAGTTTCGAGTCCGAAGAAATGCTGATGCAAGCCAAGGTTTCCACCAAGGAAATCCAGATTCCTCACCGCTGGGTACAGACCGGACGTAAGCACTGGATGGGTGAATACCGTGACACCATGGCTCTGATTATCGTTGACCGCTCCCCCGTCACCCGTGAATGGAGTTCTACCGACGGTGTTGGCACCTCCGCAGTCAATCAGGCGATTTACGCTGAATCTTCCGAATCCATCGGTTTCTCCGCTGGCATGAACTGCTCCGCTCAGATTTACTCCGAAGAAGATGCCGTCAAGTTCCTTTACTGCTACAACAATAAACCCCTGTCCGAAATCATGGACAGCGAAATCCGTGCCCGTGTGGAGTCCAAGTTTGTGGAGGAATGTGCTTCCCGGACTCTGAATGAGATTCTCACTCAGAAAGAAGACATTATGAAATCCGTCCGGGACGATGTCACTACTTATTTTGCCGAGCGTGGTATCACCATCACCGTTCTGGGTATGAAGGACGGTCTGGAATACGATGACCCCGATATCCAGACCTCCATCAACGAGAAGTTCTCCTCCGAAATGAAGCTGACCACCCAGGAGAACGAAAACCAGCGTATTGTGTCCGAAGCAGAAGCTCTGGCAGAAGCAAACCGTATCATTTCCGAATCTCTGACCGATGAAGTGCTGACCCAGCAGTTTTACGACAAGTGGGACGGTAAGCTGCCCGAAGTGATGACCGATTCCGGTAACGGCATTATCGTGGATGTCGGTAACTGATGGCTGTAAAGGTCGTCAACCCACGGTGTATTGTTAATTACTCATATTGGGAGGTCTGGGGAGAACAGCTCGATTGTCGTGACTGTCCCCTGGACTGTCCCTGTAAAAACATCACCGTAGTCAAGGAGGTGCGATGTGGAAATCGCAAATCTGATAGCAGCTCTCCGGGCACCTGACTGCGATAACTGCCCCTGTACCGAATGTAAACCGGATCGAAATCTGACACGGTGTATGCTGTTCGATAAAGCAGCCGATGCACTGGAAGCTCTGACGGAGGTAAAATCCATGCCCAAAAATGTTAAATGCAAGAATTGTGCCAATTTGAAAAGAAGCGGTTGGTGTGAAAGAGTTGTTGACTCCCCCTGTCCCGATTTACTTCGTGATTGTCGCCACTTCCGGCAGAAAACCAACGCCCAGGTTATTCGATCCATGACCGACGAAGAATTGGCGCAGCTCCTGCTGGATGGTTGCAGGGGATCCACCTGTTCCGAGCAACCGCAGAATCAATTCGGTTCTGTTAACTGCTTCGAGTGCCGCTTGAAATGGCTCCACCAACCCGTAAAGGAGGAATAACCTAATGTATCATCCCGAAAAAGATGTGCATCTGATTGTTGCTGAGAACGAAGCTCTCAGGAAAGAGCTGGATGCACAGATTCCCGAACGTGAAAAGCTCCGGGCTGAAAATGCTGAGTTGCATTGCCGACTCAAGGAAGCAGAACGTGAGATATACCACATGAAGGGTCAGCTTGACATGGTTCATCTGATCTTTGGTAGGAGGAATTACCAGTGAGTCAGATAAATGGTCAGCTTTCTACCTGTGAACGCTGCGGTGCCCAGGTTTTTCGCAGATGTGTCGGTGAAGGTGAAACCGACGGCGGTTATACCCGATGGAACAAATTCGAGCCTTACCCGGAAGGTTGGGGTTTAGTGAGCGTTCCGAAAGGTATCGTTCCTCACGACAATATCCGTGTATGTCCTGAGTGCCATACTCAGTGGAATAAAGCACTGAATGAGCATTTTCTTAAAGGCACTCCGCTTTACAAAGAGAATATCTGATCTCATAGAAGGGAGCGAAAAAAATGTCTGATAAAACGAATTTAGGTAAAGGCGTTCGTTTCGAGCGCATTCGGCGTATCACTGGTTATCTGGTAGGTACCATGGATCGCTGGAACAACGCCAAGAAAGCCGAAGAACGTGACCGTGTGAAGCACAATATCTCCACTGTCAAGGGGGATTCCCATGACTGATATCATTGAGCAAATGAAATTCTGCAATGAGCTGGAAAAGCGGTTGACCATGGCTGTTATCACCCACGAAAACCGCCGGAACACCCTCAACAAAGCCGATCATGCATATCTCGCAAGCTATAACGGTATCGCTGAACGGGGTGCCACCAAAACGCAGATCCAGGATGCAATCGTCCGGTTACGGCGTGAGCTGAATGTCCTCTCCTCCATGTTTGATCGTATGGAGGGCAGATGATGAAGCACTTCACAGGTCACATCGATCTCGGTAGTAGGATTACCATTTACGGTGATAATGCAATGCACTACGCCATCAATATTTGGACGAAACGGTATGGTTACATCTGTTTCCGTCCTACTACCAAAGATCGCCACAACCGCAAATACAAATGGAAATGGTATCTTTATTTCTCTCCGAACGGCACCCCGCAAGCAGCTACGTTTGCCATCGGTAATGTCAAGGAATATAACAAACGACTTGCTCCTATCCGCAAAGCTCTCTGGGGACACAATTTCAACACGGATGAACACCGTGACGAACTGTACGTTCTCAACAATTACTTTGAGGATTGGTTAGAGTTCCAATCTACACTGGAGAAAATCAAAAATGGTAGGAACTGATATCACTGAACGTCTGGGAGCAGCTTTCCCGGATTCCATCATCAATACCCATCTGGAATTTATCGCAGACCCTCACCGCAGGGTAAATTCCTATTTCATCCTGGCTGACTGCGAAACTGAGGAAGATGTCATCGCCAAACTGCTGGAATGGCTTTCCAGAGAAGCATTCAAGAGTCAGCATTTCGATAGCGAATCCCGTAACAAACAGGTACATCGGTATCACAGAATGGGTATCAATCGTTTCTGTGGAACCGACTTCACCTAAATGGATATGCGACTGATCTACACCTATCTGGGTAATCGGTGCAACCATGAAAAGACTCTGCGGTTCATCCGTAGCGGGTACGATATGTTACTACTCCAAGAGAAAGGAGAAAAACCCCATGAAGAAAATCCCCACTCTCTTTGAGAGAGTATTTGAAAATCACCGCATTGTCGGTATCACCGATACTGTTCATCCCGGCATGGAATGGGTATTGAACGGAGAAGGTGTTGCAACTGTTAAACTTGATGGTAGCTGTTGCGCCATCATCAACGGTGAGTTCTACAAGAGATATGATGCCAAAAAGGGAAAGAAAGCCCCTGAGGGTGCCATCCCTTGTTGCCCGCCGGATCCCGTTACAGGGCACCATCCCCATTGGGTAAAGATTTCCGCAGATAATCCTTCTGACAAGTGGTTTCTTGCCGCTCTCGATTACACCAGTCGTTCGCAACCTTTTGTTTTGAAAGACGGTACTTATGAAGCTATCGGTCTTCATTTCCAGAATAACCCTTACGATCTGAACCATGACAGATTGTGTCGTCACGGAGATGTTACCGTAAGAGTCGAGCGTACTATCGAGGGCATTCGCAAATGGCTTATCGAAAACCCTGCCCACGAAGGTTTGGTCTTCTGGAAAGACGGTGAACCTCAGTGCAAAATCAAGCGAACCGATTTCGGTTTGCCCTTCCCGGTGAAGAAATAATTCAATTAGAAGGAGTATCTCTATGAGCGAAAGCAGAGAGAAGAAACGTCGGTATCTCGTGAATCTGGCGTACACCCAGAGATTCGAGAGCTGGCTGAAACGTGAGCCGCCCATGATTCGGTTCTTTGCATGGCGGCGTTGGCTGAAAGAACGCCCTATTAAGGAGGTATAACCAATGAAAGTTACTCTTATCCAGGCAACTCCCAATCCCATCGAAACCATTGCTCAGATTGCCAGCATCTGTTATGACAGCGATCCCAGCAATGCCATGGGTCTGGTGAAGCACCTGTACCGCAATGGTCATCACAGTGTCTTCGAGCACATTTACTTTACCTTCAAAATCGAAGGTATCTCCCGAGCCTGTTCCCATCAGCTCGTCCGGCACCGTCATTGCAGCTTTACCCAGCGCAGTCAGCGTTACTGCTCTGAGGATGGTTTCGGTTTTGTCACTCCTCCTTCCATTGGTGATGGAGTATTCGCCAATGATATGGAGGATATCAAGGACTGGTACGAAACTTATCAGGCAAAAGGTGTCCCCAATGAGGATGCCCGGTATGTTCTCCCCAACGCCTGTGAAACCTCTCTCTACCTCTCCTGCAATCTGAGAGAGCTGATTCATCTGGCGAACGAGCGGCTGTGTCTTCGGGCGCAGTGGGAAATCCGTAATTTGGTAAGAGAAATGATCTCCCAGGTGCCCTCCGCATTGCATTTCATGCTGGTACCCAAGTGTAAGAGCGGTCGTATCATCTGCCATGAGAACTGCGGAGGTAAGAAGGAATGAACAAACAGACCGTTGTGTTCGATTTTGATGGAGTCATCCATAGTTATATCAGCGGCTGGCAGGGAGTCGGGGTTATCCCCGATCCCCCTGTCCCCGGTATCAAGGAAACTATCGACAACATCCGTGCAGCCGGATATGAAGTCGTTGTAGTGTCTACCCGCTGTTCAACTCGTGAAGGTCTGAAAGCCGTGCGTGATTACCTCTGGGAACACAGAATCAAAGTGGATGCTATCAAGATGGAAAAACCTCCCGCCATCGTCTATATCGACGACCGGGCAATCTGTTTCGATGGTCATCCCGAAACCCTGCTGGCAAAGATCGTGAACTTCACGCCCTGGAATAAATAATACTTGAGGTGAAAAACAATGAGTGATCTCAAAATCTTTACTGAAAACATCGAACCCGAAGCTCTAAATCAGATTTACACCCTTGTCAAGCAGCCAGCTTTCGCAAACTGTAAAGTGCGTATTATGCCGGACGTTCACGCTGGTGCTGGATGCGTAATCGGTTTTACTGCTGATTTGGGCGACAAGGTTATTCCTAACATCGTCGGTGTCGATATCGGTTGTGGTATGTTGACCGTGGAACTCGGCAATATTGAAATCGATTTTACTGCTCTCGATTCTGCCATCCGAAAGCGCATTCCCAGCGGACGTAACGTGCATGACGGGAGATGGATCCGCTTCGATGAACTTCAACAGCTTCGCTGCTTCCGGGAACTGAAAGACACCAAACGTCTTGAGCGTAGCATCGGTACTCTTGGCGGAGGTAATCATTTCATCGAAATTGATACCGATTCCGAGGGTGGGAAGTATCTGATTATCCACACTGGTAGTCGCAATCTTGGCAAACAGGTGGCGGAGTATTATCAGAAACTCGCCGTTGAAATCATGCAAGGTAAGGATGAACTCTACGCTATGCAGGAAAAGCTGATTGCCGAGTATAAAGCCAAGGGGCGTAAGTCGGAGATCCAGAAAGCCATCACAGAACTTCATCGTAAATTCCATCCTAATCCCCTGGGTATTCCAAAAGACCTCTGTTATCTGACTGGAAAGTACCGTGATGACTACCTTCACGATATGGCAATCTGTCAGAGATTCGCCGTTCTCAATCGCAATGCTATCGCTTCCGCCATCATTGATGAAATGGGCTGGCGCTCTCTTGGTGCATTTGAAACCATCCACAATTATATTGAGTTTGGTTCCAACCTGGTTCGCAAGGGTGCCATCTCCGCCAAAGCTGGCGAAAAACTACTAATTCCGATCAATATGCGTGACGGTTGCATCATCGGTGTTGGCAAGGGTAATGAAGATTGGAATTGCTCTGCCCCTCATGGTGCGGGTCGTATTATGAGCCGGAGTAAAGCAAAAGAAACTGTATCTCTTGAGGAATTTGAAAACTCCATGAAGGGTATTTTCACCACTTCCGTCAATCAGTCCACTATCGATGAAAGCCCGATGGTTTATAAAACCATGGTTGAAATCATAGAAAATATCGCTGATACCGTGGAAATCCTCAAGATCGTCAAGCCCATCTACAATTTCAAAGCAAGTGAATGAGGTGACACATTATGGCTCTTGTTGATAGACCCGAAAATATTCCCGCCTGTGGTATGTGCAACAACGCATTCGTAGATCCTGAGTTAAGACCCGATAACGATTTGTCCTATGTCACTTTGGGCGATTCTGTTGACGGAAAACGAATGATGCTTCGTTCTGGTGCCGGGAAACCCGTGGAAATTATCATGGAAGAATTTGACCGAAAATCCATGCGCTGGGGTCTGATCGGTTACTATACTCCCAGGTTTTGCCCCAACTGTGGACGGAAGTTAGTTGAAAATGAAAGGAGCCTTTCCAATGACCGCAGACGAACGTAAATCAACGGGATTGCTTCATGCGACGGACGAACTCCGGCAGCTCATTATCGATCATCCCGATCTCCCGTTGCTGATTTTCGCTGGTGAAGATGCCAGCCAGGGCGATTTTTCATACACCTCCTGTTCCCATGTAAACGCCTATGTGGGCGAATACCTCGACTGCTGGCAGACTGTAAACGACTGTTTGTGCTACACCGATAGAGATGACTTCGAGGAAACTTTGTCGGACGTTCTTTACAATCAGCACGAGGAACTGTGGGGAATTGCAACCAACGACGACTGGGATGCCCTGTTAAAAGAAGAACTCGCCAAATATGAGCCGTTCTGGAAACCCTGCATCATCCTTTATGTGAACAACTGAGGTAATGTTATGACCAATACCGAAGCCGCCAGGGTGCTGGCTAATTTAGTAAAACAGCCGATTCGTCTGCCGGATGAAGGTCGTTACATCAACGGTATGGAACGATTGGCTTTAGAAAAAGCAGTTAAGGC
>JAZNNW010000069.1:0-12409 GCA_045580485.1 Candidatus Avilachnospira sp. | reverse complement strand
TCGACCTTGCCGTCCTCACTGGTCTTTACGATCTTGCAGTTGCCGGGGATTAACTCGTTCACTGCATTGATGGTAATCGTACCGTTGGGCGAGCTACTGTTGAGGGTTACCGTCCAAGAGGAAGTGCCATATGCTCTGTAGTTGGTCGGGAATACGGTTTCCTTCACGGTGTAGGTTGAATAAGGTACCTGCACCTTTGCATATCCGCTTGCGTTAGTGGGGCCGAGCGTATACTTGGCACCTGTCGCAGAATCGGTCACTTGGAAGATTGCACCGGACAATGCTTTGCCATCGGTGTCCTTCTTATACACCTCGATATAGCCATCATCTTCGAAGATTTCTTCGGGAAGATGATAGTAGGCGTTGGGATAAGAGGACTTGTCACCAGCCTGACTCATCCAAGCTACAGGCATAATTTCGGGGCCTCTGTCGTTACCGACATGGATGAGGAAGTCCGTGCCTTTATAGGTGCCAGAATATACGGCGATATGAGTGTGAGAGTTTTCCGCAGTACCAAAGATGATAAGGTCGCCGGGTGCAAGTTTGGTTCTGTCCACGTTGGAGGAACTTGTGCCGATCTTTTCAACCTTTCCTTCGTTAGCGAGTTTGTTGAGTGCTGTTTGCCAAGTCACAACCGCCTGAGAGTTCATTCCGGTTGCATTGATAGCATCGAGGATGAACTGTGTATCTGCACCTTCGATATTAGGCAGATAGTTACAGACGAAATAAGTGACGAAAGATGCACAGCACAAGCCGTACTGTTCGAACCTTGCAATATTAGGTGCAAGACCGGTTACCGTAGAACTGTCAGCAACCGTTTCTTTACCCGAAGTGCTTGTGCCGTAGGAAATATCTGAAAGCACAGCCGCAGGGGTTCTTGAACCGTAACTACCGGACTGATACAAGGTTCCATCATCTTTCTGCTTTTGGACGTCATATCCGGTGTATTCAAGCGCACGAAGAATTGCGTGGTCTGCCATATTGTCGGGCAGGTCAGAGGCAACTGCGGCGAAGGCGTTCATAGGAAATGCTGCAAGAAGCATTACAACAGAGAGAAGCATCGCCATCGCTCTCGTCCAATTCTTACTGATAGATTTCATTAATCAATCATCCTTTCTGATTTTTGAAATAAAAAGAACGCTCGGTTTTATCCAAGCGTTCTATCGTTTGTTTGAGTCTTAGCCACCGTAATTTTCCATACTCATACATATACAGCCGTACCAAGTCTTGTTTGCACTGTTATATGTGATGCCTACCGCCAAGTAGCCGTATTCCGAAGCACCTACATATTCCCAATGCTTGCTACTGTTTTTAAACCCTTCCGCAATTCGTTTTGCGATTTGGTCAGCCGTGCCACTCCAATCTCCCTTACAGATAGCTTCTCGGTCATAGCCTTCATAGTAGTTGTCTGATTCGGGGAGACCGTATTCGGTCAAGTCCACATACCTTCCGTATTTGAGTTCAGCGCATACCGATCTGCCATTAATGTGAGCGAAGTTTGTAATTAACTGGTTCGCTCTGTACCTTGCCACTTTTGTGAGTCCGGGCAGTACGACTGCGCTTGTATTTCCTTGAGCCACTCGATACTGATTGATATACTCAGCGACTTTTTGCTCTATTTCTGTCGTGCTTGGTACGGGGACTGGTTGAGGGTTGGTTTGATCGGTTTCAATAGGTTTTTCCTCAGCTACTTCATCGGCTGTAGTTTCTTTTGAAGTGGTGGTTGTGGTAGCTTTCTCTGTGTTTGGTTTTGGCTTTTCAGTTTGAGTCGTAGCGGTTTGCGGTGGCTTCGACTCGGTTTTGACAGGCTCTTTTTTCTCTGTCGTTTCCGGCACTGTGTCATCCGTTTGTGAAGTAGTGTCGGAGTTTTCTGTGACTATTTCGGAGTCAGCGGCAGTGGTGTCCTCAGCATCTTCGATTTCTTCTTTTTTCTGTTGGTCTGATGTTACACTTATCGTTTGACTCACAGTCACTTCATCGCCAGTCTTTTTCGCTGTTCCACTTAACTCTTTCGAACATGCAGTTAGGGTTAAGAGCAGTATCCCTGCAAGGATTATTGATAGTACTTTTTTCAACATAAATTATCACCTCTAACTACACATTACCTAAACTTAGCGAAAAGTCCAGCGACTTTTCAAAAGTTTCGATTACTGACTCATACTCGGTCCAGCCGTTTGGTCTTCATCGATTGCATCGGATTGGTCTTCACCTTGTTCCTCAGCTTGAATTTCTTCGAGCTTCTGTTCGTAAGCGTCAAGGATATATCCGTTGATTGCCTCACGACCTTCCTTGCTGATAGCATGGAAGTCATCATAATACTTGCCATCAGAACCCTTGGTAGAGGGATTCAAAACAGAAAGTTCGCCGGCATCATTTTCGATAACCTTGAAACCGTGTACTGCAAAGTGATTACCGATAGTGGCACTTGCAAACGCCTTTACCTTGCTGCCTTCAAAATCTACCATCCGGTCGATTCGTGCCGAAATATACGGCACTCTGTACTGAGGCTTATCGGTTGCTTCGGGTTGAGTTGCAACAGGATCAGTTTTCTTCTCGGTTTCTTTCGCTTTTGACTTACTGCCGTTGTTTTTCTTTGTTGCCATTAGGTATTACCTCACTTTCGTCTTTATTACATGGGGATAAATGTGAAGCCCATATCGGCTTCGACTTCGTCCTGACTGATTTGGTCAGGCACAGCAAACTTGTCCATATATTTCTCCACCTCCTCATCGGTTAACGATCTAAAGTCATCTTCGGTAAGACCACAAACAAAAAACGGACCGGCGATGATTGAGGAACCATCTCCGAACCGTCTGTTGCCTTCCATACCGTTGAGCTTTGCTTCTTCATTGCAGATGATGCAAGTATTATCATCATCCAAATAAAGAGTCTGAATGAGTCCACCGCCGACCGCCTTTTGTTCTGCCTCCAGCGTATGCTCGACATCTGCAACGTAGGCAGGTTTGTTGGGTTCGACATATACCACGCGCATGAGGTTATCCGGTTTATGCGTTTTACTTGTGTCGAAGTCGATTTCCTCAAATCCACGAGGCTGACAGATATGCGCTCTACCGTTCACGACGACAACATCAGACACGGTAAGGTTCGCGGCTCTCATCAGCGGATGGCCTTCGAACTTCATCATTCTGTGGATTTCTTCGAGATTTGAGGTATCAAGCTCTGCACTGAATACCTCATCATAGATGGAGGGGTCAACCGTTTCTCCGTTCTGATATACGGAATAGAGTTTGTTGTTGACATCCCGTTCTTTATTAATGTGATAGATATTAACTCTCACTGTTGCATACCTCCCATACTGATATCTTTCGATTCGCTCGAATTAAGGGCTTCGAGCTTTTCCTTTGCCCAATCGGGAACACATTCATCCTTGATTACGCCGATAAAATCCGACCTGCGAAAATGAGTGTGTTCATCGTCCTTGAGGAAGAAGCCGTAAACGGCAGTTCCCATTTTCGTAGGATCACAACCGAACCCACTTGTAGCAAAGAATAACTGGTCTTCGGGTGTTTTATACTCATCCTTTAAGGTGGAAGGATGCAGAACTACCAACTTACCTTCGTAGTCGCCTTCATCAGTACAGTGACTGCGGTCGAACAGTCCGAGGGACTGCCATTCATTACGCACACGATTTACAAACAAATCCGTCAAGCCGGGATGAGATGTCACCTCAAAGTGCCAACGAACGTCATCATTGGGGATATAAAATCCTTTTGCCCAATCTTTGTTGGACTGACTAAACCTCCCATCCGCTTCTTTTCGTTGAATTGTGTTCGCAAGAACCCAATTGACACGGTTATAGCCAAACCTTTTGATGATGTCTTTGGCTGCATCGGTATTCAGTCGGTTATCTGCATAGTTGTCATCAATGGCTTGCTCGATTGCACGAGCGCAGGTGCAGTTCTCTTTATAGGATTCTCTCCACCTATCAACTTCGCCCAGCTTTTGAGCTTCTCGCAAAGACCACAGATACACACTTACATGTTTAGCCATTTGCGACACCGCCCTGCAAAGAAGCGACCTTCATAGACAAATGCACAAAGGCAGCAAACTGCTGTTCGGGACTCAACTCATTGAGATAGTCAAGCAAGGTTACTTCGTTGTCCTTTTCCTTGGGGATTCTCTCCGCAACGCAGTTGTTGCAGATTTTTTCTCGCTTTACAAGCACCGCTTTGCCGTCTGCGGATTCTTCAAACGAAAGCACATCGTTATAGGCGAATCCTACGCGCTGTCTGATCTCATACGGAATAGTAATTCGGCCTCTCTTGCCGAGAATTCGAAGCATCTTAGTCATTGAAATATTCCTCCGGTTCTTCATCATTATCGTCACAGTTAAAGCGACAAGGACAGTTCTCACAGTCGCCGTCACAGTCCATTTTGCTTACAGGACATTCATCGCAGTCGCCACCGCATTCCACTCTGCAAGCTGCCTGAATAGTTAACTTGCCGTCTTCCGCAGTAATCATCAGCTTATCGTTAGGGCGAATGTCTGCTTTCATCAGCATTTCGGTTGGCACCGGAATCATTACCGCCGTATAACTGCGTTTATCGAGTTCTTCTGCAACAATGTCGCAGAGTTCGTATAGGGTATCCTTTAATTCCTGATTTTGCACGATATAATACACTCCTTTAATACTTTTTCATAATCGTAATCTTCTTCAAATCCATAGACATTGAAGAGAGTTAACTGTTGGGGTTTGTTGCGTTCTCTCTCATATAAGTCATAGTTACCGATGAGGAGTTCGCCAAACTTTTTTCCGGCTTCATAACGCTGTGCCATCGAATGTGTTCGAGAGAAATCGAATATTGAAAAACCTTCATAGAGTTCTCTAATTTCGGGACAGTCATTATAGGAAAGAAGGAACTTTCCTTTAATGTTTTTCAGCGTGTCACGAAGCCGAACGTGGTCATCCCAACCGAATCCTACATCGTACATATCTTCCGTTGAAAAATACGGTGGATCTGCATAGAAGAAGGCATCCGGTCGGTCGTAGTGCTTAATAAGGGTTTCGAAGTCCTGATTCTCGACTATCACATTTGCCATTCGGTGTTGCAGTTGAGAAATAAGACCGAACAGCTTTCGGATATCAAATGGCTGCGATGCGAACGATTTACCACTGCTTGAATAACTGTAGCGGAGTAGTTTTAAGAACATGGCGGCTCTACGCACGTCATAGTCAGTTGTTATCCGAGTTCTCAACTCCTTTAATTCGTTTGCTTCAAGCGGTGGGAACATTATTTCCGTGAGTAGTAATTCCTCACTAAGATACGATTCGGGAAATTCTTCGTTTTCAAAGAATTTCTTGATCGCTGTAAAATCCTCACGGGAGTTAAGGTTGCAGAATCCGATTTCTCGGATGGTTGCCATCGTCCGTTCCTTCATACAACGAAACAAGTTGACAAGGTTCTTATCAAAGTCGTTGTAAACCTCAAAGGAAGGAGGCTTGGGATTGCCGAGCAATACGCTGCCCGAACCACCGAATACATCGATAAACTTTCCGTATTTTAACGGAAACACCGCATACAAAATGTGAAGAATCGAGGTTTTGTTACCCACCCTTGATACAGGGGTTTTTATGATAATCACCTCGCTTTCCAAAGGAAAACGAAAGGCTTGGCGTTACTAAAACACCAAGCCAATCTTTCAGCGGTTTTCCTTCTTCAGTTGTTCTTTGAGTTTCCGTATCTCTGATTCGTAGTCATTGACACGGTTGAGTTGTAAGCAGCACATAAGGGTTACACCGATACAGCCACCAATTAATAATCCTACAATGAGCCATGCAAGTTCTGTCATGTTACACACATCCCTTCGTCTTCATTGGGTGACAGAAAGCCGATGTCATACGCATCATCGCCGAGTTCTTTCAGAATATCGTTGAATTGGTCGACATCACAACACAAGCGAATACCGAAGTCAGCAACGCCTTGCTCACAGGCGGTGAGGTCTTGACCGTCTTCTGCCATGTTGTAATTGAGCATCAGCCAAGCCACACCTTTTTCCCAACAGACACAAAGGGAGGTCGGAAAACCGCCTGTTTGATCACATTGAAAATCACCAGTGTTATCGGTGCAGTCGTGTTCAGTTATTACCTTTTCGAGTTTGGCACTGAATTCATCGTAGGTCACAAACTCATCACCATCCCTTCATCTTCACCCATATCCTCGTCTTCATCGGGAGCAACATCTTCCGTTACTGTTTCATCTGAATCATAGGACACGAGCTTGTAAAGCGAGCCACCGGCAGAGGAAATAATGCCGTAGTCCGTTACCGTAGCACCGAGCTTTTCGAGTAGTCTGCTACCTTCACGCCGATAGACAAGAGGGTCCAGCCATCGTTCATCAAATTTGGTATCCATGTGCGTGAGCAGATACTGTTTGAAGAAGTCTGAGGCGCCTTCACAACATGTGTTCATCTCATAACGGTGAAGGTTGTTTGAGATGTTCAGTATATCGTCAAGGTTGATACCGTGCTTTCTTTCAGCTTCGAGGGCTGCCTTGAAAGTAATCTGTTCATCCGGCGACATCTCAGCCATAGTGAAAGCCAACGCATTCAGCTTTTCGATATCTGCCATGTCTGTGAAATCATCCGTTGTGATCTGATCCACGATTGACACAAAATCATAATATACGAGGTCTTTTAAACTCGTTGCATTGTGCCTTTCCGCAACTTCTCTCATTGCTTTGTCCGTCATCGGCAGGGTTATCCATTCGCTTGGCTCGGTTAAGGGTTCGTCAGTCTGAGGAGCCTGAGCCACCTCCAGCTTGAACGCAAACCAAGGTTCATGCGTGTATTCGGGCAAAGTCATGCCGTCATATACCTTCGGCATCTCAAAATGGTCAGTGCATACATAGAGGTTGCCACTATATACGCCACCGTCCATCTCTCGCTGTAACTTGCCGATTCTTGCTTTGTCCAAGAGGTATCTTGCGTTTGCAGGAACGCTCGCTACATCGTCTTGCATATCGTTTTCCATAACGAAGTCAGCAAGCTGCTCATCGTTTGTGACGTTGGAAATGACAGATACGCTGTCCAATCCGTATGTCATATTGATGAGGTCTTTAATGCTAACAAGTTCGTCATCGTCTTTGATATAACGAGAGCAAAGCGCTTGCATGATAGCCAAGTCGGTTTCATCCATTTCAGCAAGGCGCTTGGCAAAGAAGTTCAGTTCGTCAACTGTAGGACTGTCAAATCTCTTGTCTTCAAGCTGCGGAATATATTTGCTGTTATAAATGGCGATTTGGTCAGACGTAATGTCGCCACTTCTCTGACGGAGTTGCTGTAGTGCATCCCTGATTTCGTGTTCATATGCCGGAAGTTCAAGAGATCTATACAAGTACCCATCGGAGAATTCGTTTTCCCTTGATAGTTCAAGTGTCATGACTTTCTTAGTCAACATTAGTTTTCACCTCCAATGTTATGCTTTTCTGCGATTGATTTGATGAACATTCCTAAAGCAGAAATGACTGGTACGCTGACTGCATTACCTGCCATCTTGTATAGACGACCATCCTTGAGACCTGTTGCCACCGCTTTGTAAAACTGCTCATCTGTGAAACCTTGTAGGCGCCAACACTCAATAGGCATCAGTCTGCGAACTCTACCGTAGCGCATTACGCCATGCCTATCTTGTGCGGTGATTGTAAACATCGGTTCTTCATTCTCTTTGAAACGTCTGCCTTGCTGCCGTTTGTTTTCACGGTCGGGAGTAAGGACAGCTCTTGTTTCTTCGATGAATACACCGGAATGTTCGCCTTTGTGTTTGCTGATTCCCGAATCTTGCCTTGCTGTAATACAGCGAGCGTGTTCTGTCAACTTTGCACCCTCGTTCATATCAATAAAAAATACACCCTGTGTTGCACCGGGTGTAATGGTATGAGCGATTTGATCACCAACTCTACCTCTCCGTGTATTAAGGTTCGGATAGGCAAGGTCAATGCTATCTCCGGGGTGTGCGATCTGATATCCCGACTTGGTCAGAGACTTAATTGGCAAGCTCATTTCGTATAGTCCGGTTTTACCTCCGAATCCTCCGGCATTACTTGTGAGGGTGATAGAGACTCCGTCTGTTGAGTAAACTCGGTCACCTTCACGTCCGGGAAGGATTTGTTCAAGAGCCTTAACATTTGACTCTGTGAAAGAAAGTATTTCTCCGGGACATCGTTCTCTAAGATATCCGATAATATACACTCTCTTTCGGGATTGGGGAACTCCGAAATTCTTGCTGTTAAGCACTTGCCATGCGACATCGTACCCCAATTCAGAAAGCGAAGTGAGGATGGTCGCAAACGTCCAGCCGCCGTCATGCGATAGGAGTCCGGGAACATTTTCAAGGAGCAAAAATGGAGGTCTTTTAACGGCGGCAATTCGGGCAATTTCAAAGAATAAAGTTCCTCTTGAGTCGTTAAATCCACCTCGCAGTCCAGCAATTGAAAAAGCCTGACAAGGAAATCCTGCGCAAATAAGGTCGATATCGGGTAATTCATTAGGGTTGATTGTTCTTGCATCTTCATAATAGATTTCTCCTTTCGGTTCGTAAATGGCGTTATAGGCTTGGTTTGCATACTTATCGATTTCGCAATGTCCGATACATTCAAAACCGCCTATTCGTTCAAGTCCCGAACGGAATCCTCCGATGCCAGAGAACATATCAAAAAATCGGATACTCATATGGCATCCGACCTCTACCTTTTATTCGTTACTTCACCTCACATACTCATGACGGGGGCGCTATCGTCCTCGTCCATATTCTCGTTGTTTTCCTGTTCGGTTTCTTGCTTCTGTTCCTCTGCGATTTCTTCCTCAGTCAGTTTTCTGAAAGAGTCTTCGCCGGGGACAACTGCAAGTGTTCGTCCGTTATCCCATCGCATGTGAAGTTGTCCGGCATCATCAACGTGATCGACTGTGCCACGGGTTCCGGGTGCGATGGGTGAGAACGGATCTTCCATCCCAAGCAGTTCGATTCTTGTGCCGGGCGGATACTGTTCTCTTGAGCGTTTTGCTTGTGCGCTCCAATCTGAGTAAATACTCATATCAGTTCATCTCCATTCCAAATAGTTCTGTTGGTGACCAATCTGCATCGTATTCCAATACTCCGAGATTGCTGCACCTACTGTTGAGAAAATCGGAATCATCTGCTTGTCGTTTCATCATATATGCCACTTCTTCGGGAGTTGCATCAAAGATTTCACCTTCGCCGTACAGATAGGTATCCACCTGAACATTGATTTTTGTATCTTCGTCAAACTCTCCTACGAAGTTTTCAAACATTCTCCAACCTTCGAGGTCACTGAGACTTGTAGGCACACCGCTTACAAGCAGTTTGCATTCCTGTTCATTGGCAGTTAACTTAACCGCCGAAAAGCGTACAGCCATATATTACATTCCTCCCATCTTGAAGCCTTCGCCTTGATTTACATACTCATCCATTTCCTCTTGGGTATAGATGAAATAATCATCGCCGGGGTGCCAGAACGAGACATACATATCTCCATCGTCTGTGGGGATTTCTCTCTGTTCAAAACCTTCGCCGAATCCATCACTATTCTGACCGGTGATACCGTCTTTGATAGCTGCGATTTCTTCTGCCGTAAAAGATTCAGCAGAACGGCAATCAATTCTGCCGTAAAGAACACCGCCGATTTCCTCGACAGACCACACCGCCATTTTTAACTTAGCGTTTGCGGTAGGATGGTCAGTGATGTAGTCGCCGAGTTCAAAATCGGGATTCTGCTCACGTTCCAACTTTTCTTGGATTTCATCCTGATAGTCACTCAGATATCGGCCGTCCACATCATTCATACCACCATCTTCCGTATCATAAAACTGACCACTCAAAGGACAGTAGAAAGTAGTTACGATTGGTGCGTTGGCTTCTTTCAGTTCTCTTAGGGTGCTGAACAATTCCTCTTTGGTATCGAGCTGGTCGTGAAGCACATATTCTTCAAGCTGCTCTTTAACCTCATCCGGTGCGATGTCGATTGCACCAACCACCGTATGCACGTCTTCCAATGTGTCGGTTTCCTTGAACAGTCGAATCAGATGGTTACCAAAATCGTTATCGGAATAAAGCTTCACACGGATATCGTCTTCTTCATTATCGGTCAGTTTTACTCTGTGTGGGCCGCCTTGATAACCGATGTCGTGAAGGTCCTGATACAGCTTGTACAGATCCATCGGAAATTCGACCACTGCTGTATTGTCTTTGTGATTGATAATAGCATTTATCATTGCTGAATCCCTCCAATATTCATTGTTTCGTCTTCGTCCTCAAATGCATTTGGTACTTGTTCTACATCTTCGAAGAAATAATTGACTCGCTCTCGCAGTCTATCAATATCCTCAAAGTCATCGGGGAAGCCAAGGTTTATGATTACAGCATCAACCATCTTTTTACCATTCATCTCACGGAAAATTTCTTGGAACGAACCCCAGCATCCGTCTGCTGCAGTATAGATGGTGTCGCTCTTACCATCCACCTCTAACAGATACTTAGCCGTATCGACACCGATATCTTTCTCTGTGTGGTTTTGCGACTTATAGATCATACCTTCGAGGTAGGTATGCATCGTTGACTTCGGTGCAAGATAGATGGTCATATCAAGCAACGTCAACTCCGGCATATCTTCGCACGGGGAAGACTCAATGGTTACTCTTGCATCCGTAAAGTTCTTTGATACGTCGTAGTCGACTGTAAGCCGTTCCAATTCGCTACCGGTAAATTCTTTAAAGTAGTTCGGATCGCCGATAACGATATGCTTGGGTAATTTTACTTTATAGGTTTCTTTCATTTGAGTTCTTCTCCTTTACTGTTTCATTGTCATTCCATTGCTCATATCTTGAGCTTCAGTGATATTGGTTAGGTGCTTGGGATCCACAATTACTTCCGACTCGTTTCTGCCATTAAAAAAAGCAAGGATATGTTCCTTGCCAATCTGAGCTTGGTATACTGTTCCTTCTTCGCCAAATCTATGTGCAAACCATTCGGCCGTCTGATAGTCGGTTGTCCAAGATAGAGCTTTGATGTTCTTTGCGTTATACGAAGTCACACCGCGATATATTGTTACGGTATCTTCAAAACTATCAAACTGTTCTTTTTCTTCGCCGTCCATCAAAATGGATTTGTCTGCTTTCTTGAACATATCCACGAGGTTTTTCTTTACGAAGTTCTTATCCATATTTGGATTTTCTGACCGGATCCATGCATCTGCTAATATTTCAGAAAAGTCCTTTTGCGACAGATGAGGTTCTGCAAGGCTGAGGAAAGAAAGTGCGTATGGTTTGTTTAGCATCATATAAATATGATAGGCATTTTTTGCTTGATCGATTTGCTTCACTATCAGCCCACGCCATGCATTTAAGTTCTCATCTCCTTGGGTGATATCCAACATTGCGAGTCCATTTTCAGTGGGAGCTGCCACCATTCCGCTTGATGTGAAGGGGTGCTGAACAATTACAGGTGAGTAGTCAGTCAAATGAATGTCAAGCATAAGCAACGCTTTTGCAACTGATTTCACACCATTTAGATTTGTTTGCTCTCGCATTTTGCATTCTCCTTTCTACAGAAATAAAAAGCCATCACATTTTCTATGATGGCTTGGGTTGACTATTGATTTTGATTTATTATTTTATTTACACGAATTAAATATCTTCTTGACTTTCTTGATGGTACAAACAATATATTTCTATCTTTCACCTCAAGGGAAGTATAGAATCGTAAAAAATCTCGATAATCGGTTTCGCTAACTGGTTCACAGTAACTTGATTTCATCCGATGCCAAACGATTATATTCTCTGCTGCAGATTTAAGTTGACACCAGTCTTTTCGGTTCTCTATCTTTGGGTGCTTCACTATGTATCTATAATACTCTTTGGCTAAGTGAAACACATCTCCTTGTTTAATATACCGATTTGCAAAAACTATTCGTAATCCCATTTGAATCCACCTCCACATACTAATAACGAAAAATCTTTCGATTTTGTGACACTATATATACAACAACCGAGGAGGATAAATAGGTGACAAATTAATCTGCAAATGACTTGACTTTATTTCCAAACAGAGTTAAACTGACGGTGACAAGAGACAAAAATAAGCCACCCGAATTCGTAAAAGTTTTCGGGTGGCTTTCGTATTTGACCACTTATTTGACCACTTATGGAAAAAGAACAGAAAATTTCATCGTAAAAATCAGAGCAAAAAGGGCAGAAAAAGGCAAAATATAGGCAAAAAAGAGCCGAAATAACGCTTTCTTAGCAGAAAAACGTTCCAGAAACTCTTTGGGAACTAGATGCCGCAGGTTCGAGCCCTGTCACCTCGACCAAAATTCCAAATTTGACCTTTAGGTTGAGTTTGGAATTTTCTTTTATGTGTAGGGCGAGAACCTGAGA
>JAZNNW010000068.1:0-12748 GCA_045580485.1 Candidatus Avilachnospira sp. | reverse complement strand
AAGGTGTTCTTTTTCTTGCCCAGGTTCTCGGAGGAAAGCCATACGGTCTCCGGCCCGATCAAGGCCAGTTTTGCGTGTGCATACGGATTGACATAGATTTTCAAGTCCGGGAACGCCTTCTTGATGTGATAAGCATTGATTTCATACTTGCTGTTGCAAATGATGGTGATGCCTTTGCCACGCTCACGCTTGGACACGATTTTGGAGATATAATCGAAGTCGCACAGAGAGAAGGTCACGAGGATGACCTCGTGGTCGTGCCTTCCAATCTGGCTCAAGCGAGTGTTCCAGGTGGTTGCCTTGTTCGATAATTTGGCGTCGATTGTCAATGCAATACCGCCACAGTCAGTCTTAAACGCCATGTCGCACCTCCTCACAGCCTTCTGTGAAATAGCGCAGACGGTAGCTTTTCCATTTGGCTCGGCGGATCTCAGCTTCCATCCCGGCAGAGATGCGGTCTCCAAAGACCCAAACCTCTGCGCATTTGCTCATCAGGGCATTGCCGAAAAACAACCCCAGCTGACGTTCCTTGGGATTGTTGTCATTGAGGAATTGCGGGAACAGCAGGTGCGGTGCAATGGGGATGTAACCCTTGTCCACGGCGAAACGGCTGTATCTTCGAGCGTTTTCGACATTTTCCGACACATCCCCAGCATAGGGTGAGCAGATGTAGACGATGGGACGGAAGGCACGAAGCGCCTTTTCTTCCTTTTCCACGGCAGTCATTGCCTCGTAGGCGGTAGGGTCGTAATACCCCTCACAGTTGAATTTGTTGATACTCATCATTTGGCTCCTTTCAGGATGGGCTTATTCCCATCTCTGATGCCAAATGGAAACGAGAATGCCGTTTCGGAAAAACGGTCAATCTTTTTTATAAAAATCTGTCTCGTAGCCGTCAGCGCGCAGTTGCAGACCTTCTGCCCAGGCGGGAACACGACCCATTTGGTCGCACACGGCCTGCAGGGACATCCGGCGATCAGCCTCAATGACCACTTCATCGTGAATATGCATAACAATGGAGCAACAGCGAAGGGCCTGCATAGAGTAGCAAAGCAGGTCACGGGCAGTGGCCTGGACAATGTTCTCCACGAATTTGGGGCCATAACTGTTGAGCCGTTCCCATTTCTTTGTGCCGCCGACACCTTCGTAGGTAATGCAGTCTCCGCCGAACTGGTTTTCACCGATTTTCGGCTTCACATAGGCAAGGCGTCTGCCGGAAGGCAGCGTGATGAACAGCATCCCACTTTTGTAGGTGAAGATGATGCCGTGGGTTTCGGTTTCGTACCTGTACCGAACCGCATCCATAGCAGCACGGTCAACATCCCACCACAGTTTTGTGATATTGGGGTTGGCATCCCGCCACGCCTGCACCAGGGGCTGAAGTTCTTCTTCGGCAAGCCCCATCTCCAAAGCGCCCATAGCTTTCAGAGCGCCAACGGAGCCGCCATAGCCGAGAGCCAATTCTGCGATTTTGCCTTTCTGTCGAAGGTGTCCATTGATGCCATGCTTTTCCACGGGGACACCGAACATCTGACTGGCAGAGGCACAGTAGATGTCCTTGCCCTCTGCAAAGACTTTCTGCCGCCATTCTTCTCCGGCAATCCAGGCAATGACACGGGCTTCAATGGCAGAGAAGTCCGCTACGATGAATTTGCGGTCATCCTGGGGAACGAATGCGGTGCGGATCAGCTGCGACAGCGTATCCGGTACATCTTCGTAGAGCATTTCCACAGCATTGAAATCACCGTTATGAACGAGGCTGCGGGCTTCCGCCAGATCCACCAAATGGTTCTGGGGCAGATTCTGCATCTGAATGATGCGTCCTGCCCATCGACCTGTGCGGTTGGCACCATAGAACTGGAACATTCCTCTAGCACGGCCATCGGCGCAGACGGCAGTCTCCATTGCCTGGTACTTCTTTACCGAGGATTTGGCAAGCTGCTGCCGTAGTGTGAGAACGGTCTGCAACTGCGGAGGGGCTGTTTTGAGCATTTCAGCCACAGCCTTTTTACCGAGGGTGTCTGTTTCCATACCGTTGAGGGACAACCATTCTTTCATCTGCTGCACAGAGTTGGGGTTCTCCAAGGCAGTCAGTTCCTTCATTGCCTGGGTCAGTTCGGTGCGGGACCGACCGTCCATCTGAATGGCCTGCCGCACCAGTTCCATGTCCAGGGCAACACCACGGTCGTTGATTTCCTGGTCAAGATGGTATTCATCCCACACGATGTCCGGCACGGGATATTTGGCAAGGCGGGTTTGTATCGACATTTCCGTTTCCACGTCACGGATGTTATATTTTTTGAATGCCAGCCACTTGTCTGGGGCGTGGGCAGGAAGATTGCGTGTGCGCTGACCGTTGGATTTTGTAGGCGCACAGGGCTGACAGAAATATTTGATGAGTTCCTTGCCTTCAGTCAGCTTCTGCTTTTCCAAGCCAAGGACTGCGCCGACACCTTCCAGGGAAAGTGGAAGACCCATCGTTGCTGCCCAGATCATGGAGCAGCGCCAGGAATCCGGCTCAAGGTAATCCCCAGTGGGATACCCAAGGTAGCGAGATAGGCAGATGCGTTCAAAGGTGGCATTGAATGCCCATTTGGTGACGGTGACATCCGTAAGGGCGGCAACAACATTCGCAGGGATGGTTTCACCGCAGGCAAGGTCAACGATCTGAACCGGAGAGCCGTCAATGCTGTAGGAAAACAGCAGAATTTCAAAAACGGGCGACTCCACATAGCGGTAAACGCCACACTTGGCAAGGTTCTGATCACTGTAGGTTTCAATATCGATTGAGAGTGTTTTCATAAATTACCGCTCCTTTGCAAAGCCCAAATGGGGTGGCAGATTGCACCGCCACCCCTGGGTGAGAGTATTAGCCGAGGAAATCTTCCTCATCGTCCGTTGCGAAGTCGGACTCAGCACTTGCCTTGCCGCCGAGAGGCTCACCGGCACGGATCAGCTGCAGGTTGTTCAGACCGCAGGCGATACCCTTGTTGCCGTTGGAGTTGAAAGCGTACAGGTTAATGCTGGCACGACCGTAAACACCAGAGTAGACCTCGGAGCGGGTCAGCACAGGGTTGCGGTCAGCATCCACGATGCCGGGTGCCGTGGGAGAGTTGGCGTTGATGAAGTACGCATTGGCATAGGCGGGGTCGTCGGGTCTCTCAATGTCACCATCACGCAGAGGGGTCTTGATGGCAGCGAGAGGAGGTACGGTGCGACCGTTGCCCTTCAGCTTGGCCTGGCCTTCCTGGTAAGCAGCCTCGATAGCCGCCTTGATCTTGGCGACCGTCTTGGTGTCGGACTTGGGGATGATGAGGCTGACGCTGTACTTGGGCGTGCCGCCATTGATGGACTTGGGCTCCCAGACATTGGCGTAGGACCAACGGGTATCGGGGCCGGTGATAACCTTCATGGGATTGGTGACCTTGTTTGCAGTAGTAGACATATTAAAATTCCTCCATAAAATCATTTTTGGCTGTATTCATTGCCGGACGTTTATCGCTCTCCGGTACGAGCGTGGGTTTGCCTTGAGGCTTTTCAATGTAAGGAGCAAGAAGCTCTTCAAAGCGGGATTTGCCGAGCAGTTTCTGCATGGCGGTGACACCGAGGACTTTGCGCTCATAGGGGTCGAAGCCTGCGGCCTCCACGGTGGCAGCTACAGCGGATTCACTGGTGTACTTCCGGTTGGAACGACCTTCGACCAACTTCCAGCCGGTCCATTCCTTACCGCTGATAGCCTGCTGAAGGGCGAATTCCTTCACATCGGATGCCCAGGCAGTGAGGGCATCAACCTTGCCGAGAATTTCGGCAATCTCGGAGTCATCCAGAAGAGCAGGTGCCTGGAAGTCATATCGAGCAAGTTCCATATTGGCTTCGGCGCGTTCTCTGCATTCTGCCTTTGCCTTGCAGAAACGGCACCACTCACCGCAGCGGAAGTCACCCTGGCCTGCGTAGGCCATTTCAGCTTTTTCGTACAGTTCGGTGTCTGCCCAGCGGAGCAGATCTGCCTTTGCCATACCGTCAACGCTGATATTGCCTTTTCGGGGCTGGTAGATGGTCATGCGGATTTCTTCAATGTCATAGATGTCATCGAAGATTTCCAGGGCACCCAAAGCATAAAGGCGCATCTGGGGATTGCCCACGGCGCTGACTTCGACCCCTTTGCCATGTTTGTAATCGCAGATATTCATGATGCCGTCTGCGATCACGATGCAGTCTGCCGTGCCGAAGCCTTCCTGGACCCAACGGGAGAAATCCACCCGCTGTTCAATCATGACCACAGGGTCGGTGCAGGTCTGCTTGGCGGTTTCCAGAAGCTCCACCACGTAGGCGGCATAGCCCTGGGCGCATTCCTCCATCTCCTCGTTGTACCAGGAGAGGTTTTCAATGGGGTCTTCCACCGGAATGCCGAGGGCTTGCTTCAGGCGGAACTCGCAGAGAGTGTGGGCATCGGTGCCCTCGGCAGCGTAGTCACTGCCTTTATCCTCGTAGGCTTCGCAAAGCCGAGCGGAGGGCGGGCAGTTGAGCCAACGCTCCGAGGATGATGCCGAAAGGACTGCGTGTTTAGCCATTGCCCAGCACCTCCACCTCTGCAAGCAGGGCTTCATAGTTGGCGGGGTCGATGCCGGACAGCTTCGCTGCGCCGTACTTCTGAAGAAGGGAACGGATTTGAGCAGTAAAGCCCTTGCGGGACTTGTCTGCGAGAACGGCTCTTACCTGTTCCAGGGTCAGTGCAGGTTTGGCGGGAGCGGCAGACTCATCTACACCCCCCGTATGGGGGTCCCCGCTGAACATCTCCGCCAGGGTGTTTGCCACATCGTTAATAGTGGCTGCGGCAGTGCGCAGGTCTTTGATTGCCAGTTCCAGTTCGCTGAATTTTCCCATATCCGTTGCCTCCTTCCATAATCTGCTTGTCTTTCACGGCGTGGTTGATTTTCTTCGCCAGGTTTGCTGCGACGATGATGAACTCAAGAAGGATATCAACCAGTTCCTCTTCGGGGCTCATCACCTTGTTCTCGGACTCGTACATACTGTTTCACCTCCCGGAAGGAGCGGTGTTGGTGTTGCTCCTTACACCGCCAAATGGAAACGAGAAGTGCGTTTCGGAAAAAACCGCAAAACTTTTTTTTAGAAAAATTCCGGGAACTCTTTCTTGAGCAGTTCCGCAGCCTTTTTGATGCGGTACGAATAGGTCTTTCTTCCTGTGCCGATCTCGTCAGCAATGGCGTCCTCGGATAGACCCAACTGACGCAGCCTTCCAATTTCAAGTGCCTGGGGCATAACCTCATTCAGACGGGCAAGAAGCTGGCGCATATAGAGAGCATCGGTAACGATGTCCTCGTTGGAAGGGGTCTGTAGGTCAGGCATTTCTTCCTGCAGATGGTCAAGCCAGTTCATCTCATCGCCCTCATCATCGATGCGGCCGGAGTCCAGGGAACTCAAATCGCCGGGGGTACGGTACGGGCAGGTCCAGCAATCCATGTCGCACATGAGCCATTTGGAAGGCGGGCAGACACAGCGGCCGTGGTTCATTTGGGTGCGGCGGTAGGCATTGATGTCGCGGTAGTAGTCATCGAACTGTTCCTTGGTGCAGGGCACCCACTGCTTGGTGGAACGGATGTAAATTCGGTACTGATTGTCATGGTTTTTCATTTATTTGGCTCCTTTCAGATTTCGCAATCCGTCCAGAGCCGCCAAGTCCGCTAAAACAGAAAAAGACGGCAGGGAGAGACCCACCTCTCCCACAGGGGAGAAAGTAGGTCCCGCACTGCCGTCTTGCGTTCTGGCGGATTACCTGGTTTATTTACTTACGCTGCTTTGGGTAACGGAACGTTCTCGACCTTGAGTGTTCCGTCTGGGTTGGCTGTGATTCGTGTGAGACAGCCCTTCTGGACGATCTCCACGACCTTACGGTCATGGCTGATGTCGCAGACCCGCTTGTCATTTAGGTTCTTTACGGGCTCCATTGACGCTCCTCCTTCCTTCGGTTCTTATAAGCATCACCTCCGTTTTCTTTCGACAATTCTCGGTAGGTACTACCAAAATTGTACTTGATGTGGTAAGATATATTCAAATCCTGCAATTTCATATCAAAACCGAAAGTTTATATCGGAAAGGAATATAAATATGTCAGAACTGAATTTCGTGTTGCTCCAGGAGAATATCCGGGCGCTTTTGAAGAAACATGACCTCACGCAGAGTGAATTGGCAGCCATCATCGGAATGAGCCAGGGTAATTTCAGCAAAGCCCTAAACCCAGAAGAGAAGAAGCAGTTCACCTTGGAGCAGCTGTACCGCATCTCACAGCACTTTGGTGTATCCATTGATGAACTTGTTGGAAACAGGGCTGCCAATGAGGTTGAAACTGGGCCGAGAGCCGCTTTGGAGTTCGTAACCAAGCTGTTGTGCGAATCCAAGTTACGCCACACCACTGTTGAAGTGGAAGAGTGGGTGTATGAATACGAATACTATGGCGGCGATCATCCAGAATGCCGAAGCAAGCAGAAAACCATTGAATATCCTGCCTTTTACTTTGCAAGCTATCAGCATTTCGAGGATTTCGCCAGAAGAGAGGATGTCTCGGATGAAGATATCCACTACGACTTTTTAAGTGGCGGTAACGACAGCAAATTCCTTCGTGTGAACGAGATCCTTAAAGACTTTCTACCGATGATAAAGCTGTACCGTGAGACTCAAATCCCAGATGAGGCATTCCAAATGGTTCTTAAGGGTTACCTGGAGCAACTGCCCGAAAAATAAAAATAGGGGTCGATAGAACGGATGTATTTACCCGTTCTATCGACCCCTATTGGCCCTTCATCGACACCATTTTGCCGATGGATTATACAATATT
The DNA here is from genome assembly GCA_045580485.1 of Candidatus Avilachnospira sp. Lineage (GTDB taxonomy): Bacteria > Bacillota > Clostridia > Oscillospirales > Oscillospiraceae > Avoscillospira. The sequence goes on along the minus strand of JAZNNW010000068.1, from coordinate 5,895 downwards.
CTTTTTGACTTCCATGACGGCAAGGCTGCCATCTTTGCGTTGCTTTATCTCTGCGTTATTCCCTCTGCTACAGATAGTACGGATTTTTCGCATAATATCCTTATCCGAATCAGAAGTGTCCGCCACTATGGCGGGATTTTTTATCGCCGGTCTCTGTGTGCTTAGTTCGGTCATTCGGCATCCTCCCTCGGTACAATGTCATGTAACTCACTGGTAATTTCATCTCCAAATACCACAGAGTTTTCAAAATCGTGAATGTCGGAATCATCGGTATCATCTTCAACTGCGAAGAATACAGGGTTTGCACGTGGGTCATCAGAAAGGACATATTCATCGGCAACCGTGCCTTGTTCCATGTCAATCAGCATAAGGGACATTCCGCCACGCAGGGAGTATCCCTCCAAGTAGGCCAGCAGCTCATCATAAATCTCGCGCTCAGCTATAACAATCGAAAGACGATCAACTTTACCTTCGTTAAAAGCCAACATACCGGCATACATAAGCATCCACTGGCGAGTACGATCTATATACTGCTGTTTACTACGTGCACCGGCAGTGTTGGTGTGAAAATCGAACAGCCACACCGAATCCTCTTTGCCTAACGCGTTGGTATGAACTTCAAGGTCAAGGTAGCAGCGTCCCATTACAGAGTCGAGGGAAGCCATTTGCTTCCTTGTATAACGACCCTCGTGGAGCATACCACTTATTGAATAGCCTCTGCGGACCAATTCTTTGAGAATGACATTGCTTGCGGATTCAGCGAACAGGAACATACTTTTTCCTGAAATCGTTTCCTTCAGCGCCATTCCGTGAGCTTCCATCAGTAACTCGAATGTAACATTGCTGTTAGGGTCAGCATGGTCAGCGATGTCTGCTATTAGAGTGTCAGAGTTAGCGCGAGAGGTTTTCTTGTTGATAATACGGGACAGGGTGGAAACATTGACCCCAAGTTCTTCAGCAAACTGACGCAAACTGCGGGCAGGCCCCTTTGCCTTTATGACCAGATCTGCCAACGCATCTTTGTCTGGGGTTCTTATTCGTGCATAATTTGTGAGGTGGTCTCTACTACTCATATCAGTAATCTCCATAAGAAGTGTTGCTTGTTTGTTGCGTGATTGTATTGTAGCACGCAACGGCATAGGTGTCAATAGGCTGTGCAACATTTGTTGCGTGTGTTGCGTAAATAATTTGTGAACGGATTTCAAATCGAGCAAACTGTGCCATCAACTCTGATCCTCGTCCTCAGTCTGGTCAGAAGAGGGTTCTCGGTAGAAAATCAGATCCTGCACATCGTCAATCTGTAGCCAGTTCATAATACGCAGCAGATAATGACCATCGGGGGTGGAGTTTTTGCCCTCCCACTTTTGATAGGTTCGGACATTGGCTCCAATTGCGTCGGCTACTTCTTTTTGCGTGAAGCCACGCGCAACCCTGAACTCCTTCAACGCTTTATAGTTGAATTCCATGTTCAGCGGTCCTGCGTAAATCTGATGCCATTCGTCGTCAGGTTCTGACTCTTCGTCATAGAAATTATCTTCACCCCAAAGATGAATGGTGGTGTCGGGTTGGATATCAATGCGCAGGGTGCCAGCACGGGACATTGCACCGCTGAAGGTGACAGACTTTGCGTTTTCGACTTTGATGTTTGTCCACCTCAAAATCGGACGTCCTTGTGCATCGCAGGGGAAGTTTCCTTTGCAGATAAACTCACTTCCATGCCGGGAGAAGTATTCAACGCCGTATTGTACCAACGGGCGGTAGATAATGGGGCGGCATCCTGCTTCTTCAAGCACATAATTGTAGGCTGTGAGAAATCTTTCCGGCAGATAGTCTGTGCGCCCTAATTTATCGCATAGCCTCAGATAGTGCCGCCACATATCGAACAACTCGTTGTGAGTCATCTCTCCGGGCGCACCGAACATTTCATCTTCGGAATAGTCAGGAAATGTTGGAAACAGCCCCTTGGTCTTGATGTCCTTTTTCTTTCTGTGGCGGAAAACCTGGTCGATGGCATAGTTGAAGATGCTTTCCAGATCGATATGTAGCTTATAATACATAAACTCCAAATCGCAGTAGAGAGCCTCCAAAGCTTCTGGGTCGGGGTCTTTATCAAGTTTCGGAACGATATGCCACAAACCGGAACGGTGCTTATTCCCGGAACCAAAGGTCGGACAATGGAACAAAAACGGGATGCGGCGAATGAAGGCCTCACGAGTGACAGGAGAGAATGCCTGCGGGTGGTCTAATAACCCACAGTAGTCCTCATCATCCCATTCGTTTTTCTTGCCGCGTTTGGCGCACTTTCCGAAAACATCGTTTTTTATAGTACGGTGCTTCTCAAGGTATTCGATGAGCCTTTCCTTGTTGATCAGCATACTGTCGATATGTTCATCTATAAATAAAAGCTGTTCGTCTGTAAGTTTCATAGGTGTTACCATCCTTTCTGTACATATTGTAGCACGAATAAAATGGGTATACAAGACGAATAAATGTGCGTGTTATTGGTACATCAGTCCAGGCATTTTTACAGCGTGGCGTCCGTCATCCGGCATTTTGAGATCGCCCAAGAGGATACCATATGTGATAGCGTGCTTTCCGAATCGGCTGCGGATCTCCTCAACCATGTCCTCAAGCCGCTCACGCCGTTCCAACTTTGCAGTATCCACAAATATGGAAAGCTGATCGGGGTCGGTGTGTGGGACAAGGTCTATTGCTCGGACGGTGACGGCTCGGACTTTGCTACTCCAACGATACCGCTCCTGAAACAGCCGATAGGCGGCAGCGCCTATTTCGGAGGGCAGTTGGGTTTTACACGGGAGTTTGCACTGGAATTGTGCGCTGAGCAGGTCATTGCCTCTTACGGCAATCTGGACACCACGGGCTGAAAGTTCATGAACACGGAGCCGATGACCGATGTCTTGGGAAAGGGCGAGAATGACCTTCCAGACCTCTTCCTCATCTTCCAGGTCAGCAACACAGGTGATACCGTGACCGATAGATTTCACCGGGGAAACAAAGTCCCGGTGCATCACCCGTGACTGATCGGTGCCATTGGCGTACCTCCATAGAGCAAGACCGTTCACACCTAACAGCCGTTTCAGGAAGTCGGGGTCGGTTTGCGCAATGTCACCGATGGTGCGGATACCATAGTTGCCCAGCTTGGCTTTGGTGGCTCGGCCGCAGTAAATCATTTCATCTGCTGCCAATGGCCAGACCGTATCTTTATAGGTATCTTGGCGGATCTCCGTTATTGCGTCCAGCTTTTTCATATCACTGCCCAACTTGGCGAAGATTTTATTATAGGAAACACCAATACTGACGGTGAGACCTAACTCTTCACGCACAGACCGCCGGATTTCCTCTGCGATGGTCATCCCATCACCGAAGATACCCTTACTGCCTGTAACATCAAGCCAACATTCATCCATGCCGAAGGGTTCAATGAGGTCGGTGTACCTTTGATAGATAGCCTGGGTCAGCTTCGAGTATTTCAGATATTGGTCATATTGGGGCGGGACAATGACCAAATCCTTGCAAAGCTGCCGAGCCTCCCAATTTACCATGCCTGTTTTTACTCCGGCTTTCTTTGCCTTCTCAGATTTCGCCAAGACAATACCATGCCGGTCCTCAGTCGATCCGCATACCGCCACAGCCTTTCCACGCAGGCTTGGGTCGAGCATCATCTCTACGGATGCGTAAAAACAGTTCAAATCGCTGTGCAAAATGGTTCTCTCCATCAATTTTCACCTCGTTTTCAAGAAAAACTTCATAAAACCCTATTGACAAGATGAAGTTATATGCAGTATAATGAACGCAGAACTTCATAAACTTCATTTTCAAGTATAATCACCGAATGAGGTTTTGTCAATAGATTCTATGAAGTTGATGAAGTTACAGAATGTGAATTTTTTATGGAGGAGATTGATATGACATTTTCCGACAAAATCAAACGAGCCCGTGAAGTGGCAGGAATGACCCAAAATGAACTGGCCCAGGCTGTCGGTGTTTCCCAGAGAACCATTGCGTCCTATGAGTCCGGTGGCGCAAAGGCAAGACGCTCTACCATTGAAAAGTTGGGTGCTGCGCTGAAGGTTTCTGTAAAGTTCCTCTCTGATGATGACTGCACCGATCCTCTGGCTGATATTGAAAAGGATGAATACATCGAGCAGGCTCGTGCAATGTACGGTGCCAGCGGTGTTCGTGATATGGATGAATTGCTCCGCGACAATGCAGCCCTCTTTGCAGGTGGTGAACTGACCCAGGAGCAGAAGGACGCTTTCTTTGAGGCTGTTATGTACGCTTATGTCACTTCCAAGGAAGAGGCAAAGAAAAAATTCGGCCGCAAAAAGAAAAGCGAGGAATAAGTCCGTTTAATAGGACATATCCTCTGCTAAAATTTAATATGGGTATTCTATCCGTAAAGGAGGGATGAGTTTTGACCTATGCAGAAATCAGCGAATCGGTCGCAAAGCTGGTAAAGAAATATGATGAACGCGACCCTTTTAAGATATGCCACGCTATGGGCATTAAGCTGATATTCCGGGCAATGGGCAAAGAGCCTGATGCGGTCAAAGGCTTTTTCCTTGAAAGTAAGCGCATCCGCATTATTACAATAAATAGTGACCTCCCGGAGGTCATCCAACGCATAATCGTGGCTCACGAACTATGCCATGCCATAAACCACCGCAAGAGCGGTATCGCAGCGTTCCATGAGGTTACCGTGTTCGATCAGAACTCCATCATGGAAAAAGAGGCCAACCTCTTTGCTGCCGAACTGATACTGGAGGATGACAAGGTGCTGTCTGCGCTTAACCAAGACACCACATTCTTCTCCGCAGCGGCATCTCTGTATGTTCCTGCTGAACTCTTGGACTTCAAGTTTCGCATTATGAAATGGAAGGGCTATAAAATGGTTGAGCCACCCATCAGTGCGCGCAGCAATTTTCTGCGTGATATGGAGGTTCCCGAAAATGCAGACTACTACAGCTAAATCACCGAAAGTATATGTTGCGGTGAGAACTGATTTTGCAGCAGACGGTACGATGTTCCCCAGGGAGATCACCTGGGAGGATGGCGAAAAATTTGAAATTGACCGTGTGCTTGATATACGGCAAGCGGCTGCTATGAAAGCCGGAGGCCAGGGTGACCGATATACCATTATGGTGAGGGGCATCCAAAGCTACCTCTTTTTTGAGCGTAGCACCAACCTAACGGGCAACAATATCGGCCGTTGGTTTGTCGAGAGGAGAAGAGTCAATGGGTGAACATTGGGCTAACGATGACGTTCTTGACGCGATCCCTTTAGAGCGGCGTGCGCATTCGGCGGCAAGTAACCACATGGCGCAGTTAAAGCAGGACAAACGGTGTGGGTGCTTTTATTGCCTACGAATCTATAACCCGGCAGAAATCGAGGAATGGATTATAGACGATAACCCAATTGATAAAGGCGGTACCGCCATATGCCCCTATTGTGGCATAGATTCTGTCATTGGGGAAAGTTCCGGCTATCCGTTGTCTGTTGAATTTTTGGAGAAGATGAAAAAGGTATGGTTTTGACCATTCGACCAAAAACCAAATAGAGTCCTCCGAATAGCGGCAGAAGCATATTGAGGCTTTTGCCGTTTTTCTTTATTCCGAAGGTACAAGTTTGTCATCGCATACTCAAAAACCCTCGCCAAAGATAGAAAATTTGCGAACACGGATATTATTTCCGAAAAAGTGTGGAATTGTTCATAAGCGTGTGCTATAATGTAAGTTGGATTACCCTATATGGTTAAGGAGGCTTGCAGAAATGCGTTTCAGTTACAACAAACTCTGGAAGATGTTAATCGATAAAAATATGAAAAAAAGTGATTTGAAGGCAATAGCAGGAATCAGTTCCACCTCCGTTGCAAA
>JAZNNW010000067.1:0-123788 GCA_045580485.1 Candidatus Avilachnospira sp. | reverse complement strand
TGGACGGTCCCGGATATGCCTCAGCCTCGGTCAGAGCCTTGAGCAGCTGGTTCATATCAGCACCCATAGCAACCTGTGCAACGTATACATAGCCGTAGGACATAGCGATCTCGGCGAGGTTCTTCTTGCCGATTGCCTTACCTGCTGCTGCGAACTGTGCAACCTGACCGATGTTGGAAGCCTTGGAAGCCTGACCACCGGTGTTGGAGTAAACTTCGGTATCGAAGACGAAGATGTTGACATCCTTGCCGGAAGCCAGAACATGGTCAACACCGCCGAAGCCGATGTCGTAAGCCCAGCCGTCGCCGCCGAAGATCCAGACGGACTTCTTGGACAGGTACTCCTTGTCGGCCAGAACAGCAGGAGCGGTGGGGCAGCCTTCAGCGGCAGCCTTTTCCAGTTCAACGACCAGAGCCTTGGTGGCTGCGGCGTTGGCAGTACCGTTGTCCTTGGTGTCCAGATAAGCCTGAGCAGCTGCCTTGAACTCATCGGAGGCCTTATCGGAAGCGGCCATTTCAGCGACCTGAGCCATCAGGCGCTCACGGATGGCTTCATGACCCAGCTGCATACCCAGACCGTGCTCGGCGTTATCTTCGAACAGGGAGTTGCACCATGCGGGGCCGTGACCGTCCTTGTTGGTGGTGTAGGGAGAAGTAGCTGCGGGACCGCCCCAGATGGAGGAACAGCCGGTAGCATTGGAGATGTACATCCGATCGCCGAACAGCTGAGTAACCAGACGGGCGTAGGAAGTTTCGGCGCAGCCTGCGCAGGAGCCGGAGAACTCCAGCAGGGGAGTGCGGAACTGAGAACCCTTGACGGTGCTGTCCTGCAGTTCGGGCTTCTCTGCAACATTGGCCACGCAGTAGTTGAACACATCCTGCTGAGCCAGCTGGCTTTCCTGAGAAACCATAGCCAGAGCGTTGGTGGGGCAGACGCCGATACAAACGCCGCAGCCCATGCAGTCCAGAGGAGAAACAGCCATGGTATAGGTGTAAACACCCTTGCCCTTACCGGCCTTGATGGGAACGATCTTGGCAGCGGCGGGAGCGTTCTTGGCCTCTTCCTCGGTCAGAGCGAAGGGACGGATGGTAGCGTGGGGGCAGACATAAGCGCAGTTGTTGCACTGGATACACTTGGTCTCATCCCATGCGGGAACGGCAACAGCGACACCGCGCTTTTCGTAAGCGGCAGCACCCTGTTCAAACTGGCCATCCACATGATCCATGAAAGCGGAAACGGGCAGGGAGTCGCCATCCATCTTGCCAACGGGCATGAGGATGTTCTTGACCATCTTGACCAGTTCGGGCTTGCCGGCCAGAACGGTATCGTCAGCAGCGTCAACAGCATTTGCCCAATCGGCGGGAACATCGATCTTCACGAATGCGGTAGCACCGGCATCGATGGCCTTGTGGTTCATATCAACTACATCCTGGCCCTTCTTCATGTAGGAGGCAGTAGCCTTTTCCTTCATGTAAGCAATGGCTTCTTCCAGGGGCAGAACGCCGGCCAGAGTGAAGAAAGCGGACTGCAGGATGGTGTTGGTGCGCTTGCCCATACCGATGGACTGAGCCAGATCGATAGCATTAATGGTGTAGAGCTGGATGTTGTTCTTTGCGATGTACTGCTTGGCTTCTGCATTCAGATGGTGAGCCAGCTCTTCAGCGGTCCACTGGCAGTTGATCATAAACACGCCACCGGGCTTGACATCGTTGACCATCTTGTAGCCCTTGGTCACATAGCTGGGGTTGTGGCAAGCCACGAAGTCAGCCTTGTTGACATAGTAGGAGCTGCGGATGGGCTTGTCGCCGAAGCGCAGGTGGGAGATGGTCACGCCGCCGGTCTTCTTGGAGTCATACTGGAAGTATGCCTGAACATACTTGTCGGTATGGTCGCCGATGATCTTGATGGAGTTCTTGTTGGCGCCAACGGTACCATCGCCGCCCAGACCCCAGAACTTGCACTCGATGGTGCCTTCGGCTGCGGTGTTGGGGGAAGCAACTTCTTCCAGAGACAGATTGGTCACATCGTCGACGATGCCGATGGTGAACTGGCGCTTGGGCTCAGCCTTGGTCAGCTCATTGTAAACAGCAAAGACGGAGGAAGGGGGAGTATCCTTGGAACCCAGACCGTAACGGCCGCCGATGACAGTCAGCTGCTTGCCGGCGTTGGCCAGAGCGGTGACGACATCCAGATACAGAGGCTCGCCCATGGGGCCGGGTTCCTTGGTGCGGTCCAGAACAGCGATCTTCTGGCAGGTTGCGGGGATGGCAGCCAGGAACTTCTCCGTTGCGAAGGGACGGTACAGGCGAACCTTGATCAGACCGACCTTTTCGCCGTGGGCGTTCATGTAGTCAATGACTTCTTCAGCCACATCGCAGATGGAGCCCATAGCAACGATGACACGGTCAGCATCGGCAGCGCCGTAGTAGTTGAACAGCTGATAGCCAGTGCCCAGTTTCTCGTTGATCTTTCCCATGTACTTCTCGCCCACTGCGGGCAGTGCATCGTAGTACTTGTTGCAGGCTTCACGGTGCTGGAAGAAGATATCGCCGTTTTCATGAGAACCACGCATGTTGGGACGCTCAGGATTCAGGGCGTGCTTGCGGAACTCGTTGACGGCGTCCATGTTGCACATTTCCTTCAGATCGGCATAGTCCCATGCAGCGACCTTCTGAATCTCGTGAGAGGTGCGGAAACCGTCAAAGAAGTTCAGGAAGGGAACCTTACCCTCGATGGCTGCCAGATGGGCGACAGGCGCCAGGTCCATAACTTCCTGGACATTGCCTTCGGCCAGCATGGCGAAACCGGTCTGGCGGCAAGCCATGACATCGGAATGATCGCCAAAGATGTTCAGGGCATGGGTGGAAACGGTACGGGCGGAAACATGGAAGACGCAGGGCAGCAGTTCGCCGGCGATCTTATACATGTTGGGGATCATCAGCAGCAGACCCTGAGAAGCGGTGTAGGTGGTCGTCATGGCACCTGCACCCAGGGAGCCGTGAACAGTACCGGAGGCACCGGCTTCAGACTGCATTTCGCAAACCTTGACGGTGGTACCAAAGATGTTCTTACGACCCTGAGCGGACCACTGGTCAACATAGTCGGCCATGGGGCTGGAGGGAGTGATGGGGAAAATACCGGCAACTTCAGTAAACGCATAGGAAACATGAGCCGCAGCGTTGTTGCCGTCCATAGTAATAAATTTTCTGGACAAGATACAAACCTCCTGTTTATTTACCCGGAATTTCCGAGCATAAATTCATACCATAATCCTAACACAAGAAGTCGTTTTTGTAAATGAAGAAAACAAAATAATTCTTGGTTTTCCGTCATATTTATAGTAGAATATGCAGAGAAATACAAAGGGGGTCACGGATGTGTTCAGCCGGGTCAGCAGCATGGGGCTGCAAGGCATCGATGGATATGAAGTTTCCGTAGAATGCTATATCACCAACGGCCTGCCGGGTTTTGATATTGTGGGGCTGCCGGATACGGCAGTCAAAGAGGCTAGAGAGCGTGTCCGTGCTGCCATTAAAAATTGCGGATTTAAGTTTCCGGTCAGCCGGATCACATTGAATTTAGCACCTGCCGGAACAAAAAAGAGCGGTACGGTCTATGATCTGCCAATTTTGCTTGGTATTCTGACTGCGGCAGCAAGTCTCCGTATTCCAAAAGGACGGAGGGCTTTTCTGGGTGAACTGAGTTTGGAGGGAAAGCTGCGCCCGGTGCAGGGCGTGCTGCCTATGGCACTGGCTGCCAGAGACTGTGGGTTTGAGGAGCTGTATGTGCCTCTGGAGAATGCCAGAGAGGCTTCTCTGGTTGAGGGACTGAAGGTCTATGGTGTAGAAGATGTGAGAACCCTCCTCTGTCATCTGACTGGGGAAAAACTGCTGGAACCGACACCGGTCTGGGAGCCGGATGCCTGTGCGGATACACTCTTGGACTATGCCGATGTGAAGGGACAGTATATGGCCAAACGGGCCATGGAGATCGCAGCTGCCGGCGGACATAATATTCTGTTGGTGGGTCCTCCCGGTTCCGGCAAAAGTATGCTGGCCAAACGGCTTCCATCCATTCTGCCGCCTCTGACGAAAGATGAGGCACTGGAAGTAACGAAGATTCACTCTGTTATGGGTCTTTTGACCCCGGAGAAGCCTATGGTATCCGTCAGTCCTTTCTGCGATCCTCATCATACCATGTCCTCTGTGAGTCTTGCCGGCGGTGGGAGCAGTCCCAAGCCGGGAGCGGTATCTCAAGCCCATCACGGTGTGCTGTTTCTGGACGAGTTGCCGGAGTTCAAACAGGATACGCTGGAAGTTCTCCGTCAGCCTTTGGAAGATGGAAAAGTGACTATTACACGGGTCGCCGGGACATTGTCTTATCCCAGTCATTTTATGCTGGTTTGTGCCATGAACCCGTGTAAGTGCGGTTGGTATGGTGACCCCAGCGGTCGTTGCACTTGCTCACCTTTGTCTATTCGCCGCTATCTCAGCAGAATCAGTGGACCGCTGTTGGACCGTATCGATTTGATCGTGGAGGTTCCTGCCCTCAGTTACACAGAGGTCAGTGCCCGTGGTACGGCGGAGCCCTCTGCCGTTATTCGTCAGCGTGTTACAGCTGCCAGACAGATTCAAAGAGACCGCTTTGCAGGTACAAAAGTTTCAGATAATGCAGCCATGGAACCTCGGCAGATGCGGGAATTCTGTGCGTTGACGCCGGAGTGCTCGGATCTGATGAAAGCGGCATTTCAGGCACTGCGTTTAACAGCCAGAAGCTATGATCGGGTGCTCCGTGTGGCCAGAACCATTGCCGACTTGGACGGCAGTACCGATATTCAGCCCCAGCATATTGCAGAAGCAGTACAATACAGAACATTCCAACTGGATGTCAATGAATAAAGGAGAACAACATGAACGAGATTTTTCTTCTGAAATTGGGCGAGATCGTTCTGAAGGGACAGAATCGCCGTGCCTTTGAAGCTTGTCTGAAGGGCAATATCCGTAAGCGCATCAAGGCTTTCGGTCAGTTTCGTGTCTTTTTGAAGCAGTCTACTATCTATGTGGAGCCGGAGACCGATGATTGCGATCTGGATGGTGCATGGGAAGCCTGCGGCACGATCTTTGGTATTGCGTCTATGTGCCGCTGCCATCCCTGTGAAAAAAATCTGGATGCCATCTTCAACGGTGTCGTATCCTATCTGGGCGATGATCTGGCGACCAAGCGCAGCTTCAAGGTGGAGAGTAAGCGTGCCGATAAGCAGTTCCCTCTGAACTCCATCCAGATCTCTCAGGAGATCGGCGGTCGACTGGCGGAGGAATTCCCTCAGGTGGAAGTGGATGTCCATAATCCGGACTATGTGGTCAATGTGGAAGTTCGTGACTACGCAGCGTATGTCCACGGTCCTTCTGTGCCCGGTGCAGGCGGTTTGCCCACCGGTATGGGCGGCAGAGCAGCCGTGCTCCTGTCCGGCGGTATTGATTCTCCCGTTGCCGGCTACATGATCGCAAAGCGAGGTGTGGAACTGGAGTGTGTTCACTTCTTCTCCTACCCTTATACCTCCGAGCGTGCAAAGGAAAAGGTGCTGGAACTGGCAAGACTCATGACCAAATACTGCGGTCGTATGACTGTAGATATTGTCGGCTTTACCAAGATCCAGGAAGCTATCCGGGATAATTGCCCTGAGGAGTATTTTACTCTTATCATGCGCCGCTTCATGATGCGTATTTCCCAGAGAATTGCCCGTGATCACGGCTGTAAGGCACTGGTCACCGGTGAGAACCTGGGTCAGGTCGCGTCTCAGACCATGGAAGCCATGAATGTCACCGGCGCCGTAGTGGATATGCCTGTGTTCATGCCTCTGGTTGGCATGGATAAGGATGAGATCGTTACCATTGCCCGTAGAATCGGTACGATGGAGACTTCCATCCTGCCTTATGAGGATTGCTGTACTGTCTTTACACCCCGTCATCCCAAAACGAAGCCTGTTTTGGCGCAGGTGGAAGCTGTCGAAGCAAAACTGGATGTAGATGCCCTGATCGAAGAGGCACTGGCACAGACGGAAAAGGTAACAGTCAAGTACTATGAAGACTAAAGAACTGGTCCTTCTGCTGAAGGAGAAGGGACTGACAGTTGCCACAGCAGAGAGCTGCACCGGCGGTGGAATCGGACATGCCATTACAGCTGTGTCCGGCAGTTCTGCTGTCTATGCCGGTGGTGTGATCTCCTATACCAATGAGGTCAAGGAAAAGATTTTGGGTGTACCGGCGCAGACATTGGAAACTTTCGGAGCCGTTTCATCTCAAACAGCCAGGGCCATGGCGGAAGGCGTAAGATCCCTGCTCCACACGGATTTTGGTATCAGCGTCACCGGTCTTGCCGGTCCCGATGGAGACGGCAGCGGAAAGCCTGTGGGACTTGTCTATATCGGAGTTGCCTGCCGAGAGAGAACGGATGTTCACGAGTTCCTCTTCCAGGGCAACCGGGATGCTGTTCGCAGTCAAGCTGTGGATGCAGCCATTGGTCTGCTTTATGAAACAACAACTGCCGGACCTTAGGGTTCGGCAGTTGTTGTTTATTCCTTGGGTGCTTCGTATTTGGGGTTAAAGTTTACAATGATGGAGCTTTCTTCAAAGGGCTTTACGGCTTCTGCAACTTCTGGAATGGGGTTGTCCCACACATCCAACTGGATGAGATTATAGTTGCCGGTCAGTGGGGAAATGTCTTTGACTTTGTTATAATCAAGGTTTACATAATTCAAAGAAGCAATACCCTTCAGCCCGGAAACACTCTCAATCTCATTGTAGTTGGCGGAAAACCGCACCAGAACACAGCTTTCCTCATCAAAATCGGGGATTTCCTTGATTTTGTTGTGATCCGCCGTAAACTCCGTCAGACCGGAAAGAGAGGTGAGGATGGAAATATTATCGATCAGATTCTCTGTCAACACCAACTGGGAGAGATTCTTGCAGTTCTCCAGAGGGGAAAGGTCAGCGATTTTGTTGTTGGATGCCAGGAGGGAAGTCAAGTCCTCCTTATCGGAAAGACTGCCGAGGGAGGAGATGCCGCACCGGGTAATATCCAGGGTTTTCAGCTGATTACAGGTGCTGAGGGCGGCAATGGAACTGATGGGATTGTTTGCAAGCTTGACCTCTTCCAGTTCCAGCATCAGGGAAAGAACACTGATATCCTCAATGGAATTGTTGGAAAGAGTCAAATGGGTCAGCTTGGTCAAAGCTGTAAAGGGTGTCAGATCTGTAATGGCACAGCCGTCCAGAACCAATTTCTGCAATTCGGTCAGAGAGCCAATGGCTTCCAGACCTTCAGTGGAAATGGTGCAGCCCGAAAGATCCAGCTCCGTCAATCCGGGTAGCTGACGCAGAACGGTAAAGTCCAAACCGGAGACATTATGAATGGTCAGTGTTTTGAGTCCGGCAAAATTGGAAAGAGCGCTGATGTCGGCAACTGTTTCCGGCAGATCCAAAGCGCCAATGCTCCACAGATCGTCGGTCATAAGCGTGTCAGTGGTTTCCAGATGCAAATGTTCCCGGACTGCAGTATCGATAGCTGCATCGTCAATAGTGATCTCTTCCACCACACCGCCGATGGTAAAACCGCACACAGCAGCAGGGCTGACAAGACCGTCTTGGTTGACAGCCAGAGCGATGACCGTGGTCTCACCGGTCTCCAAATCGATCGGTGCGGAATAGAGATGGCTGTCGTTGGAAGGATATTCGCCATCGGTAGTCAGATAGACGGTAGCTTCAGCCGATTTTGCAGCTACCTGAATGTACTCGTTGTAATAACCGCTTTCCGGAGAAATGACAGGGGCTTCAGGTCTTTGCGCTGCAAGGGTTTCCTTCACAGTTTCGCTGCTGATGCGATCGAGCATCTGCACGGCATCCAGCAGCTTATCCTGCTCCACATAGGTGCGGCACAAGGCGGCATACAATTCATAGTTGTTGGGGTTGGCAGCGATGGCGCTGACGAGTGTGTATTCAGCCTTGGTATAATTACCGGACATAGCATAGGTTTCTGCCAATTCGATGGGCAGATCTGTCCGTTCCGGCATCAGTTTCCATGCAAAACGGTACTGGGAAACGGCCCGTTCATAGCGTCCGTGGGAGACCATGAGCTGAGCGCTGTTTTGAAGCAGGTTCGTGGTAATGGTCCGATTATAAAACAGGAAAAACCAGCAGGCAGTGATCAGAATAATGAGGACCAAAGCTACCGGAATGATGAGTTTCAAAGATTTCTTCATGGGACATCTCCAATCAGCATAGATAAAAATATTATAATCCAATAAGAGAATTGTGTCAACAAAAGGTGGTGAATAACTGTACTGTACAGAGCATACCCATGGAGCAGGGGGGATTGTCCATGTTGGGTTCTATATGTGCAGGTTTGGCGGCTGTATTGCTGACGGTGCTTATACCTACTGTGCTTTTGTCTCCTGTTGAAATCAATGAGGAGCCAAAACTTCTGGTCATCGAAGCGGAAGAAACACCGCAGTCAGAGACCTTTGTCAGATTGCAGACAGGACAAGCTGTTGAAAAGCTGCCGCTGGAAGAATACCTCGTGGGAGTGGTTTTGTCGGAAGTGCCCATGTCCTTTGAAATGGAGGCATTAAAGGCGCAGGCGGTGGCAGCCAGAACCTTTGCTGTCCGTCAACTGAATAATGGAAAACATGAAGATTACGACCTGTGCGGTCAGAGCAGCTGCTGTCAGGCATGGGCAGGGGAGGAAGCCCTTGCTCAAAAGTTAGGACGCAGCTGGAAATCCTATTGGGACAAGGCTTCTGCAGCTGTCAAAAGTACAGAGGGTCAGGTTTTGACTTATGACGGTGAACTGATCGATGCAGTCTATTTCTCCTGTTCCGGCGGTACTACAGAGGATGCTGTGGCGGTGTGGGGCAGTGAAGTTCCCTATTTACAATCGGTTACAAGCCCCGGGGAAGAAATAGCCGGTAAATACCAAACACAAAAGGATTTTTCCAGAGAAGAATTTTGCTCGGTCATTTTGCAAGCACAGCCTCTTGCAAATCTCACCGGCTCTATAAATAGATGGTTTGGCTCGGTTTCCAGAACAGAAGGCGGCGGTGTGGATGAAATGACCATTGGCGGCGTTTCTTTCAAAGGAACGGAGTTGCGGCAGATGTTCGGACTAAACTCCACAAATTTTACTGTGGAAGTGAAAGATGACTGTATCCTCTTCCATGTCATTGGCTACGGTCATCGGGTGGGCATGAGCCAGTATGGAGCAAATGCCATGGCGATATCTGGAAAGAACTATAAGGATATCCTACACCACTATTACAATGGCGTAAAAATAGAATAAAAAACAGCAGCAAACATCTGTTTGCTGCTGTCTTGCATATCCATTAAAACAGGTTCAGAACCAGGGTCAGAACCATGAACACGCCGGCTACCCACTTGGTCAGCTTGGCCAGCATGGCATCACGGGAACCGCTCTTGTTCTTGGACAGGAAGCTGTCGGAAGAGCCGGTGATAACACCCATGCCGCTCTCCTTGCCGGACTGCATCATAACGATGGCGACCAGACCAACAGCGCACAGCACCTGAATAACGGTGAGAATGATATGCAGAACTTTCATAATTCCTCCATAGCGTCAAAATGACGGCCGTTATTCCGGCGAACGGCAAGCCGAGTTTCTATACATAACAAGTGATATATTACCATATAAAGTATGGTAATGCAAGGGAAAATTTAGAAATTTACATTATTTTGTTGCCCACTGACCGGTAGCCATGCAGTTGAGGTAGGCATTGATGAAACCGTCCAGATCACCGTCCATGACAGCATTGACATTGGTCATCTCATAGGCGGTACGGGTATCCTTGACCAGTGTATAGGGCATAAAGACATAGCTTCTGATCTGGCTGCCCCATTCAATTTTCTGCTGGACACCCTTGATGTCGGAGATCTTCTCAAAATGCTCTCTCTGCTGAATTTCAACCAGCTTGGAGCGCAGCATACGCATGCACTGTTCCTTGTTCTGGAACTGATCACGCTGGGTCTGGCAGGAGACTACGATGCCGGAGGGCTTGTGGATCAGTCGTACAGCAGAGGAGGTCTTGTTGATGTGCTGACCGCCTGCACCGGAGGAGCGGAAGACCTGCATTTCAATGTCTTCCTGACGAATTTCCACTTCCACATCGTCATCAATTTCGGGGATGACTTCCACTGCGGCAAAGGAGGTCTGGCGGCGTCCTGCAGCATCGAAGGGGGAGACACGAACCAGACGGTGGACACCGTTCTCGCTTTTGAGGAAGCCGTAGGCGTTGGTGCCTTCGATCATAATACTGGCAGATTTCAGACCGGCTTCATCGCCGTCGAGATAGTCCAGAATTTTATAGGTGAAGCCGTGTCGCTCTGCCCAATGGGTGTACATACGATAGAGCATCTGGCACCAGTCCTGCGCCTCTGTACCGCCTGCACCGGCCTGGAAGGAGACAAGGGCATTGTTGGCATCATAGTCACCGGTGAGCAGGGTTTCCAGACGGGTGGCTTCCATCTGTTCTTCCAGACCGGTAAAACCGGCAGTCAGCTCATCAAGCATGCTCTCGTCATTTTCTTCCTGTGCCATCTCGATGATGGTCATGAGATCGTCCCATGTTTCGAGCATCTTATTGTAACGACCGATCTTGGCCTCCAGCTGACGGGAACGCTTCATGACCTGCTGAGAGACAGCCTGATTATCCCAAAAACCGGGAGATTCGATCTGTGCCTGGAGCCGTTCCAGCTCCTCCTGGCAAGCACCCAGATTAAGAGAGTCTGCAAGACCATCCAATTTGGGCTTTATACCGGTCAATTTCACTTTATATTCATCAAATTCGATCATACTCATATACAAATACCACACTTTATCAATTTATGCCCAACCATTATACAGAAAAAAACTATCTCTGTAAAGAGAAAAGTGTTAATTTATAGGTCATCCGGCGGCAGATTTCGAAGGAAGCTCAGTACCAGAGGGACGGATACGGAAAAGGTGATGATATCCGCCACAGGCTGAGCGATCTGGATGCCGAGCAGATCCAGAAAAATCGGCAGAATCAAAACCGCCGGAATGAGACACAATCCACTTCTTAAAGCAGAAAGCACGGCAGATTTTCCTGCCTTTCCGGTACTCTGGAACATCATATTTCCACTGGTGCTGAAGGCCAGAAACAGGCATCCGAAGCAGCCAAGACGCAGTGCCGGGACAGCAATGGTCACAACAGAAGGATCCGGCTGGAACAGCTGCGCCAAGGGAGCAGCAAAGATGAAGCAGCAAACAGCCAGCAGTCCGATCAGGACTTCACCTGCCAAGGTGGTAAACCAGAACCCTTGCTTGACACGGCTGTATTTCTTCGCTCCGTAGTTGAATGCAGCCACAGGCTGGAAACCTTGACCGATGCCAATACCCACAGAGAATACAAAGTTGGTGATACGACTGACGATACTCATGGCAGCCACAGCAGCATCGCCGTAGACACCGGCGGTGTGATTGAGAACCAGGGTGGAGAGACTGCCAAGACCTTGACGCAGCAACGCAGGAAAACCAATTTTTACAATGGGAACGACCTGCTTTAACAGCTTTTGGGGTCGCCCGATTCGACTCTGGGTTTTACCGGAAAGGAACATGGACAGAAGAATAACAAAGCTGACAACTTGGGATGTAGCAGTAGCAATACCGGCTCCGGCTGTGCCCAGACCAAGACCGATAATAAGAATTGGGTCCAATATCAGATTAAGGATGCCGCCCAGTGTCAGACCGATCATGGCGTAGAAGGACATACCTTCGTATCGCAAAATGTTGTTCAGAACACAACTGGATGTGTAAAAAGGACCTGCCAGCAGAATCCATCGGGCATAATCTCTGGCGTAAGGGAGAATGGTCTCTGTGCTGCCCAGAAGTCGCATCAGCGGTGTCAAAAAGATCAGCCCCAAAATGCTAATGATCAGCCCACTAAAGAATGACAGCCAAAAACCGGATGTGGCATAGACTGTGGCGCTTTTTGTATCATGCTGACCGAGGCGGCGGGAAATGATGCTGCCGGAACCTTGTCCCCATGTAAAGCCAAATGCCTGGAAAATGGCCATGAGACTGAACACCACACCAATGGCGCCGGAGGCACTTTTGCCCAGTTCGCCTACAAAGTAGGTGTCTGCCATATTGTAAATATTCGTGATCAGCATACTGACAATGGTCGGAAGCCCCAATGAAACGATGAGTTTAGGAATTGGGGTCTCGGTCATGCGGCGGTATTTTTCTGCTTCTTGCTCATGTCTGCGTTCCATGACATCGCCTCCGGAAATTATTTTACAACAAATCAAAACATTTGCCAAGGGTAGTTCTTTGCGATATAATGGTGGTATCAATTGCAAAGGAGCATACCTGTGAGCCCTTATCATTTTCACACACGCGTGTTTTACGGCGATATCGATAATAGCCTAAACCTGAGTCTATCCGGCGCCCTGCGGCTGATGCAGGAAGCTGCTATGATTCATTCTGACCAGTCTGGGTATTCCGTTATGGATGTGGATCGTACCCATGTGGCCTGGATGCTGGTGCAGTGGCGGGTACGGCTGACAGGCAAAGTTCGATGGGGTGAACCTGTGGAAGTGGTCACTTGGCCCAGAACCATGGAACGGCTCACTTCCGACCGCTGCTTCCGTATCCTGGACAAAGATGGCAACGAAGTTGCCATCGGGGAGAGTACCTGGCTTCTGGCAAATGCCGATACCGGCAGAGTCGTGCGTATCCCTCAGTCTGTTGTGGATGCCTATG
This sequence comes from Candidatus Avilachnospira sp., assembly GCA_045580485.1. GTDB lineage: Bacteria > Bacillota > Clostridia > Oscillospirales > Oscillospiraceae > Avoscillospira. Next base: position 110,998 of record JAZNNW010000067.1, on the reverse strand, counting down.
AGCTGGTTGAAGAGCAGGTGTTTGAAACGCCTGTGGAGAAGCTCTCCCATGACATCGGCACGGAAATCTATTCAGCTAAGGTCGGCAGGAGAGATCTGGACACCAACCGTCATGTAAATAATCTGGTCTATCTGGAATATGCTAAGGATGCCCTGCCTGCAGAAGCAGAAAACGGTTGGTTTGAGGTGGTCATTCGATATCACCGCCAGCTGCTTCTGGGTGATCCCTTCCACTGCTATTATAAGCAGGAGCCAAAGGGTCATGCGGTGCAGATTTGCGGTAACGATCCGAAGCATCTGCATTGCTCTGTTTTGTTTTTGCCGTGAAAAATCCCGGAAAGCTTAGCTTTCCGGGATTTTTGCTGTTTTATTTGCCGGAGTCGTAAGACTTGCTGGTCTCAGACAGTTTGGTATTCTCTTCCAGATTAGCAATGGCTTCTGTCATCTGAGGCTCAAAGGCTTCAAAGAGCTTGGACTTGATGGCAGTTCGAATCGGCAGCACCTGGAAGCGACTGTCAGTACCTTCTCCTGCGTCCAGAATGTACAAGGGCGTGTAGTTGGCATCGGAAATAATGACTTCACCGGTGGCACCGCTCTTGGTAAACTCCAGATTGAGAATGAGGCTCTCCATGGCGTATTCCTGATCCATGTCGGAAACGAAGTTACCGAGACTGTAAGCAACGAAGCAGGTCTTCTCTTCGCCGTCAGCAGTGGTCACATCCAGATAACCCATGGGACCTGCAACATGGCTGTGAGAACCGAGAATCACATCAACGCCGTTTTCCAGCATCAGCTCGGTGATGTCTTCCTGGCTTTCGCTGATCTCAGTCTCAAACTCGCTGCCCCAGTGGCACAGTGCCACGATAACATCGGGCTTCAGCGCCTTGGCATCATCGATACGATCCATAATGGAGGATGCATCGACCTTGGAATAGGTATCGGTGTAGTCGGTATAGAGAACATCCACACAGAATTCGTTGTTGGTGGGCAGGGTACGACCGTCCACACCCTTGGTAAAGCCGATGAAAGCAATTTTAATGCCATTGACTTCCCGCATGATGGCACCGGCACCGGGGGTCTCATCGGGGTCGGAGATGTGAGTGCCCACATGGTCAATGCCGGCAGTGTTGAGGAACTTAGCCGTGTTGGCAAGACCGTTGAGACCATTGGTGATAGAATAGGTATTGGCGGTCAGCATCACATCGAAACCGAGGTCCTGCAGTGTAGTTGCCAGAGTTTCGGGCGCGTTCCAGCTGGGCTTGCCTGCATAGGGGGTGCTGCCGGTCATGTTCATTTCCAGATTACCCACAGTCAGATCGGCGCTCATGGTATAAGCCTTCACAGCCAGGAAGCAATCGGTAAAATCGTAAGAAAGATCCTCTTGTTTGGCATCCTCAAGCTGGGTATCATAGAACATGATATCACCAACGGCAGCCAGTGTTGCCTTTCGATCAGGCTCAACAGCCGGTACTTCCTCTTCTACGGGAGGCGGTACAATAGTCTGATCCATTTCAGGCTCGGGGGCCTTGTTGGAGCAGCCTTTTACGATCAAAACAATGATCAAAACCAATACAACGGCGGCGACGGCAAGAATGATGCGCTGCTGCTTCTGACGCTTCCGCTTCATCTCCAGACGGCGCAGGCGGCGCTTCTCCAGAAGCTCCTCGTCCCGCTCGAATTGTTCATTCCATTCGGACATGATATCCCTCCTTAACGGTATGGTTTGAACTATTATACAATATAATGTGCAGATTCTCAATCCATTTTTTGGAAATTCATAAATTCAAAGGAAATCCAGGTTGGCGAACGGGTCAATCTGTGATATAATGGGTCAAAATGTCGCAAGATCAAAGGAGCACCTATGAAACAACGAAATCGAGGCGGATGGGCCGGTAAGATTGCGCTCATCCTCCTGTGTATTGCTTTGACTGTTGCCATTATTTGGGGTATTGTCATGGCTGTGGCGAAATTGAGCCACTACGGAGAGAATATCATTACAGGTGAACAGAACGAGGAAGAAGAGTGGGACGATGTGCCTTCAGCGGAAAATGCTTTGCCAAGAAACACCTACGAATCGGATGGTTTTTATGAGCAAAACGGCATCCGCTTTTATGAAGAAGATGGCGTAAACGGTATTGCCGGTATTGATGTTTCCGCTTTCCAGCCATCTATTGACTGGGAGCAGGTAAAGACTGCCGGAATAGAATTCGCCATGATCCGCTTGGGCTATCGTGGCTACTCTACCGGCAAACTGGATTTGGATGACTGTTTCCTTGGTCATATGGGCGGTGCACTGGATGCGGGACTGGATGTAGGTGTTTATTTCTTTTCCCAGGCACTGACGCCGGAAGAGGCCATCGAAGAAGCAGAGTATGTGATTACCTGGCTGGAAGGCTATGATATCACTTATCCGGTTGTATTTGACTGGGAGGAAGTGGAAGAACCTGCCCGCACAGATAATATGAACATGCTCAACCTGACAGCATGTGCTGAAGCGTTCTGCAAAACTATAGAGGAAGCAGGCTATGAAGCAGCTGTTTATTTTAATCAGGCTTACGGCTATGAACAGCTTAATTTGGTGAGCATCCGTGACTATGTGTTCTGGCTGGCAGAATACGCACCGACCCCTACGTTTGCTTATGACTTTACCATGTGGCAGTATACCAATGAAGGTACTGTCCCCGGCATAGAAGGTCCCGTGGATTTGAATATTTATTTTCAGAAATAAGAAAAAGACCGCATTTGCGGTCTTTTTCTTTGCGATTACAGGGTGTTGTTGAGGAGATCCACTGCCTTTTCGGAAATGATCTCAGCCACACCGGCTTTGAACTTGGAGGAGCGGGCTTCATAGCCGCCCTCATCGTAAGCATCTTTCATGGGATAGTAGCCGATGGTACCGTTGACGATGCAGCAGGGCATGGTCATAGGATACTTGGAACCGGCCTTGATGGCTCTGCCTACGCCGGTGAAGGGCTCGCCGGGGATACCCAGCATGGCGACAGGACCCAGAGAAAGGCCAATGAGATGGAGGGGGAAGGATTCGGGACCGTGCTCCAGTTTCTTCATGCGAACAGCCTCAGCCACCACAGTGGTCAGCTCCATGCCCTCATAGGGAATGTCGCAGTCACGACCGGCTTCGTGAAGTTCCACATACTTGTATGCCAAAGGAAGATCTTCGGGCTTGGGCATATTGGAGGGAATCTGAATCTCGACTTCCACGAACTTCAATTCATCCACGGGAGCGAAATTAACCTTGGTGTAAACCTGCAGGATGCCGCCTGCCACCACGCGGCCAATGTGCTCAGCGTGCTCATAGCCACGGCCGACACCGTCAAAGCCGTTGGGATCAATGCCGTTGAAGTCGCCGTCCTTGGCGTTGACCTTGATATGGTTTACATCGCCCTGAGCACCGTTGAAGAAGATGCAGTTGACATTGGGCAGTGTTCTTTCCAGAATACGGCGGGTGAAGGCAGGCCAGTCGCCGGTGACCTTGCTGCCGCCGACGGTATCGGGGTGGTTGCCGAAGTTACCGATAACGATTTCCTTGGCATCTTCTCGGACGATACGAACAACATTGAGACGCTCATCCACATCACCGATAGGAGCCACGATGTCGGGGTTGCCGATACCGGGGTTGGTCTGAACAGATCCGTTCTTCATACGGAAACGGCGGACAAATGCCACATCAGGTGCAGAACCGATGGCCCAGCCCAGCTTGGCGGGCTTCAGATCCTGGAAGGCACGAACAGCGGCAGCAGGGAACTGTCTTTCCAGATAATTCTCGTATTCCATGTTCAGCTCGTTGACAGATGCCTTTTCTCTGCCCACATAAGGAGAACAGTGGGTGTGGGTACAGTGGATAAAGATGGCAGCCATGTCCAGACCGGTGGCTTCTGCAATGGCGGTGCGGAACTTGTTGATAATCGCAGGCGCCATGCTGCAGTTGTCGATGGTCATGATAATGGCCTTTTTACCCTTGCATTCCAGTGCAACGGCGTTGATCTCCAGCTCGTCCAGAACGCCCTCTACGAAACGGTCAACATAGTAACCGCCAATGAGAAGACCCATGGGGGGATTGACATTCACCCGGGAAAAACCTGCTTGAAAGTCGTACATTTCAAAATGCCTCCTATGTATTAAAGAATGTCGTTCAGCAGATGCAGACTGTGCTCGACCAGACGCTCAGCCACACCGGCCTTGAAGATGGAGGAACGGGCTTCATAGCCGCCTTCATCGTAGGCTTCCTGCATGGGGAAGTAGCCCTCATTGCCGTTGGAAAGGCAGCAGGCCATGGTCACAGGGAACTTGGAAGCAGCCTTGATGCCGCGGCCGATGCCGGTGAAGGGTTCACCGGGGACTGCCATAATGGCAATGGGACCAAAGGCAATACCGGTCAGCTGGGTAGCGTACATTTCAGGACCATGCTCCAGATTCTTCATACGGATGGATTCTGCAACCACAGTGGTCAGCTCCATGCCTTCGAAGGGAATGTCGCAGTCACGACCTGCTTCGTGGAGTTCCACATACTTGTAAGCCTGCTTCAGTTCTTCGGGCGTGGCCATGTTGGTGGGCAGCTCAATCTTCAGTTCAGCAAACTTCAGTTCCTCCACAGGAACAAAGTTGACTTTGGTATAGACCTGCAAGATACCGCCGGCAACCACGCGGCCCATATGAGCGGCATGACCGTAGCCACGACCGACGCCATCAAAGCCGTTGGGATCGATGCCATTGAAATCGCCGTCCTTTGCGGTGACCTTGATGTGGTTCACATCGCCCTGGATGCCGTTGAGCATGACGCACTTGACATTGGGCAGAGCGGCTTCCAGAGTGCGGCGGGCGAAGCCGGGCCAGTCAGCGGTGACCATGGAACCGCCGACAGTGTCGGGGTGGGTGCCAAAGTTGCCGATGACGATCTCGTCGCCACCCTCCCGTACCATACGGACGACATAGACACGCTCATCCACACCCCCGATGGGAGCCACGATATCGGGGTTGCCGATGCCGGGATTGGTACGGACGGAGCCGTCCTTCATGCGGAAACGACGGACGAAGGAAATGTCGGGTGCAGAACTGATAGCCCAACCGACTTTGGCGGGTTTCAGATCCTGGAAAGCACGGACAGCGGCGGCAGCCATCTGCTTGGTCACATAGCTGTCAAACAGTGCATCACCGTTGCCATCAAGGACAGCAGGAGCCACATGGGTGTGAGTGGTGTGGATGATGATGGAATCATACTCCAGACCGGTGGCTTCCGAAACAGCATTGCGCAGCACCTTCATACCGTCCTGAGGAATGGCCATCAAGTCCATAGCCATGACGATGGCTTTTTTGCCGTCGCATTCAAAAGCAACGGAGTTGACTTCCAGCTCATCCAGAACGCCTTCCACATAGCGCTCCAGATAGTAGCCGTTGATATAGACACCCATAGGGGGCGTAATATTTACACGGGAAAAACCGGCTTTGAATTCAGACATAATAGGTGACCTCCTTAGAATTTGAAGCTGTCTTTCAAAGAAACAGCTCGGTTAAACACGAGATGGTTGGGCTTGGAATCCTTGCTGTCAGCGCAGAAATAGCCGGTGCGCATGAACTGGAAACGGTCGGCAGGCTGGGTATTACCCAGAGATGCCTCCACCTTACAGCCGGTGAGAACCTCCAGAGAGTTGGGGTTGAGGCAAGCCAGGAAATCCTTGCCTGCTGCATCGGGATCGGGATCATTGAATAGGTTGTCGTACTGACGGACTTCTGCATCAATGCAGGTCTCAGCATCGACCCAATGGATAGTAGCACCCTTGACCTTACGGCCGTCGGCAGGATCTCCGCCACGGGATTCAGGATCGTAAGTGGCAAGGACTTCCACCACATTGCCGTTTTCGTCGGTGTTGTAGCCGGTGCACTGAATGAGGTAAGCACCTTTCAGTCGGCCCTCGGGACCGTTGGGGTACAGACGCTTGTACTTGGGGATGGGCTCAGCCAGGAAATCATCGGCTTCGATCCACAGATTACGGGAGAAGGTGGCCTCTCTGGTGCCGTCCTCGGGGCGGTTGGGATTGTTCTCAACAGTGACGGTCTCAGACTGGCCTTCGGGATAGTTGGTGATGGTTAGCTTGATGGGCTTCAGAACAGCCATGACACGCTGTGCACTCTCGTTCAGATCCTCACGGAGGCAGAACTCCAGGAACGCATAGGGAATGGTATTGGGGCTCTTGGCGACGCCGACCCGTTCGCAGAAATTGCGGATGGAGGCAGGCGTGTAGCCACGGCGTCGGAGTCCGCACAGGGTGGGCATTCTGGGATCATCCCAGCCGGAAACATAGTTGTTCTCCACCAATGCTCTCAGCTTTCTCTTGCTGAGAACAGTATGGTCGATACCCAGACGGGCAAACTCGATCTGACGGGGACGGTGGGGAACGGAGACATTCTCCACCACCCAGTTGTACAGAGGTCTGTGATTCTCAAATTCCAGAGAGCACAGGGAGTGGGTAATGCCTTCCAGCGCATCCTGAATGGGATGGGCAAAGTCATACATGGGGTAGATACACCACTTGTCGCCCTGACGGTGATGGTGCATATGGCGGATACGGTAAATGACCGGGTCACGCATATTGAAGTTGCCGGAGGCCAGATCGATCTTAGCACGGAGAGTCATGGCATTGTCGGGGAATTCACCGGCACGCATACGGGCAAACAGATCCAGGCTTTCTTCCATGGGACGGTCCCGGTAGGGAGATCTGGCAGGGGTATTGGTATCGCCTCTGTATTCAGCGAACTGCTCGGGGGTCAGTTCACAAACATAGGCCAAGCCCTTCTTGATGAGTTCCACGGCAAATTCGTAGTCTTTTTCGAAATAGTCGGAACCGTAGAAGAAACGGTCGCCCCAGTCAAAGCCCAGCCAGTGGATATCCTCCTGGATGGCGTGGACGAACTCTACATCCTCCTTGGTGGGGTTGGTGTCGTCCATACGCAGGTTGCACAGACCGCCAAACTTTTCGGCAGTGCCAAAGTCAATGCACAGAGCCTTGCAGTGACCGATGTGCAGATAGCCGTTGGGCTCCGGGGGGAAACGGGTATGAACGGTCTTTCCTTCATACTGACCGCCGGGTCCGATGTCTTCTGTGATAAACGCATGAATAAAATTCTGCGATTCGTTGGTCTTGATTTCGTCAGCCATATATTTCATCCTTTCAGGCGGATTTTTCTGAATAGTTATTATATACCATTCGACTTCAATTCGCAAGATTTGTGTAATTATTTTTGCGCATTTGTAAAGAAAGTAAAAACTTCGTGATTTTTTCAAAAATCCCTCTTTCCAAAACGGCAGAATTATTATAAAATAGACAACGAAAAGTGAAAGAGAGATTGGAGTGTTTCAATTATGAACCAGCCAAAATATAAGCGGGTATTGCTGAAGATCAGCGGTGAAGCCCTTGCAGGCGACAAGCACCGTGGTCTGGACTTCGAGGTCATCGGCAGTGTCTGCGATGTGGTAAAGCAGTGTGTGGAAATGGGTGTGCAGGTGGGCATCGTTGTAGGTGGCGGCAATTTCTGGCGCGGTCTCAAGGATGGCGGTGACCGCATGGAGCGTACTCGTGCCGACCATATGGGCATGCTGGCTACGGTCATCAATGCACTGGCTGTGGCAGATTCTCTGGAGCAGAGAGGTGTGGAGGTCCGTGTGCAGACGGCCATTGCCATGAATGCCATTGCAGAACCCTACATCCGCAGTAAGGCCATTCGTCATCTGGAAAAGGGCAGAGTGGTCATTTTCGGCTGCGGCACCGGTAATCCCTTCTTCTCCACCGATACAGGTGCTGTTCTCCGTGCAGCGGAGATCGAAGCCGATGTCATCCTGCTTGCCAAGAATATCGATGGTGTGTACAGTGCTGATCCCAAGAAGGATCCCGAAGCTGTAAAATACGACTGCATCACCTATGATGATGTGCTGGCCAAGCATCTGGCTGTCATGGATACGACGGCTACATCTTTGTCCATGGACAATCATATCCCTGTTCTGGTATTTGCATTGAAAGATCCCGAGAATATTCTGCGTGTCGTCAAGGGCGAGCAGATTGGTACTATCGTTAAGGAGGCTTTTTAACTATGGATTTCAAGGAATTTAACCGCAAGATGGATAAAACTCTGGAGGTTCTGGCAGGCGAGTTCGGCTCCGTCCGTGCAGGCAGAGCCAATGCACAGGTTCTGGACCGCATCTCCGTTGAGTATTACGGTGCTGACAGCCCCATCGGTCAGGTGGCAAGCATCTCCTCTCCCGATCCCAGAACTCTGGTCATCCAGCCCTGGGATGGCAGTCTGCTGAAGCCCATCGAAAAGGCTATCCAGCAGTCCGAGTTGGGTATCAATCCTCAGAACGATGGCCGTATCATTCGTCTGGTGTTCCCCCAGCTGACGGAGGAACGCAGAAAGGATCTGACCAAGCAGGTCAAGAAGTATGCTGAAGATGCCAAAGTTGCCATTCGTAATGTTCGCCGTGATGGCATGGATGCCATCAAGAAGGCATTGAAGGCCAGCGAAATCACGGAAGACGACCAGAAGAAGGCCGAAAAGGATCTGCAGGACCTGACGGATAAGTTCACCAAGAAGGTCGACGAAATGTGCGCTGCCAAGGAAAAGGAACTGATGGCGATCTAAAAATTTTGCCTGAGCGGGAGTGCTGCTTCACAGTGGCACTCCCATTCCGTCTGTTATTGAGGTCAAATTATGAAACTTTTTGGAAGAAAAAACGCAAAAGCTGAATTGACGAAGGACCGTCCTGTGCCCCGTCACATCGCCATTATCATGGATGGCAACGGGCGCTGGGCAACCTCCCGGGGACTGCCCAGAACAGCCGGTCACGGTGTTGGCAGTGAGACATTCCGCAATATTGCTACCTATTGCCGGGATATCGGTGTGGAACATCTGACGGTCTATGCTTTCTCTACGGAGAACTGGAAGCGTTCTGAGGAAGAAGTTACCGCTATCATGGGACTTCTGAAAAAGTATCTCTTTGAGGCCATCGAAAAGATGGAGCAGGATCGGATTCGTCTGCACTTTTTCGGCGATTTGAGCCGTCTTTCTCCTGAACTGCGGGAGCTGGCTGACCGCACAGAAGAAATCTCCAAGGGCTATGAGGGCTTCCAGGCCAATGTTTGTTTGAACTACGGCGGCAGAGATGAGATCGTCCGGGCTGCCAGAGCCTACGCCCGCCGCTGCGCCAATGGTGAGGCCGATCCCGAAGCACTTACTGAGGCAGATTTTGGTGAACTGTTGTATTCTCATGGCATTCCTGATCCGGAACTGGTCATCCGTCCCGGCGGCGAATCAAGAATTTCCAATTTCCTGTTATGGCAGTCGGCTTATGCGGAATACTATTTTACAGATGTCCTCTGGCCGGACTTTGGACCGGAGGAACTGGAAAAGGCCATTGCGGAATTCAATCGCCGCAACCGCCGGTTTGGAGGCGTGTGATTTGAAAACAAGAATCCTTGTGGCAGCGGTGGGTCTGCCCTTGCTGCTGTTGGTGCTATTGGTGCTGCCGCCTGTGTTTACGGCCATTCTGATCGCAGCCATGTCTGTGGTGGCGGTCTATGAGCTGCTTTACCGCACCGGGCTCGTGCCGAATATTTATCTCATGGCAGCATCTGCCTTGATGGCTCTGGTGGTCTGTCTCTGGAGCTATGGCGGCTGTCCCTGGACTTGGGGCATTGTGAGTCTGTGGGCGTATTTCATGGTGCTGTTCATCATTATGATCGCATCCCATGGGAAACTGCCCTTTGCTCAGATTGGCATTGCTGCCTTTTCGGCCATTGTTATTCCTCTGTTCTGGTCGTCTCTGACCAGAATCCTGCTCATGAACTACGGTAGATTCTACATACTCATTCCGCTGATCGTGGCGTTTTCTGCTGACAGCGGCGCCTATTTTGTGGGTGTTGCCATCGGCAGACATAAAATGGCACCCAACATCAGCCCCAAGAAGTCCTGGGAAGGTGCTGCCGGCGGTGTCCTCAGTGCGGTTTTGTGTATGTTCCTCTACGCGGTGATTTTGCAGATCGCCTTTGATTTCCAGGTTCGCTATGTCTTTGCGCTGATCTGCGGCATTCTTGGCTCTGTCACCTGTATTCTGGGTGATCTGACCTATTCCGTTGTCAAGCGCCAGACGGGCATCAAGGACTATGGCAATCTGCTGCCCGGTCATGGCGGCGTGTTGGATCGCTTTGACAGCATGAGTCTGGTAGCACCCCTGTGCGAATGTATGCTTTTGCTGTTTCCCTTGATCGTGAAGTGAGGAAGTTATGACGAAAACCATTGCAATTCTCGGTTCCACCGGCTCCATCGGTCGTCAGACCCTGGATGTGGTGGATGGTCTGGGTGTTTCTGTTGCTGCATTGACTTGCGGCAGCAATCTGGAATTGATGATCGCCCAGTGCAGAAAACACCGTCCCCAATTGGCGGTTATGTCAACCAAAGAGCTGGCAGATCAACTGAAAGAAGCCATTGCCGATCTGCCCACCGAGGTGGATTACGGCAAACAGGGACTGCTGCGCGCTGCTGCCTGGTCTTCTGCGGATACAGTCATCACGGCCGTGGTCGGTGTCATGGGTCTGGAGCCCACTCTGGCAGCTATTCGTGCAGGCAAGCGTATTGGACTTGCCAATAAGGAAACACTGGTCTGCGCCGGTGAACTGGTCATGGCAGAAGCGGATCGCTGCGGTGCGGAGATCATTCCCGTGGATTCGGAACACTCTGCTATTTTCCAGTGTCTCATGGGCTGCAAGGACTCTAAGGAAGTCAAACGGCTGATTTTGACTGCTTCCGGCGGTGCGTTCTATGGTATGAGCAGGGAAGAACTGAAAACAGCCACAAAGGATGCAGCTTTGAAGCATCCCAACTGGAAGATGGGTGCAAAAATCACCATCGACTGTGCCACTATGCTTAATAAGGGCTTGGAGTTTATTGAAGCCATGCGCCTTTACCGCATGCCTGCAGAGAAGGTTTCTGTGACGGTCCACCGCCAGAGTATCGTTCATTCTCTGGTGGAATTCTGTGATGGTGCTGTTATGGCGCAGTTGGGTGTTCCCGATATGCGGATTCCCATTCAGCTGGCGCTGACTTATCCCCAGAGAACCCCCAGTCCTGCATCAGGTTTGGATCTTGCGACCTGCGGACCTCTGACTTTTGAAGATCCTGATTTGGAAACATTCCCGTGCCTGGCTCTTGCAATGGAGGCTGCCAAGGTTGGCGGAACTGCTTGTGCCATCCTCAACGGCGCCAATGAACAGGCAGTTGCTGCCTATCTGCGGGATGAGATCGGTTTCTACGATATTTCTGATTCCATCAGCCATGCACTGCAAACTGTTCAGGTGGTGCAGAACCCCTCACTGGAACAGATTCTGGAGGCTGACCGTCTGGCACGGCAGGCAGCCGATCAAATCTTAAAAAGGTGATCTGTATTGTATATCCTTATTGCCATTCTGATTTTCGGTATACTCATCTTCGTTCATGAACTGGGGCATTTTCTTGCAGCCAAGGCCTTTGGTGTCCGTGTCAATGAATTTGCTATCTGCATGGGTCCTGCCATCTGGCAAAAACAGATCGGAGAGACCACTTATTCTCTCCGCTGCATCCCCATTGGCGGCTTCTGTGCCATGGAGGGGGAAGATGAGAAGAGCGATGATCCCGGAGCATTCACTTCTGCAAGGCGTTGGAAACGGGCAGTCATACTCATTGCAGGCTCTGCCATGAATTTTATCACCGGACTGCTGATACTGTCCATTATGTTCAGCACAGTTTCTGCCTTTTCCACACCCACTGTTGCAGATTTTTTTGAAGGCTGCCCCTATGAGGGAGAAGAAGCCCTGCAGGTGGGAGATACCCTCTATGAGATCGATGGAAGAAGGGTGTATCTCTATTCCGATGTCAGTATGCTTTTGAGCCGAAATAAAACTGGCGTTTATGACCTGACGGTCAAGCGGGATGGAAGCTTGGTAGAACTGAAGGATTTTGCCATGACCCCTCAGCCTTATGAAGAAGACGGCAAAACGGTTTATCGCTATGGATTATACTTTGGTTCTGAGGAGAAAACCCTTGTAACTGTTCTGAAAAATACATGGTATTCAGCCATTGACTTTGCAAGAATGGTTTGGATGAGTCTGGAGGACTTGGTTTCCGGGCTTGTCAGCGTCAATGATATGAGCGGTCCTGTGGGGATCGTCTCCGTGATTGCCCAGACCGGTGCTTCTGCCCAGTCTACAGGAGCGGCGGTTATGAACATTGCCTATCTGGCAGCTTTTATCGCCGTTAATCTGGCGGTGATGAATATGCTGCCCATTCCGGCTTTGGATGGCGGACGGGTGTTCTTCCTGCTCATTACTGCTTTTGCAGAGCGGATCATTGGTAAGAAGATCAATCCAAAATATGAAGGCTATATCCATGCAGCAGGCATGATTTTGCTGCTGGCGTTTATTGCATATGTAAGTTTCCGGGATGTTTGGAAATTGTTTGCAGGAGTTTAATATGACAAAACAGATTAAAGTTGGAAATGTGTTGGTTGGCGGCGGTGCTCCGGTATCCATCCAATCCATGCTCAATACAAAAACCACCGATGTGGAAGGTTCCCTTTCTCAGATCCGTGCCTTGGCTGCTGCTGGCTGTCAGATCGCAAGACTGGCTGTGCCGGATATGGACGCTGCGGCTGGGTTTGCGAAAATTGTAGAGCAATCTCCGCTGCCTCTGGTTGCGGACATCCATTTTGACTATAAGCTGGCTATCGCAGCCGCCGAAGGCGGAGCTGCCAAGATTCGAATCAACCCCGGCAACATCGGCGGGGAAGATCGGGTCAAGGCTGTGGTGGACTGCTGCAAGATGCACCAAATTCCCATCCGTATCGGTGTCAACGGCGGCAGTTTGGATAAGGCGTTGCTGCAAAAATACGGACATCCCACAACAGAAGCGCTGGTTGAAAGTGCATTTTCACATATTGCTCTTTTGGAGAAGTACGGCTTTTACGATATTTGCGTTTCCATGAAGTCCAGTACCGTACCCCTTATGATGGAAGCCTACGAGCTGTTCTCAAAACGGTCTGACTACCCCGTTCATCTCGGTGTCACGGAGACCGGTACAGAGTATATGGGCACCATCAAATCTGCCATGGGCATCGGTGGCCTTCTTTGCCGTGGTATCGGTGACACGATCCGTGTCTCTTTAACTGCCGATCCTGTAAAGGAGGTTATGGCAGCCAAGGCCATTCTAAAAGCAGCTGGTTTGCGGAAAGACGGTGTTAATATCATTGCCTGTCCCACCTGCGGCAGAACGAAAATTGACCTGATCGGTCTGGCATCCAAAGTTGAAAACGCATTGGCAGATTGCCAGAAACCCATCACCGTTGCGGTCATGGGTTGTATCGTCAACGGACCCGGTGAAGCCAGAGAGGCCGATGTGGGAATTGCCGGCGGCGATGACTGCGGCGTGCTGTTTGTCAAGGGAGAATTGAAGGAAAAACTGCCATATGACCAATTGCTGCCTGCCCTTTTGAAGTATGTGGAAACACTCTGATACATAGGAGAAAACATGGAAAATACCGTCTACTTCCTGGATATGTTCTCGGAATATGTCCCCGAGGAAGCAGAATTGAATATCTGGCAGCAGGTAGAACTGAAAAATGCGAACTTGAATCCCCAAGAGCGCATGATTACAGCCGATCTGTATGCCCCCTCATACATTTCCCGGGAGAAAATCAACCGCACAGCGGCGACACTCACCGGGCTTTACGGCTTGCAAAAACTGGAGCTCAATGTATCCTTTCCGGCAGAAGCCATGGAGCAGGCAGAACCGAGAGATTTTGTGGATATTCTGTGTGCAGCCTATCCTGCCGCCCGTGCCATTCTGGCAGGCAGCCGATGGGAAGTGACACAGGAGTCGATCACCATTCATCTGGTCGCCAACGGCAAAGACCAACTGCAGCCTCATCTCATGAGACTGAAAGAAAAACTGAAGCTGTGGTTTGGAATTTCCCCTGAAATTGTCTTGGATGCCCACAGTGCTTTGGAGGGCGAAGCCCTCTTTGAGGAGACGGAGCGTATTCGCCAGGCTGCCATTGACTGTATGCCTGCAACTGCTCCTGAGGTGAAGAAGACTACGCAGGAAACAGGCACTACGCCCACAGGCGATCTGATCTATGGCCGTCCTTTCAGCGGTGAAGCAACAGCCATGGAAGAACTGAACCTGGATATGTTCAAGGTCATCGTGGAGGGCGAAGTGATTGCTGTCAACCACCGGGAGCTGAAAAAGCGCAATGCCTGGGTCATCTGCTTTGATGTGACAGATCGTACCAGCTCTGTGCGTATTAATCAGTTTATGGAGGCAGATAAGGCGAAACCGATCCTGGAGCGCATCCAGAAGCCCGGTGCATGGCTCCGAATTCAGGGAAAAATGACCTTCGACCGCTATGACAACGAGATGGTCATGCAGCCCCTGTCCATTATGGTGGGCAAGCGTCCTGTTCGTATGGACACAGCTGCCGAAAAACGAGTGGAGCTTCACCTCCATACCAATATGTCCAATATGGATGCACTGACCGATGTGGGCGCTGTGGTAGCGCAGGCCGCCGCATGGGGACATAAGGCCATTGCCATTACAGACCACGGTGTGGCACAGGCATTCCCGGCAGCTTTGAAAGCATCCAAGAATAAGGTTGCTGGTACGGACGAGCCTATTAAAATTCTCTATGGCTGCGAGGGCTACTTTGTCAATGATGTGGACGACCGTGTAGTGGTCCATGGCAGTCAGGATATTCCTCTGACCGGAGAGTTTGTTGCCTTTGATCTGGAAACCACAGGCTTATCTGCAAAAGATGATGTCATCACGGAAATCGGCGCTGTCATCTATCGTGACGGCGAGATTTTGGAGGAGTTCCAGTCCTTTGTCAATCCTCATAGACCCCTGAGCCAGCGAATCACAGAACTGACGGGCATTACGGATGAGATGCTCCGGGATGCACCGGATATCGATGAGGTCCTGCCGAAGTTTCTGGCGTTCTGCGGCGACCGTCCGCTGGCTGCCCACAATGCGGATTTTGATGTTAGTTTCATTCTGGCAGCCTGTCGGAAACTGGGCATTGCCTATGAGCCTACCTATGTTGATACCCTCATTATGGCGCAGAATTTGCTGCCGGAGCTGAAAAACCATAAACTGAACATTGTGGCTGACGCATTGAGTTTGCCGGAATTCAATCATCACAGAGCAGTGGATGACGGACGGACAGTTGCCCATATGCTGTGCCGGTTCTTTGAGATGCTCAAGGATAGGGAAGTGGAGACACTTTCCCAAATCAACCCCATGATGATGGATTTGAGATCCGGCAGCCATGTGATGGATCGGCAGGCCCGACATATCATTCTGTTTGCAAAAAATCAGATCGGTCTGCGTAATCTGTACCGATTGATTTCCTATTCCCATCTCAACTATTTCCGCCGTGTGCCCAGAATCCCCAAATCGGAACTCATGCGGTGGAGAGAAGGTCTGATCGTAGGCTCTGCCTGCGAAGCCGGTGAGCTGTT
The DNA here is from genome assembly GCA_045580485.1 of Candidatus Avilachnospira sp. Taxonomy (GTDB): domain Bacteria; phylum Bacillota; class Clostridia; order Oscillospirales; family Oscillospiraceae; genus Avoscillospira. The sequence continues at coordinate 95,448 of JAZNNW010000067.1, read as the reverse complement.
CCAGGCCATTGTCAGCAACAAGAGTTATGATGAACAGCTCCGAATAGCATCCTTCTATGACTTTTTGGAAATTCAGCCTCTGCCCAACAATATGTTCATGCTGAACAAGGGTATGGTCGACGATGTGGAGCGGCTGCGGGAATTTAACCGTACGGTCATTCGTCTGGGTAGGGAACTGGGCAAGCCTGTTGTCGCTACCGGCGATGTCCATTTCCAAAGCCCCGAAGATGAAATCTACCGCCGACTGCTGTTGGCCTCCAAGGGTTTTGAGGACTGTGACAGGGAGAATCCCCTCTATTTCCGTACCACCGATGAGATGTTAAAGGAATTTGACTATCTGGACCCGGAGACGGCAGAAGAGGTGGTCATCACCAATCCCAATCTCATTGCAGATATGTGCGATGTCATTCGTCCTGTGCCCCCCAACCTGTTTGCGCCTGCCATTGAAAACTCTGTGGAGGATCTGAACCGATTGGTCTATGGCAAGCTCCATGAACTCTATGGCGACGAACCCAACGAGCTGATCGTAAAGCGCGTGGCAACGGAGATGAACGATATCATCACCTGTCATTACGATGTGATTTACATGTCAGCTCAGAAACTGGTGCAGAACTCTCTGGAAAACGGCTATCTGGTCGGTTCCCGTGGTTCTGTCGGCTCCTCTATCGTGGCATACCTGTCCGGTATCACGGAGGTCAATTCCTTCCCACCTCATTACCGCTGCCCCAAGTGTAAGTACCATACCTTTGAAGTGCCTGCCGGCTATGACTGCGGCGCCGACTTACCCGATGCTGTTTGCCCCAAATGCGGCACAGCCTTTGCAAAAGAGGGCTTCTCTATTCCCTTTGAGACCTTCCTTGGCTTTGGCGGCGACAAGGTTCCCGATATCGATCTGAACTTCTCCGGTGAATATCAGGCCAGAGCCCATGCCTACTGTATCGAGATGTTCGGTGCCAAGCAGGTGTTCCGTGCCGGTACCATTGGCACTGTGGCGGAAAAGACTGCCTATGGCTATGCAAAAAAATATCTGGCAGAGCGAAATCGCACTGTCAGTAAGGCGGAGGAGAATCGACTGGCTGCCGGCTGTGTCGGTGTCAAGCGCACTACCGGTCAGCATCCCGGCGGTCTGGTGGTTATCCCGCAGGAAAATGAAATCTGGGACTTCTGTCCCGTTCAGCACCCGGCAGACGATCCTCATTCGGATATCATCACCACTCATTTTGAATATCATTCCATGGAAGAAAACCTCCTGAAGCTGGATATGTTGGGTCACGATGACCCCACTATGATCCGTATGATGGAGGATTTGACGGGAGTGGATGCCAAGACGATACCTCTGGATGATAAGGGTACCATGTCCATCTTCACTTCGTCCAAGATTCTTGGCTATGAGAATGATAAACTCCTTGGCCCTACAGGTGCAGTTGGCGTGCCGGAGTTCAATACCCGTTTTACCAGAGGCGTTCTGTTGGACACCATGCCGGATAAGTTTGATTTTCTGGTTCGTATTTGCGGCTACACTCACGGTACCGATGTGTGGTTGGGCAATGCCAAGGATCTCATTACCTCCGGTGTCGCCACGGTGGGTCAGACCATCGGTGCCCGAGACGATATTATGATCTATCTGATCTCCTGCGGTATGCCGGAGAAGCGGGCATTTAAGATCATGGAATCTGTCCGAAAAGGCAGAGGTCTGCCTCCCGGTGCAGAGGAAGAGATGATTGAAGCCGGTGTTCCTGATTGGTATATCGGTTCCTGTAAGAAGATCAAATATCTGTTCCCCAAGGCTCACGCTGTTGCCTACTGCATGATGGCGTTCCGAATTGCGTGGTTCAAGGTCTATCATCCTCTGGCATTCTATGCAGCTTATTTCTACCGCCGCAGCCAGAAGGGCGGCTTCGATGCAGGTCTGATGACCAGCGGTAAAGAAGCGGTTTTGGCAAACATCAAAGCCATCGACGATGATGAAAATGCCACCGCCAAGGATGAAGATATGCTCACTACATTGGAAGTGGCCTACGAATTCTACCTCCGCGGCTTTGAGTTTGCACCCATCGACATCTATGAGTCGGAAGCCTTGCGGTTCCGGATCAAGGATGGAAAACTTTTGCCGCCTTTTGTTGCAGTATCCGGTCTGGGTGAGACTGCCGCTCTGGATATCGTGGAAGGCAGAAAGGGTAAACACTTCATTTCTATTGAGGAATTTTCCGCTGCCTGCCCCAAGGTCTCTAAGACCCATATCGAAAACTTAAAAGCGGCAGGTGCCTTTGGTTCTCTGCCGGAGACCAGTCAGGTCACATTGTTCTGACTTTCTTCCGGGTCACGGTTGCCGTGACCCGGAGCTTTTTTGAAAAACTCCGTCACTCCAACAATCAGAAGAAAGCCGCCGAAGAGCTTTCTCAGTAATCCTACTTCCAGTGAAGCAGCCAGCCATGCGGAAAGCCCCGCCGTAACGCATCCGCAGACTGCAGCCGGGATCACAGCACTCCAGTAGACCATCTTGTTTTTGATGTGAAAAACCAATGCGGCAATGGAAGTGGGGATAAAATATAACAAATTGATTCCTTGTGCAGTTTTCTGGTCAAGAGCAGCCACAGCGGTCATCCATACCATCAGCAGAGAACCACCGCCGATGCCAAAACCGGAGAGAATGCCGCAGGCAATGCCGATCACAACAGCCAATATCATAGCAGTAAGCGTAGTCCTCCCCAGAAAATGATAATGCCAAAGAGCTTATGAAGAAATTGCACGGAGACTTTTTTGAACAGAATGCCGCCCAGAGTGCCGCCAATGAGCCCACCTGCCAGATAGGGGAGGGCATCTCCAAAGGGGAATACCTGTTTCAGCCAATATACGGCAATGGATACCAGACACAAAGGTAGGATGATGCATACGGCTGAGGAAAAGGCCTTCTTGTCCTCCAATTTTCCGTAGTGAATAAGCATGGGGACAAGAACCATGCCGCCGCCTGCTCCAAACAGACCGTTAACCAAACCGGCGGCTGCACCGGAAAGACCGTACCGAAACCAAGAATGACGCAAAAAACCGCCTCCCATGGCAGTATCTGCTTCGGGAGGCGGTTTTATACTAACTCAAATCAGTTGCTGAATGATATGACCGGCGATCATCAGACCGGCACAGGAGGGAACCCATGCCACGGAACCGGGAACGGTTTTTCCTTCTTCCGGTTGGAACAGAGGCTTAAATGCTGGCTCTGTACTGTAAAGGACAGTGTGGTGAAGAATTCCTCTTTGCTTCAATTCTCTGCGCATAACCCTTGCCAGAGGGCAGCCGGAGGTTTTGCTCAAATCTGTAATGACAAATTTGCTGGGATCCAGTTTGTTCCCGGTGCCCATAGCACTGATGATGGGGATGTTTCGCTCCAATGCGGAAACAATCAGATCAGTTTTGCAGGCGACAGAGTCAATGCAGTCAGCGATAAAGCCAAGCGTTGCGGTAAAGAATTCCTCTCGATTATGAGGTTCATACCGACAAGTCTTGATTGAAACATTACATTCTGGAGCAATGTCCCGGATACGATTTGCCATAACCTCAGTTTTTGGCATTCCAACGGTGCTGTGAAGTGCCACCAACTGTCTGTTCAGATTACTGACGGATACCACATCATCATCTACTAAGGTCAATGCACCTACACCGGCTCTGGCAAGCGCTTCAGCGCAAAAACTGCCTACGCCGCCGATGCCAAACACGGCAACATGACTGCAGTTCAATTTCTCGATAGCATCTTCTCCCAAGAGCATAGCAGTTCTGGTAAATCGTTCGTTCATAGCCTTCCTCACTGTTCAAAAAAGACCGCCGAAAAGGCGGTCTTTTTAAGTTTTACATGTTGATCACATAACGCATGCCAAAATCATTGGCAGTGCAGGTGACATCAGCGGTAACTTCATCATACCAAGCCTGGAAATCAGTGTAACGCAGGTCGTTTTCAACGATGTAGTTCAGATAGGTATCGCCGTAGCCGCAGAAGTACATGACATGATAACCGTACTCGGTTTCCACGATACCGGTGTCGCCAATCTGACGGGCTTCATCGAAGCACCAGGCGTCAAAGGTCTCAACCATAGAACCGGGAGTGATGTTCTCATAGAGACCGCCTTCTTCTGCGTTGTCGGAAGAATGGGTCTTTGCCAGTTCAGCAAAAGCTTCTTCAGTCTGCTCACCGGCCATGTACTCTTCCAGAACATGGTCAGCTTCGGCCTTGGCTTCTTCCTTGGCTGCTTCGTCAGCAGCATCGCCGAAGGAAATCAGAATGTGACGGACATTGGGCAGCTGGAAGGAGTGGTCCTCACGATGCAGGTAGTACAGCACAATGTAGCCGCTCTCGCCGTTTTCAACACAGGTCACATCGCCTTCCTGACGGGCATCGTCAGAGAGCCATTCCTTGTAGACTTCGGAGAAGTTGGCAAAAGAAACATTTTCACGGAGAGTGGTGGTTTCAGCGTCATATTCGCCCTCGTAATCCTCAGGAACAGCAGCCATAACAGCATCCAGGAAAGCTTCCTCACCAGCCTCTGCGGCGGCAGCAACTTCGTTGGCGACTTCTTCACAGGCCTTCAGACCGGCTTCGTCGGCTTCCACACCGAGGAAACTGGGAGTTACGGAGAACTGACGGAAAGAAGCGGCATTGAAGGTATCGCTGTTTTCTTCATAGTGGGCAGTCAGATCTTCATCGGTGTATTCCTTTTCTTCCTGCATCTTGGTGGAATACTGCTGAGCGGTCTGAGAAATGGTCAGATACTCAATATAGCTGTCCTCATCGGCACCGGGGCCGTACTGGCTGACCAGCATGGCGCTGCCGCTGGAGAAACCGTACATCTGTGCATACAGATCCATCATCTGAAGCTCGGAATCAATGGCAGCCTGGGCTTCTTCATCCAGTTCAAAGCCGTTGGCAACAGCCTCATCATACATAGCGTAGATGTTGGTGGCACTGGTAAGAGTGTACTCATCGACATACTCGCCAAGGTTCTCACCGTAGGCTTCCTGCTCACTCAGGGGAGTTTCAGTGTCGAACTGCATGGTGCTCTGCAGATTGGTGTAAGCATTTACATAGAAATAGCTCATCATCGCAGGAGTGACCTTGTGGCCATTGATGACAGCAGCAGTCAGATGCTTCTGGAAGAAGCCGGAGCTGACCATGCCAAGGAAAACAATGGCAGCCACCACAACGATGGCAACAATGACGGTCAGTGCGCGCTTCATGCACTTATTCATAGATTTCTTGGGGGCAGCCTCGGTTGCAGTAACCTCAGGCTGGTTCAGGCGCTTTTTCTTTTCGCGGGATGCGCTCATGTGGTTCATTCCTCTCATTGTTCATGGTATCGCAGAATGCGTACCCGCATATTATAGCGAAAAATATCCGACTATGCAAGTATAAATACCGCATTAGTCGGAAAAGTCATAAAAATTTTACAGAAGAACCCCGCTTTGGCCGTGCGGACCCAGTTATAACCTGCACAAAAAGGCAGGTGGGTTGCCGCTCTCTGTTTTTACTGCTCCCAACATCCGCGTTCAGTCAAAGCTGAAGCGGGAGGTCTGCAAACCCACAGAGAAGCTGTGCGTCCCAAGAAAAAAATGTGGGTTTAAGTGAGCCCATCACGCACCAAGCAGGGAACTTATTATTTGTGATTTAGTGAAAATTATTCTTCATCGTCTTCCTCGAAGATCTGATCCATCATGATGCCGTAGATGCGTTCCAGTTCATCTTCATCTTCGATGGCACAGAGGATCTCTTCACCGTCTTCCTCCACAGCCTTGAGGATGCTGACTTCCAGATCTTCTTCCTCATCATTCTCGGTCACAGGAACCAGTGCGTAGTAGACAGAGCCTTCTGCTTCCAGTGTTGCCAGAACCTCCAAAACATATTCGACACCGTCTTCGTCGGTGATGGTGATGATATCGTCGCCGTACAGTTCACTCATGGTGGAACCTCCTAATTGTTTGATTATATTTTATCCTACCATAATAGGAAAAGCAAGGGAGAAATGAAACATACAGATATTTCATTGGTAAATTATTCTTCTGCTTTTTGTTTCATCTTTTCTAAGGCTCTTGCCAGCTGATCCGGGCAGGAGGTATCTTTCATACCACAACGGATTCCTTTCAGTCGGTGGATGATTTCGTCCACATCCATGCCTTCGGCAAGGGCGGAGATACCTTGCAGATTTCCATGGCAACCACCGATGACGGTGAGATTCTTTAAAATGTTTCCCTCAATTTCAATGTGCATCTCATTGGAGCAAACACCTCTAGGTCTGAATTTGTATTGCATAGTCTATTCCTCTCTATTCTGTCAGATCGCAGACAGTCATTTTTACATATTGAATTAAATCCTGAGGAGACAGGATGAGCTGCTGTCCCCGGGTGCCTGCAGAAACAGCCACTTCGTCCAGGAGGGTTACCGTTTCGTCAATGAAGGTTGGATAAGATTTCTTCATACCGATGGGGCTGCAGCCACCTCGAATATAACCCGTAAGCGGCAAAAGGTCCTTCATGGGTATCATTTCCACCTTTTTATCGGAGGCTGCTTTTGCGGCCTTTTTTAAATCCAATGAGCAGCAGACGGGAATGCAGAATACCAAAATTCCACACCGTTCGCCACGAGCAACCAGCGTCTTGAAAACCTGTTCCGGAGACATGCCGATGGCGTCTGCTGCATGCATTCCGTTGAGATCATTTTCATCGTAGGCGTATTCTGTTGTACGAAAAGGAATCTTGGCCTGTGTGAGCAGTCGCATTGCATTGGTTTTCGTCATATCAGTTCCTCCGTTAAAATTATAGCCCAAGTTGACAGTCCTTGCAAGTGGCAGTTGATTATGGTAGAATAAAGAAAATTTCCATCGGAGGAAGCTTTATGTCCATAGAGAAAGTAAGAGCTTATTTTGAAACCTTGGGTATTGCGTCTCGAATTCAGCAATTTGATGTCTCCAGCGCGACTGTTGAATTGGCGGCGTTGGCTGTTGGCGTTGAGGGAAAGCGCATTGCAAAAACGCTCTCCTTTCTGGTTGGCGATTCCTGCATCCTGATCGTGGCTGCTGGAGATGCCCGTATTGATAACAGTAAATATAAAGCCCTGTTCCACACAAAGGCAAAGATGCTGCCTCATGATGCGGTGCCGGAATATATTGGTCATGCAGTGGGCGGTGTTTGTCCCTTTGCTGTCAAGGAGGGTGTGGCAGTATATCTGGATGAATCTCTGAAACGGTTTGAGACGGTATTTCCTGCCTGCGGCAGCAGCAACAGTGCCATTGAACTGACGATTTCCGAACTGGAGCAATATTCCGGTTTCACCGCCTGGGTCGATGTTTGTAAAGACTGGGAGTAGTAAAATATCGAAAAAACGGTACGACGAAAGTCGTACCGTTTTTTCGTTCTGAGGCTTGTCTGCTTGACATAAGGTATAGGGGAAGTGATGCAAATGAAGAACATCGAAATACTGATACCGGAGGTTTACAAACATCAAATCTCTTCCTGTGACTGGGAGAATCTGGAGGAGATTCGTATCAGAAGCGGATGCCCTTTAAGAATGCGGTATTTTGGGAAGGAAAAAGAATTTTGGCCAAAAGTTGAGACGCAGTTTGTGGAAGATATTTTGCAGCGGGCATGTCATCACTCGGCATACGCCTATTCCGATTCCATTCGACAAGGTTATTTGACCATTGAAGGGGGGCATCGAATCGGTATCTGCGGGTTCGGTGTGACCGAGAATGGAAATATCTCTACAATCAAAGACCCATCTTCTGTAAATATTCGCATAGCAAGACAGGCTCGGAATTTTGCGGCTGCTCTATTACCACAGATTTGTGATTCTGTATTGATATTAGGTCCACCGGGAAGTGGCAAAACCACGCTGCTTCGGGATTTTGTACGGATATTATCGGATAACCGTCGGCAGAACATCGGTCTTGCGGATGAGCGAGGAGAAGTCTCTGCCTGTACCAAAGGTGTGAATCAGCTGGATGTTGGATCGAGAACCGATGTGTTGGTAAATATTCCAAAATCTAAGGCAATTATGATGCTCCTTCGGACCATGAATCCATCCTGGATCGCAGTGGATGAGGTGACAGCTCCTGCAGATATCGCAGCAATGGAGCAGGCATCCTATTGCGGTGTTAAGCTGCTGGCGACAGCACATGGGAATGGTATGGAAGATTTATATCGGCGCCCTTTGTATCGAAAACTCATGGAAACGGGCGTATTTCACCAAATTGTTGTTCTGAAAAAGGACAAGACCTATACTGTTGAGGAGGTGACGATATGAGACTTGCCGGGATTGTTTTGATCATGATATCAGCAGGTTCGGTGGGTATCGGTATTGCATCTTCCCTCCGTAAACGATGCAAATTGCTCCGCCAGCTGATAACATCGCTGCAAGTTATGCGTAATGAAATCGGCTGTTGTGGAACACCTCTGCCGCAGGCTTTTGCCCTAATGGCAGTTTCCTCCGATGGTGCAGTTAGCCGTGTTTTTTCTGCCGTTGCAAAAGTAATGGACAAGCGTCGTTGGTTATCACCTACAAATGCCATGGAAGAAGCTCTGAAAGCAGAAAAATCATTGGGCGATGATAGGGAAGTAGCAGAACTGCTGCTGACCCTTGCCTCCGGTCTTGGCAAATACGACAGGGATAGCCAGCTTGCAACATTGGATCGCTGTAAAGATCAAATGGAAGGTCTTTTGAAAATTGCTGAGAAGGAATGTAGTGTGCGCAGTAAAACATATGAAGTTCTGGGGATTTGCGCCGGGATCTCCGTTGCAATTCTGCTGATATAGGTGAAGTATGGAAATAGACTTGATTTTTAAGATAGCGGCAGTGGGAATTATCGTTTCGATCCTCAATCAGGTGCTGGTACGATCCGGTCGGGAAGAGCAGGCCACCATGACCACATTGGCGGCGTTGGTCGTGGTTTTGATGTTGGTCGTGCAAAAAATTGCAGAGCTCTTTCAACTGGTGGAAAACCTCTTTCAATTCTGATGGACAACATGGTAAAAATCGCCGCCATTGCGATACTGGCAGCCGTATTGTGTTTGCTGCTCCGCCAGAATGAAAAAGCAATGGCGTTAGGGGTATCGGTACTCTCCTGCGTAGCGGTATTGCTCCTTGGGGTTCGTTTTTTTCAGCCAATATGGGCAGTTATACAAAAACTGGAAGAACTTTCCGGGTTGAGTGGCAGTGTGACAAAGCCATTGTTTAAAGTGGTGGGTATCGGTATTTTAACGCAGGTGGCAGGAAGTGTGTGCAGTGAAGCGGGAGAGGGTGCTTTGGCTAAAGCGGTAGAAATATCGGGGACTGTATTGGCTGTTTATGTATCCTTACCGCTGTTGACATCGGTTCTTTCTCTGGTAGAGAAGTTGATTGGAGGATCTCTGTGAGGAAGGTTGCAATCCTGTTGTTTCTTATCTTTCTGCTGTCAGTCAAAGTTGGTGCATCAGATTTAATGGAGCAGCAGGCAGAAATGTTTGGAATAGATGAATTGGAGGAGAATCTTCCCCAATCGGCACAGACATATCTGGATGGAATTGCAACAGAGGGTTTAAATTTCTCCGACGGAGTATCGGACATCCTTTCCGGTACGATCTCCAAGAGCGCCGGGTATTTTCGTATATCCTTGGAGCTGCTGCTGAAAATTATTTTGGTTCTGATCTTGTGCCGACTGGTGGAGACGACGGCACACTCTGTTACAGGACAGGCTGTGAACCTTACAGGCATACTGGCACTGACGGTGTGCTGTGCAGCTGACATTCGCACAATGATCGGACTTGGGAAAAGTGCCATGAACGAAATGATGGATTTTTCCACACTGCTTCTGCCTGTGATGGCTTCGACAGCAGCTGCATCGGGATCTGTCTCAGGAGCAGGTCTATTGTATGGTGTAGCAGCAATTTTTTCGAAAATTCTGATAGGCTTTTCTGGAAATGTTTTGATCCCAATGGTCTATGGATATCTTGCCCTTGGGGTTACGGATGCGGCATTGCAGGAGGCACGACTGACCAAGTTGCGGGAACTTCTTGCCTGGGTGATCAAGTGGGGACTGAAAGCTGTTATGTACATATTTACAGGATTTATGGCAGTTAGCGGGCTATTGTCCGGCGGCGCAGACGCAATGGCGCTGAAGGCTGCAAAGCTGACCCTATCCGGTGTTGTGCCGGTGGTGGGCGGCATCATATCTGATGCTGCTGAAACTGTGTTATACAGTGCCGGGCTCATGAAAAATGCAGTGGGAACCTTCGGTATGCTTGCGTTTCTGGCTGTGTTTGCCATGCCCTTTCTGCGCATGGGTCTGCACTATCTGGCGTTTAAGCTGACTGCTGCTCTGGGGGGCGTCATGGGAAGTACGCTCTGCGGATTTATGGAATGTATCACAAATACCATGGGATTTTTGCTTGCAATGCTTGGCAGTAGTTTGTTAATGTGTCTTATTTCCTGCTGCTGCTTTATGCGGATGGTGACTGTATGAACGGAGCCATCAAAGAATACCTGCTGTCTGTCGCTGCTTCTGCTATGCTCCTAAGTCTGGTTCAGACCGTTTTGCCCAAAGGCGCTGTTCGCCGTGTAGCTGTATTTATAGGCGGACTTCTGCTGGTACTGGCAGTTTTGTCTCCGATTATTGATTTGGATTATGACAGTCTGGCAGAAACCATCACGGATATTCGGATAGAGGCAGCGGAAATTGAGGCAAATGTCGATCTAACTGACCGGGAGTTGGTGGTAGATATCATAAAGGAACGATGCCGGGCATATATATGGGACAAAGCCAACGAGCTGGGTGCGGACTTGGAGGTGGAGGTGACACTCAGCAAAGATGGGGATTATCCATATCCGGAGTCTGTAATACTGATCGGAAAAGCGACTTCAGAACAGCGCAGCGAATTAACAGAATTTATCTCCCGGAATATGGATATACCGCCCAAAAGACAGGAGTGGAGGTCACATTGAAGATTGAACAAAAGCTGCGCAGACTGGTCGGAGCAGTTGGTAAATATAAGTATGCGGCGCTGATCCTTTTGGTTGGAATTATGCTTATGTTGATTCCGGAGAAAGCAGAGCAACCTTCAGAACCCGCGGATCAAAAGGAAGAAAGTGCAGTAGAAACTCCTAATTTGGAGGCTCGGCTAGAGCAAATTTTATGCTGCATGGATGGCGTGGGGAAGGCGGAGGTGCTGCTGACATTGGAGACAGGAACTTCGTATCAATATCAGACGAATGTTCAAACTCATACAAAAGAGGATGATTCAGAGGTACAAAAGGAGACGGTATTGGCCTCTGACGGATCAGGAAAACAGGTTCCGATCACTGTCAGAACGACATACCCCACATACCAAGGTGCATTGGTTCTGTGTCAGGGCGCAGACAGCGCCTCTGTCAGATTGGATGTGGTCAACGCTGTTTCTGATCTGACAGGTCTCAGCAGCGATAAAATCAGCGTGATCAAAATGAAAGGTTATTAGGAGGAACAAAACATGAAAACTTGGAAGCGAAATGCCATCGTTGCAACGGTGTTGGTGTTGATCTGTGCAGGCGTCTATCTCAACTGGAATGCAGCACAGAACCAGCCTGTAGACTTTATGGACACCTTGGACGCAGAGCAGGTAATGAATCATACGGTCATTGATCTGGCTGAGGAAGAAACCGCATCCGTCTCCAATATGCAGGGCGATAACTTTGCACAGATCCGTCTGACCCGACAGGAATCCAGAGACAGTGCCGTAGAGTTGCTCCAGGAGACTTTGACCTATGAAGATGAAAGCGCTGCTGCCGCAGCAGCCACATCTCTGGATGCAATCGTAGGGGATGCTTTGGCAGAGTCTCAGGTGGAGAGTCTGGTCATTGCCAAGGGTTACGATGACTGTGTGGTCTATATGAACGATGAGAATATCCATGTGGCAGTTTCTGCTCCGGCAGAGGGTTTGGCGGAAGCAGATGTTGCATTGATCTCTGACCTTGTAACGGCTCAGACCGGTTATGAACTGGCAGACATTCGCATTATTGAGGTAAAATAGTTGCGTTTTTCTCAAAATGTGGTACAATGTTAAAAAGTCATTGTACACGGAGGAATTCGTCATGAGCGAAAATAAAGAATATATTTCTCAGGAACTGGAGAACGGTTCCATTCAGATTTCTGAAGATGTCATCGTTTCCATTGCTGCTATGGCAGCACAGGAAGTGGAGGGCGTCTATGGCCTTGGCGGTGCCGGTAATGACCTGAGCAAGCTGACCAAGAAATCTGTGGGCAAGGATGTTCGTGTGGAAATCAGTGATGAAGATGAGATCTCCATCGACTGCTATATCATTGTCCTCTACGGTCATTCTGTGGTCGATGTGGCCAAGGCTGTGCAGGAAGCGGTTGCTTCTGCTGTGGAGTCCACCACCGGTCGTGCCGTGAAGGATGTCAATGTCAGTGTTGGCGGCATCTCTGTTCCCAAGTCTGCGAAAAAATAAGGAAAAATAAACCCTTTGTGGAAACAAAGGGTTTATTTTTTTGCTTCTTGCCGTTATAATAGTGCCAAAGAAAACTCTAAGGAGATCGAATATGACCAGATCCAATGCCAGAGAGATCGTTGCTCATCTGATTTTTGAAATGAACTTTACAGAGGATTCTGCCAATCAGCTGGTGGAAGCTACCATGGAGCCGGACTATTACAGCAGTCTGGCCCAGGAAACAGAGATCTACGCCGAGCGACCCAATGAAAAGCAGATGGAGTATATCCGCAATGCTGTTCACGGTGTTCAGGAAAAGCAGGAAGAATTGGATGGCTATATTGCCAAATATGCCATTAACTGGAGCGTATCTCGTATTTCCAAGGTGGCTCGTGCCATTCTCCATGTAGCAATGTACGAGGCCCTGTATGTAGAGGATGTTCCCGTCAGCTCTGCCATCAATGAAGCTGTGGAACTGACCCGTAAATATGAGGACGAGGATGTTGTTGCCTTTGTCAACGGTATTCTGGGTTCCTTTGCCCGAGAGATGGAGCAGGCATGATCGTTCTGGGGTTTGATACCAGTAATTACACCACCTCCGTGGCGGCTTTTGACGGCACCGAGGTGGTCAATCGCTCCCGGCTTCTGGATGTGAAGCAGGGAGAACTGGGTTTACGGCAAAGTGATGCGGTGTTCGCCCATGTAAAGCGGCTGCCGGAGCTTGCCCACAGTCTGTTTGATGAAATAGAGCCGTCTGCCATCGGGGCCATTGGTGTCAGCACCAGACCCAGAGCGGTGGAGGGCTCTTATATGCCGTGTTTCCTGGCCGGTGTTTCCGTAGCCGAGACCATGGCGGCGGCTCTCCATGTGCCTTGCTATGCATTTTCGCATCAGCAGGGCCATATTGCTGCCGCCCTGTGGTCAGCCAACCGTATGGATCTGATGGAGCGGCCCCATCTGGCTTGGCACTTATCCGGCGGCACAACGGAACTGCTTTTGGTGGAGCCGGAAGACCGCAATGTGAAGGCCGCTGTCATTGGCGGTACCAGTGATATTTCTGCCGGACAGGTCATGGATCGCACAGGTAAACTGCTGGGACTGCAGTTCCCGTCAGGTAAAGCACTGGATGCTCTTGCTGCACAGATCGACAAGCCAGAACGGTTTAAGGTAAAAACCAACGATTTGCGTTTTTCTCTCTCCGGTCTTGAAAACAAAGTGACGGCATATTCTGCCTCTCACAGTCCAGAAGAGACGGCAGCCTATGCAGTGGATTCTGTGGTTGATGCAATCATTCGGACAACAAAAGATGCGGAGAGGTTGTACCCCGGACTGCCTGTCGTGTTCTCCGGCGGTGTGGCATCCAATTCTGTCCTCAGAAAAAACTGTGAAGGTATGAACTGCGTGTTCGCAGAACCTGCATTATCCACGGACAATGCGGCAGGTATCGCAGTTCTGACCTGGCTGCAGGAGGGAAAGCTGTGATGGACGCAAAGGTCTATTCTGTTTCTCAGATCAATCAGCATATCAAGAATATACTGGATAAGGATGCACTGCTGACCAATGTCTGCGTCACCGGCGAATTGAGCAATTACAAGATCTATCCGTCAGGTCATCACTATTTCTCTTTGAAAGATTCAGAGGGTGCTATCCGCTGTGTCATGTTCAAAGGCAGTGCCATGCGGCTTCGTTTTCGTCCGGAAAACGGCATGAAAGTATTGGTTACAGGTCGAGTGACTGTATTTCCCAGAGACGGTGCCTATCAGCTCTACTGTGAATTTATGATGCCTGACGGGGCAGGGGATCTCCATGTCGCCTTTGAGCAGCTGAAACAAAAGCTGCAGGCAGAAGGTCTATTTGAGTTGTCTCACAAAAAACCTCTGCCGAGATACCCCGAGAAGATTGCGATTATCACATCTTCTGCCGGTGCGGCCATCCATGATATGCTTCGGATACTGGGGAAACGATATCCGCTGAGCAAGGTTCTCATTTTGCCTGTTCGGGTGCAGGGCGTGGAAGCACCTCCGGAGATTTGCGGAGCGATTCGTTATGTAAACCGCTTCAAGCTGGCTGATTTAATCATTACCGGCAGAGGCGGTGGTTCTATTGAGGATTTATGGGCATTCAATGATGAACGGGTAGCCTACGAGATATACAATTCAGAGATACCTGTGATCTCTGCTGTTGGGCACGAACCGGATGTGACCATATCCGACTATGTGGCAGATCTTCGGGCTGCGACACCGTCCAATGCAGCGGAGCTGGCGGTTCCCGATCAGATGGAACTGCGGCAAAAGCTGCAGGCAGCTGCAGGCAGAATGCAGCAGGCGATGAATAGCCGTCTGCAGATTTCCAGGGAGCGTTTAACAAGACTTCGGAATAGCTGCGTTTTGCTAAATCCCAGGAACTTACTGGATGACCGCAAGATTCTATTGGATCATCAACACAAACAGTTGTTGTCTGCTATGGAGAAAAATCTTGCGGTAAAGAAGCAGAAGCTGATTGCGCTGGCAGCCGGTATGGATGCCATGAGTCCTTTGAAGGTACTGGCCAGAGGCTATTCTATGACAAAGGATGCCAAAGGGAGCATCATCACAGATGCTGCATCGGTGCAGTCCGGTGATGATATTACGGTGACACTCTCTGCCGGTCAAATCCATGCGGTTGTCCGGGAAACGGAAGGAGAATAAGATGGCAAAACCCAAGAATTTTGAAACATCGATCCAGCGTTTGGAGGAGATCGTGCGCCAGATGGAGCAGGGAAGTGTATCTCTGGAAGAATCTCTGAAGCTGTTTGAGGAAGGAACTGCTTTGGCTGCTGCCTGTACGAAGCAGCTGGACGAAGCAGAGCTGCAGGTCGTCCGTCTGATGAAAGGCACTGACGGTGAACCTGTTGAGCTTCCGTTTGAAGCCGAAAACTAAAGAATCAGAAAGCTCCGGTTCAGCCGGAGCTTTCTGATTCCAACGAATACTGCTTGTATATTCATGAATATTGTGCTATAATACTCTGTAATAATGGCGCAGTATCCTAGTCAGCGCTGCCGGCTCCCAGGACGGGCCTAAAAATCCGTTAAAGGGCATAACTGTGAAACCCATGGTGCCTGCTTCATACGCCCAGTTTGGGGTGGGTGCTGAGGGGAGGCGCAGATTTTCTGCGCCTGCGGAAAAAGGGCGGCCTTCAATGGCATGAAGAACCCGACCCTTTTTCTGCGGAGACCTGTTCTTGTGCAAAAGCGTACTCCCTTGCGGTAAGCGACTCTTGTACGAAGCAGGATGTGAACCTGCATTGCGGTAGAAATGACACTCGGTTTTCTGCTGTGTGCAGAGTAGCCTGCCTTGCGTGAACAGTTCGGGATAGAGGAGTGAAGCACGCAGACCCCTGGCCAGGGGCGAAGCGTGATATTGCCTCTTGAAAGCCTGTTTGCAAAAGAGGATAAGAGTCGGAGGGCGCTGCGGTGGAAATCATCTAGGCTGTCTTATTACAGAGCAGATAAGGGATTGCAGTACGGACTCAGTGGCAATCGGGTTGCTTTTATGGCGACAAAAAGACTGGAGCTTCAAAGGGAAACCACTCGACCGGCGACGGGGAGCAGCTCCTGGGGAAAACCTACCCGACCTAAGCCGTAAGTTTAATCTTATCTGCTGCCATTATTTTTCAGAAATTCAGGAGGAAACCGTGAAAAGCTGCCGTAAGAAAAAAGCAAAGAGCATCCGTATCAAACCGGACTGGAAGTGGATCTCAACAATTTTTGGCATTACCATTGGCATTTCTGCTACCATGTCTTTTGCATCCAATGAGATCTTATCTGCCGGCGGTATGGCTTTGTCTTTTGTGGTGCTGTTGGCGATCATACTGCTTGGTATTGTCTTTGACATTATTGGTATGGCGGTTACCGCAGCAGAAGAAAAGCCCTTTCATGCCATGGCAGCAAAGAAAATTCCCGAGGCGATGATCGCCATCCGGTTGGTTCGCCGTGCGGAACGGGTATCCTCCTTTTGTAACGATGTGGTAGGCGATATTTGTGGTGTTGTGTCCGGTTCTGCTGCAGCAGTGATTGCAGCCAGAGTGGTGCTGGATATGCAGCCGTCCCTTGCCAGTGTGGTGCAGCTGTTGATGTCTGCCTTTGTAGCCGGTCTTACGGTGGGCGGAAAGGCTTTCGGCAAATCCATTGCCATGAACAATGCTACAGCCATCATTTTGACAGCCTCCCGCATGATTCACGCAGTGAAAGCGGTTCCCGGTGCATTCGTCCGGTTGTTCCGCCGGAAATAAGAGGAAACTATGCTGGAAAAGATTAGAAACAGAGAAGATCTCCTGCAGCTGGATGCAGCCCAGGAACGGCAGCTGTGCCAGGAGATCCGGGAATTTCTTGTACATCATGTGGCGCAGAACGGTGGCCATCTGGCGTCCAATCTGGGCGTTGTGGAATTAACAGTTGCCCTGCATAAGGTCTACGATACTTCTGTTGATCGATTGTTGTTTGATGTGGGACATCAAGCCTATGTGCATAAAATGCTCACCGGAAGAATGGAGCAGTTTTCCGATCTTCGGAAACTGGGCGGTCTTGCAGGTTTTCCAAAGCCAACGGAGAGTGAGCACGATGCGTTTGTGGCCGGTCATGCTTCTGATGCAGTTTCTGTTGCTCTTGGTATGGCCAGAGCCAGAACACTGAAGAATGAAGACTATAATGTTGTTGCTGTTTTGGGAGATGGTGCCCTGACCGGCGGTTTGGCCTATGAAGGACTAAACGATGCCGGTGAGAGTGGAGAACCTCTTGTGGTTGTTCTCAATGACAATGGTATGTCCATTACACCCAATGTTGGTGCCATTGCAAGGCATCTGTCTCTGGTGCGTTTGAAGCCTGGTTATTTTGGCCTCAAAAAAGCATACCGCCAGATTACCAATCAAATCCCCGGTGGTGCAGTGCTTTATAGGCAGATTCACCGTTTGAAGTTGTGGATGCGGAAAAAGCTCATTGGCGTTACTCTTTTTGAGGACATGGGCTTCCAGTATCTTGGTCCGGTGGATGGACATGATACGGAAAAGCTGACCTTCCTGCTGCAGCAGGCAAAGGATATGAAAGAACCGGTATTGCTTCATGTCATCACTACCAAGGGAAAGGGCTATGCCCCTGCTGAGGGGCAGCCTGAAAATTTCCATGGCATTGGCAGCTTTGATCCTGATACAGGCTCCGCAGTCACTTCCAACTCCAAAAGCTTTTCTCAGGTTTTTGGCGAAGAAATTTCTGCCCTTGCCGAAGCGGATCACAGAATTTGCGCCATTACAGCTGCCATGGAGCATGGTACAGGGTTGGACAAATTTGCATCAAATTATCCCGAGCGGTATTTTGATGTCGGCATTGCGGAAGGTCATGCTGTTTCCATGGCAGCAGGTCTTGCCAGCCGTGGAATGATACCCGTCTTTGCAGTCTATTCCACATTCTTGCAGAGAGCCTATGATATGCTCATCGAAGATGTTGGCCTTATGGGATTGCATGTGGTATTTGCTGTTGACCGTGCAGGCTTGGTTGGAGAAGACGGTGAGACCCATCAGGGCTTGTTTGATGTGGGATATCTTCGTCAAATCCCAGGCATGCAGGTTCTTTGTCCTGCCAACAGTGCAGAACTGCGGCGTATGCTTCGTTGTGCGGTTTTGGAAATGTCCGGGCCGGTTGCGGTTCGTTATCCCAGAGGCGGCGAAGGTGAGTACACGAACGAACACTGGGAGAACCAACTTCGAGAAGACAGCAATGTTACCATCGTCACCTATGGTATGACCATCAATGATGTTCTGGCTGCTTCCAAAGACCTGAAAGCAGATATGATCAAATTGGATCAGATCGCACCCATTGATTTTACTAATCTCCAAAAATCAGTGGAAAAAACCAAGCACCTTCTGGTCGTTGAAGAAGCGGCAGAGACCGGCTGCGTCGGACAGGAGATTGTATCGTCACTCAGTCAGCTGGGCATTTCTTTTAGAAGCCGTCTTATGAACCTGAAGAACGGTATTGTTCCCCAGGGAGATGTAAAGTCTCTCCGTAAGATGATGCAGATCGATTCTATGAGTATTGAGCAAGCAGCAAGGGAGTTGTTGCAGCATGAAGAATAAAGAACGGCTGGATGTCCTGCTGGTCAACCGAGGCTACTTTGAAAGCCGTGCCAAGGCACAGGCGGTCATTATGAGCGGTGATGTCTATGTGGACGGACAGAAGGCTGATAAAGCCGGTGCCAGCTACGATATGGAAGCCAATATTGAAGTTCGGGGCAGTGTTTGTCCCTATGTTAGCCGTGGCGGTTTGAAGCTGGAAAAGGCACTGCGTGATTTTGGCGTAGACCCTACCGGTTATGTCTGCAGCGATTCCGGTGCGTCGACGGGTGGTTTTACAGATTGTCTCCTGCAGCAGGGTGCAAAGAAGGTCTTTGCCATTGATGTTGGTTACGGGCAGCTTGCATGGAAGATCCGAAGCGATGAACGGGTCGTCGTCATGGAGCGGACCAACATCCGCCATGTGACACCGGAGCAGTTGGGTGAGCCTCTGGATTTGTCTGTTGTGGATGTGTCCTTCATTTCATTGAAACTGGTACTGCCTGTCATTAAAAGCCTTCTGAAGCCGGACTGCGGTCAAGTCCTTTGCCTCATTAAACCTCAGTTTGAAGCAGGAAAAGAGAAGGTTGGCAAAAAGGGCGTTGTCCGTGACCCGGCGGTCCATCTTGAGGTTTTGGAATCCTTCGTGGAACTGGCAAAATCTCTGGCGTTTACCATCTGTGATCTGACCTTCTCTCCGGTGAAAGGACCGGAAGGGAATATTGAATTCTTGGGACATCTGTCCCTGTCTGCCGGAGAAGATAACATTCCGGTATTGAATGAATTGGTGCAGCAGGCACACGATTCGTTGAAAGGTTAATGTATGAGAGCTGTATTGACACCTAATCCCTATCGGGACCGAAATTTCAAACTGGTGGAGCAGGCTGTGGCGATTTTGCAACAGTCCGGTATTGAGACAAGGGTTTGTCTGCCTTTTGATGTGGATAAATCCTTTGAGATGCCCAAGGATATGAAGTTCCATGATCTGCACCGAGAGATCAAAAAAGCCGATGTGCTGATTTGTTTTGGCGGTGACGGAACGATTCTCCACTCCTCCAAAGTAGCTACCAGACATCATGTGCCTATTTTGGGTGTGAATGTGGGAACCATGGGCTTTATGGCTGAGCTGGAAGCCTCTGAACTGGGTCTGCTCTCCAAACTGGCACAGGGCGACTACACCATCGAAAAGCGTATGATGCTTCGTGTAACTGTGGAGAACGAGGGTAAGAATTTGTTTGACGAGGTTGCCCTGAATGATGCGGCCATTACCAAAGGCGCCATTGCCCGTGTCATACAGGTAGCAGTGGCCTGTGACGGTGTAGAGGCCAGTACCTTTTCCGGTGATGGTGTTTTGATTTCTACGCCGACCGGTTCAACGGCCTACTCCATGTCCGCCGGTGGTCCTATCGTAGAGCCGTCTGCTCAAAACATCATCATTACCCCTATCTGTCCTCATGCTTTCCACGCAAAGGGTATTGTGACTGCCCCCTGGCGTACCATTTCCATTCGTCTTGGAAAGTTGGGGCGTAAGAGTGCATTCCTGTCCGTGGACGGCGGTCGTGCATTCCGTCTCAATGTCGGCGATGTGGTGACTGTTTCCAAGGCAGAGCAAGAGACTTGTCTGATCCGCTTGAAGCAGACCAGTTTCTACGAAATCTTTAATAATAAATTCTATGCCCGGTAAGGAGTCTTTTCCATGAAAATGAACCGACAGGCAAAGATCCTGGAATTAATTGAGAACAAGGATATTGAGACCCAGGAGCAGCTTCTTGCAGAACTGAATCAGCTTGGATTTACCACGACCCAGGCAACGATCTCCCGTGATATTAAGGAGCTGCGTATCATCAAGGAGCAAAGCCCCAATGGAGCTTACCGGTACAGTGCAACGCCCAAGCAGCTGGAGCCTACGCTGACATCAAAACTCAATAGTATTTTTAAGCAGAGTATTGTGGCCTGTGACCACGCCCAGAATATTGTGGTTATCAAAACCATGCCAGGTTTGGCTTCTGCGGCATGCTCTGCCATTGATGCTATGAATTTGGATATGATCGTAGGAACACTGGCAGGTGATGATACAGCGTTTTTATTGATGCGGGATACCTCTGCGGCAGTTGCTCTGTGCGCAGACTTTAAGCGCCACCTCAACTGATTTTGAGAGGAAAGATTTGGTATGCTGAATTTGTTGCATATCGAGAATATAGCGGTCATTGAGCAGGCGGATATTCACTTTGGCAGCGGTTTCAATGTCCTGACCGGTGAGACCGGTGCAGGTAAATCCATTGTCATTGATGCGATCTCTGCCATCCTGGGCGAGCGAGCTTACCGGGATGTGATTCGCACCGGCACAGACCGAGCCTTCGTCAGCGCTGTTTTTTCCGAAATTCCTCAACTAAGCTGGTTTGAGGAAAATGGCGTTCCCTATGATGAAAACGAACTACTCCTGCAGCGTGAGATCTACGCAGACGGGAAAAATGTCTGCCGTGTCAACGGCAGACCGGTCACCGTGGCCCTGCTGAGAAAATTGGGTGTGCAGCTGGTCAATATCCACGGACAGCATGATTCGCAGCAGCTGTTTGATGAAAGCAGTCATCTGCTGTATCTGGATCTGTTCGCAAAAAATGAGGAACTCTTGTCGGCCTACGCCGAGAAGTATCATGCTGTCACAGAAGTTCGCCAGGAGATTCAGCGGCTTTCCATGGATGAGAGTGAGAAGCTTCGCAGGGTAGAGAATCTCCGATATCAGATCGAGGAAATTCAACGGGCGGAATTGACATCCGGTGAGGATGAGGTGTTGGACGCTCGAAGAAAGCTGCTTCAAAATTCCGAAAAGCTGATGGACGGGCTTGCAAAGGCGGTTTCTGCACTTTACGGCGATGATGACAAGGAAGGTGCTTCCGGTCTTGTCAGTGAGGCTGCCAACGCCCTGTCCAAAATCACCCGATATGACGATCAGTTGGCGGAGCTTCACAGCCGTATTTCCGATCTGATGTATTCCGTTCAGGATGTGGCGGAAGAACTGCGGGACCGTATGGACACTCTGTCATATTCGGGGGATGAACTGGAGCAGATCGAAAGCCGTCTCGATGTGATCCATCGTTTGAAGCGGAAATACGGCAACTCTGTCGATGAAATATTAAGTTATCTTTCTCGTGCAGAAGAAGAACTGGATGAGATCGAATTTGCGGATGACCACATTGAAAAACTGAAAAAACAGTTAGTTGGGCTGGAAATGGAAGCCGTTAAGGCGGGAATGATACTCCGGGAGTCCAGAATGAAGGCGTCCAGAGATTTGCAGCACCGCCTTGGTGAAGAACTGGCGGCATTGGATATGCCCAGAGCACAGTTTGTCTGTCAGTTTTTGGAAAAGCCGATGGCGCCGGACGGTTTGGATGAAATGCGTTTTCTCATGACTGCCAATATTGGCGAGGCATTGAAGCCAATGAGCAAAGTAGCCTCCGGCGGCGAGTTGGCCCGTATCATGCTTGCCATTAAAAATGTCATGGCAGAGCAGGATCTGGTCGGTACACTCATTTTTGACGAAGTGGATGCCGGTGTCAGTGGACGGGCAGCCCAGAAGGTTGCGGAAAAGCTCCATGCAGTTTCTGAAAACAAGCAGGTGCTCTGTGTGACCCATCTTCCGCAGATCGCTGCGGCAGCCAATGTACATCTGCTCATTGAAAAAACGGAGAGCAACGGACGCACATATACCCATGTGAATCCGCTGGATAAAGAAGGAAGAAAGCGTGAGATCGCCCGCATCATCGGCGGTGCAGAGATCACAGAAACAACTCTGAAAAGCGCAGAAGAAATGCTTTATCAATAAATCAACCAAGAAAGGATTTTATATTATGACACTCTATGAAGAACTGGTGGCCAGAGGCCTGATCGCTCAGGTCACCGACGAAAAGGAAGTCAGTGAGCTGATCAACGAAGGTAAGGCCACTTTCTATATCGGCTTTGACCCCACGGCAGACTCTCTGCATGTCGGACATTTTATGGCTCTGTGCCTCATGAAGCGCCTGCAGATGGCCGGTAACCGTCCTATCGCTCTCATCGGCGGCGGTACTGCCATGATCGGCGACCCCTCCGGTCGTACAGATATGCGCTCTATGATGACGCCTGAGACCATTCAGCATAACTGCGACTGCTTCAAAAAGCAGATGGAGCGCTTCATTGAATTCGGCGAAGGCAAGGCCATGATGGTCAACAATGCCGACTGGCTGATGAAGCTGAACTATGTGGATTTCATCCGTGAAATCGGCGGCTGCTTCTCCGTCAACAATATGCTCCGTGCTGAGTGCTTCAAGCAGCGCATGGAAAAGGGTCTGAGCTTTCTGGAGTTCAACTATATGCCCATGCAGTCCTACGGTTTCTACTATCTGTATCAGCATTATAACTGCAATCTGCAGTTTGGCGGCAATGACCAGTGGTCCAATATGCTGGGCGGCACCGAACTGATTCGCCGCAAGCTGGGCAAGGATGCCCACGCCATGACCATCACTCTGCTGCTGAACTCCGAAGGCAAAAAGATGGGTAAGACTGCCAAGGGTGCAGTGTGGCTGGATCCCAACAAGACCGCTCCTTACGATTTCTATCAGTATTGGCGCAATGTGGACGATGCCGATGTTATGAAGTGCATCCGTATGCTGACCTTCCTGCCTCTTTCTGAGATCGAGGCTATGGATGCATGGGAAGGCAGCCAGCTGAACCAGGCCAAGGACATCCTCGCATATGAACTGACCAAGCTGGTTCACGGTGAGGAAGAGGCTGAAAAGGCCCGTAACGCAGCCAAGGCTCTGTTTGCCGGCGGCAGCGATGATGCCAATATGCCCACCACAGCGATCACTGCTGAGCAGCTGACCGATGGCAAGATCGCCATTCTGGATCTGATGCTGGCTTGCGGTCTGATCCCCACCAAGTCTGAGGGTCGCCGTCTGGTGCAGCAGGGTGGTGTTACCGTCAACGAGGAAAAGGTTGCCGGTATCGATGTTTCCTATACCGCCGAGGATCTGCAGGCAGGTCTGAAGATCCGAAAGGGTAAGAAGGTTTACCACAAGGCAATTCTTGGTTAATAAATTAAGACCGGATGGCAAGCCATCCGGTCTTTTATATATTTGATTAGATGTAACCTTCTGCACACAGCAGCTCAGCCAGCAGGACAGCGCCGCCGGCAGCACCACGGAGGGTATTGTGGGACAGGCAGACGAACTTGTAGTCATACTGGGTGTCGGGACGGAGGCGACCGATGCAGACAGCCATGCCGTTTTCGGTCATACGGTCCAACTTGGTCTGGGGACGGTTATCTTCTTCAAAGTAATGCAGGAACTGCTTGGGTGCGGAGGGAAGCTCCAGTTCCTGTGCACGACCGGAGAATGCGGCCCAGTCAGCCTTGATCTGCTCGATGGAGGGCTTTTCACCGTTGAACTTCATGAACACGGCAGCCATATGACCGTTGCTGGCGGGAACACGGAGGCACTGGGCAGTGATAGAAGGACCATCTGCATTGACGATCTTGCCGTCTTCAATGTGACCCCACAGCTTCATGGGCTCACGCTCGGACTTTTCTTCCTCGCCACCGATGTAGGGGATGACATTGTCAACCATCTCGGGCCAGGTATCAAAGGTCTTGCCGGCGCCGGAAATTGCCTGATAGGTGCAGACCAGGGAATCGCCCAGACCGTACTTCTTCAGCGGGTGCAGGGCAGGGATGTAGCTCTGCAGGCTGCAGTTGGACTTAACAGCGATGAAGCCGCGCTTGGTGCCAAGGCGCTTTCTCTGAGCATCGATGACCTTAATATGATCGGCATTGATTTCGGGTACGACCATGGGAACATCTTCCGTCCAGCGATGGGCAGAGTTGTTGGAGACCACAGGGCACTCCAGCTTTGCATAACGCTCTTCCAGAGCCTTGATCTCGTCCTTCTTCATATCCACAGCGCAGAAGACAAAATCGACCATAGCGGCGATCTTTTCGGCATCTGCGTCGGCATCCATAACCACCATGGAAGCGGCATTCTCAGGCATGGGATCTTCCATGGCCCAGCGTGCGCCGACGGCATCCTTATAGGTCTTACCGGCGCTGCGTGCGCTGGCAGCCAGAGCAGTCAGTTCAAACCAGGGATGGTTGCTGTTCAGCATCACAAACCGCTGACCGACCATGCCGGTTGCACCAACGATACCAACTTTGTACTTTTTCATATAAATCGCTCCAATCTATTCGCTTTTCGCAAGTTATGGTTGCGGGAAAAGCGGGAATGTACTATAATAATCGCTGACGGATTTATCACGAAAGTGTTTTTCTGTGGTGGTCATGTGTCCGTCAATGCGACAATGATATCACAGAACATTCCGTATGTCAATCGAAACGAATGTAGAATTCAGACCAGTTGTAGAGGGTTTTATTGTTGAAAACACATGATTTTTTCTATGAATTGCCGGAGGAACTGATTGCACAGACGCCTTTGGCCCGTCGGGACACCTCCCGTCTGATGACTTTGGATAAGAATACCGGAAGAGTGGAGCATAAACATTTCTTTGATATTGTGGATATGCTTCACCCCGGAGACTGTTTGGTACTGAACAATTCCAGAGTTCTGCCCGCAAGACTCCTTGGTCACCGTGTTCCAACTATGGGCGCAGTGGAAGTGCTCTTGCTAAAGGATCAGGGAGACGGCGTCTGGGAATGTCTGACCAAGCCCGGCAGAAAGACCCAGCCGGGGACAGAATTATCTTTTGGCGACGGCAGTTTGACTGCAACGGTTGTCGGAGCGCTGGATACCGGTAATAAACTGGTTAAGTTTCATTATGAGGGTATTTTTCTTGAGGTCTTGGAACGGTTGGGTAAGATGCCCCTGCCACCCTATATCAAGGAGGAATTGGAAGACGGAGAGCGTTACCAGACTGTTTATTCCAAGGTGAACGGTTCTGCTGCTGCACCTACTGCCGGTCTTCATTTTACAAAGGAACTGCTTG
The DNA here is from genome assembly GCA_045580485.1 of Candidatus Avilachnospira sp. Classification (GTDB taxonomy): domain Bacteria; phylum Bacillota; class Clostridia; order Oscillospirales; family Oscillospiraceae; genus Avoscillospira. Next base: position 69,958 of record JAZNNW010000067.1, on the reverse strand, counting down.
AGAGAATTGAGGCAAAGGGTGTTAAACTGGCCTATGTGACACTCCATGTGGGTTTGGGTACATTCCGGCCTGTGAAGGCCGATGAAATTACTGAACATCATATGCACTCGGAATTCTGTATGATGTCTCAGGAAACTGCCGATATTCTCAATGAGACCAAGCGCAGCGGCGGTCGTGTGGTTTGCGTTGGTACGACTTCCTGCAGAACATTGGAATCCCTGGCAGGGGATGACGGTACATTTGAAGAGCGTTCTGCCTGGACGGAGATCTTTATCTATCCCGGCTACCGATTTAAGGCCATGGATGCCCTCATTACCAATTTCCATCTGCCGGAGAGTACCCTGGTCATGCTGGTTTCGGCCTTTGCCGGCAGAGAAGCTGTTTTGGCGGCCTACGATGAGGCGGTTCGGGAGAGGTATCGGTTCTTCTCCTTTGGCGATGCGATGTTTATTGTATAAAGGGCGCATGAATCGGCTCCAAAACGGCCGAAATACTGAAAATACGGGGATGTAGGATAGTTTTTTGCTATGCACGACTCTTTATTTGGAGTAAAATTAGTCGATCCTTGCATGAACTCATTACCCGATGTGTATAAATCGACACAAAAATTGTATGCAGTAAAAACTGAATAATGACGAAAAAACAGCCCAGTGCCGAATATGGCTCTGGGCTGCTTTCTGTTATTTATAGTAGAAGGTGTGGATGGAGCCGTTTTTGAACTCGATGGAAGATACTCGACCGCCGGTTACTGTGATCTTCTTGATGATGCTTCTGAGGAACGCTCTCGGAACCATTGGATCGATCTTTCTGATATACTTCTCGTAGTCAACGATGCGGTCGTCCAACAGTTTTTGGACCATGATGAAGTAACTGGCTTTTTCGATGAACTCATCATCAGCCAAGGATCCGTCACGATCATCCTTGATTGAATGAATAGCCTCGTCGATCTCATCGATCTGATCCTTGATTCGCTTCTGCTCAATGATGAAGTCTTTTTCCGGCATGCTGCTATCGCCGTAAAGATACAGGGATTTGAGGCGGTTTAATGCAAGCTCGTGTTTTCGCTTTCTCGTGAGTAGAACTTCCTTTTCTGAGATTGCATCAGAAGAACCGTTGAGAACCCTTGGTGGTCTGTACTCCATACCGGTGGAGCCGCTTTTCATAAGATCCAGCAGTTGCCGAAGGCTATTGGTGTCGATAGAAGCTACCTCGCAGAAAATAGATCCACGCAATAGTTTCTTCTCCAGAGCAGCTTCTGTAGTTTTTGTTGTGATCGTCGACCTTGCCCGTATGATGTTAGCGATATAGTTGAACACGAACGGCCCAAGGATAACATCGGAGATATATTTATTGCTGCAGCGGGAATCGTTATTACGCCGTTTTGAGCATCCGTACATGGATGGTCGCCAACCGTCTGCTCTTCGCTTGTCTAAAGTTGCAGTCATGTTGCTGTTGCACATACCACAAGAAATGAGGCCGCCGAATATGTGAATGTTTTTCCTGATATAGGTCTCGCCCTCCGGGACACCGCCTCGCTTGTTTCGCTTGAGGATAAATTGTATTCGATCAAATCGTTCGTAGGATACAGAAGGGATGTGGTGAGACGGCACACGGACCCATTCAGAATCATTGCGCTTGTCAGTACCGGTACCTCCCTTGTGGACATTGTAGAGATAGTCGCCTGTATAGAACACATTTGTCATGATCTTATAGACAGCTGTAGTAGACCATTCTTTGCCGTTGCGGGTACAAAGACCATGATCGTTTAGGTATCTGGTTACATATAGTATCGACTGGTACTGCTCGTATAGATCTAAGATGAGATTGTACACCTTGTTTTCGACAGGGTTAAGGGCGAAAGTTTTTTCTTTTTTGTCATACTCATACCCGTATGGGATTCGTCCACCGTTCCATTGACCATTTTCGGCTCTGGACAACATGACGGCTGTAACTCTTTCGGCGGTGATCTGACGCTCAAGCTCCGCAAAAACAAGAATGATTTTTAGCATTGCCTCGCCGATTGCCGAACTCGTGTCGAATTGCTCGTTCTTGGAAACGAAAGTGACGCCCAGGTTTTTTAGCTCCTGATACATGTTCGCAAAATCAAGCAGATTTCTGCTGATGCGGTCAATCTTCCATACCAGAAGGTGAGAAAATTCGCCAGTTCTAAGCCGATCCATCATCTTCTGATAGTCCGGTCGATCTGTATTCTTGGCGGAATAGCCCGGATCCTCGAAGATAACATGGTCGTGAATACCCAGGACCATTTGGGCATAGGCAACCAACTCACGACGCTGCACTTGAAGGGAGTCCTTGTCTACCTGATAGTGCGTAGATACACGAATGTAAATGGCGACCTTCAGATCATTCAGTTTGTCTGAAAACAAATCGATGCTCCTCTCTTTTGCAGCGGACATTCCAATGGACAGTCTGTGGAAAATCTCGCATAACCGTAACCGTAACCTAACCGTAACCGGAATCTAACAGAACCAGAGAAAATGAGAGGGCACCGCAAGAGCGATGCCCTGCTGTCATTTAATTATGTCCCGATAGGAAGTGATTTCCGATATCATTGTCCACGATGGACACCAGAAGATCTGAAGAACCGATCTTTCCGTTGGAGAACTCTACTTTACGCATTGGGATCTCATCTTGATCTACGGATATCATGATAAGAATGTCGTCTTTTTGTAGACCATTATCCACAGCTGCGAAGAAATCGTGTTTTGCGGCCAATGTCACATAACCGTTCCTCGCCATGATGTCAATGCCTCTGGCTGCTTGCCCGGTTGTGTCGTAGAAGTAGTCAGCAGCGACGCCATCCAGAGTATCACAGTCCCACTTGCGAAGCTCGTTAATGTAGTTCGATATGCGGCAAATGAAATCTGTCTCAGACTCGCCTGCATGATATGGATCGGGCTCAACGATAGCAATTTTGCCTGATGGTGAAACGCACAGACACCGTATGATTTCTGACGAGGATCTCGCATCGGCCGGCACATTGCGACCAATGCAGATAAGAGGCGAATAGGCTTTGTTGCCATCGTAAAACATGAATGTCACTCCTTGTTTCGATATTTGGATAGAACTGCATCAATTACACGCCGATCATCGGGTGTAGATATTGAAAAGAGATGAATAAGCTCCTGATGATCTTTGGGGAGCGGTGCGTATTTGTCGTCATCAAATCCGAGTATCCAGTCGATAGATACATCAAAGAACTGCGCAATTTTGACAACATAGGGGAGAGTCGGCGCTCGCATTTTTGTTTCGTCAGAAGTCAGATAGCGAGACAAGGTAGCTGGCGCAATGTTCAACTCCTCTGACAGGCTTTTCATCGTTAAGCCTCGATTGTTCATCAGCTCTACGAGGCGATCCTGAAAAACGGTGTAATCCATGTTGTGTGGCTCCTTTACCGATATGATAGAGTGACAGTACAATAATAATACTTTTCAGCCATTTCTGCAATAAAAAAAGCGGAAAGTGGCAAAAAAATATTGACTTTTACCGATTGGTAAAGTATAATCACGATGACGGTAAAAATTGTAATTGACACAGAAAGAAGGTGAAGCCAATGAAACCGCTTGAAATCAAAGGAGCCCGAACAAGGCTTGGATACACACAACAGTATGTGGCGGACCAACTAAATGTCACGGTAAACTCCTACCATAAGAAGGAAAGTGGCAGAGTTAGGTTCACCGATGACGAGAAGGTTGTACTTGCCGAGGTTCTTCAATTCAGTCTTGAACAGTTCAATGACTTCCTGTTTGATGGAAGATTGCCTGCCGGAACCATTGCGAAAGCAGACACTTGAGTGTTTTTTTAGGCTGCATTTACCGATTGGTAATTGAATTGCTTGTTGTGGTAATTATAAGCTATATCAGGAGGAAAGAAAATGGGCCGTGATGCCACCAAAGCTACTGGTAATCCATGGTACGAAGCGAGAAAAAAAGCAGCTGAATATGACGACAGGCTATTCAGCCGAGAGGGTGCTGCAGAGCAACTCGGTATGTCTGTTTCTGCTGTGGCTGATGCAGAACTTGATCTAAGCAAGTGTATGCCTGTGGAAAAAGCGGTTTTGATGGCAGATCTGTATAATGCGCCGCATCTCCTGAACTACTATTGTCTGCACGAATGTCCGATTGGATGCAGACACTCTATCTCCGATGCGGTTCTGAATATCGATAGAGTTACCGTGAAGCTGCTGAAGAGCCTCAGAGTAGATCAACTCTCAGAGATCAAGGATCGTCTTCTTGATATTGCGGAAGACGGTGTCATTGCAGAAAGTGAAAAGCCGGATCTCGAAGAAATTTTGGAATACCTCGATGCGGTTGCAAAGACCGTAAGCGAGTTGAAAACAATCGGCCAAATGGCATTGAACGGAAGGTGAGCAAGATGGGTAGCCGGGACGATATCGTAGATATCTTGAAAACTGAATACGGTATCGAAACCTTGGCTCAGTTGCAAAAAGAGATAGCAAAGCTCAGCCTCATCGACCTTTCCCCGTTCTGTGCAGAAATGTCCGAGAAAAGGAGATAGTTTCATGAACAAGAAGAGACGAAAAAGCAACAGAGAGAAAATTCGACTTTTTTCCACAACGGTGATTGTTCTGTTCGTTGTCCTGATCTGTGATGCTCTCGTCATCAGAGCTTCGACCGGAGAAATCGCAAGTCAGAAAGAAAGCTGCCCACCAATGGTTGCAGAAGATACATACACGGAGAAAGAGACGGACGAAGTAAACATCGTTACTCTCGATCTGGTGTATGTTTACCCGACTGAGAACAGCGATGAAGGTGACGATGAGTATTCTGAGTTGACCGAGCAAGCCAATAAAACTGAAGAGCCGTCTGATCCTCAGTATGACAAGCTGTACACGGAGCGTGATGTAGTTGCTATGGTTCAGATGGCATATGGAGAGGGTTGGATAACACAGTCTGATACTGAAATGTCTTGGATGATGTGGTGTGTATGCAACCGGTTTGACAGTGAAGATCCGTACTACAAAAACTGCAACAGCCTCTACGACATAATTACGCAGGAAGGTCAGTTCCTTGGGTATAACCCAAATCATCCGATTGAGGATCGGCTTTTGAATTTGGCGAGAGATGTACTCGATAGATGGAGCGCAGAAAAGCAGGGAGCAACAGATGTCGGAAGAACGCTTCCGAGAGAGTACATGCATTTCTGGGGAGACGGAAGCCACAACTATTTTACTGATAAATGGCAAGGAGGAAACCAATATGACGGGTATCTCGGCAGCCCATACGACAACTGAGCAACTTACTGACATCTTGTTTGATGTTCAGAGCAGGCTTGGCTGCACCTTTGATCTTACGGATGTGTTATGCATCCTGAGACACACTGTCCGCAAATGCGAGGTTAATGGCAAGGGTGATGGATATGTCCCTATCCTGTTCGAAAATGAGCTGAGAGACTTCGTAATGCGGAAACAAATCAATCGATCTGGGAGGACAAACTTATGTGCCAGGAATGTCGTATGATCCCTTGTCACCCCCGTTGCCCGAACGCTCCAGAACCTCCTGCGGTGACAACTTGTCAAAGATGCAGGGAGCCGATCCGACCGGGAGAAGAATACGCCCGCATAGGCGGAGCAGACTACTGCGAAGCGTGTATTGACGATATGCCGTATTGCGAGCTGATCCCGCTTTTGGGTGGGGAGTGGAAAACAGCCACGGAGGACGATGTTTACGATGGATATGATGGATAAGATCACCGAGTTCCCTGAGTTCCCGGAGCTCAAGTTCGATGACGAGCATCACATCTATAGATTGGATGGCGTCATCATACCGAGCGTATCGAATATCATGGAGCCACTAAGCGAAGCGAAGTATGCGGGAATAAGTGAAAGAACTCTCGCCAAGGCTGCTGAAAAAGGAACATCTGTCCACAATTCGATAGAGAATTTTATCAAGTTCGGGATCGAAGATGTAAACCCTGAGCACAGAGGCTTCTTTGATGGTTTCCTGAAATGGTGGGAGAAGGATCAGCCCGTACTGGTTGGCTCCGAATGTCGTGTTTATCACCGAATACTCCAGTATGGAGGAACGGTGGATCTTCTCGCTTATATCCGGGGGAAACTCACCCTTGTCGACTTCAAGAGTACCTACGCCCTCAGCGATATGACCTGCGGAGTCCAGCTTGAAGCATATGCACAGGCGCTTGCCAGTCACGGTATTCATGTAGAGCAAAAGAAGATCCTTCAACTGAAAAAGGATGGAAATAACAGCGAACGAAGTTATCAAGCCAACGACCCTACAAGGTGGCGTGTGTTTGGCAGTTTGAAATGTGTGTATGACTATATTCAGTCTTACAAATAAAACGAAGAAAGGAAGTGTGTCAGCATGAACGAAGCAATCGCAACCGCAGGCAGCAACGCCCTTGTCCTTGACACCGCAGAGGAAGCCCTTGACCGGGAGGTCAGCACGGTCGAGGCGAAAGCCATCCAGGTTGTGATCGGAAATGATGCCGATTACGCCAATGCAGGCGATATCACCAAGGCCGTGAAGCAGATGCAGAAGAAGGTGACTGAGTATTGGGAACCTCTCCGTGTATCTGCCAAAAAGACCTACGATGATGTTCTGGCCCGGAAGAAGGAAATGCTCAGCCCTCTGGAGTCCGCAGAAAAGATCCTGAAGGACAAGATGATTGCCTATGTCACCGAGCAGGAGCGCAAGCGCAGAGAGCGTGAGGAAGAAATGCGTAAGCAGGCTCAGCAGGAAGCTGAAAAGAAGTTGGCTGAGGCAGCCGAAGCGGAGGCCGCAGGTGACGCTCTGGGCATGGAGTTCGCAATGGCAGAAGCTGAGGTCATGGATGATGTAGCCAGAAGTGGCAAAATCGCCGGAGCAGCACCCAAAGCCAGTGGTGTTTCCACCAGTAAGGCATGGAAGATCACGAGCATCGACATCTCTCAGGTGCCTGTTGAGATTTCCGGCGCCATCATCCGCCCTGTAGATGAAAAGGCTGTCATGGCTCTGATTAAGGCCACGAAGGGCGCAATCAGGATCCCCGGCATTATCTATGAAGAAACTGTAAACATCAGTGTCCGGGCGTAATCGAACAAAAGGAGGTCAACAAAATGGATAAAAACAATCAGATTACGGCAGTAGGAAGCACATCCGCACAGAAGGTTCAGGGGGGGCCTCTGAGCGTGTTTGCAAACGGGGACAGCTTCAATATGGCTCTGAAAATGGCAAACTGTCTTGCGACATCCACGGTTGTTCCGAAGGAATACCATGGCAATGTCGGCAACTGCATGATCGCCATTGAAATGGCATCTCGCATCAACACGAGCCCGATGATGGTGATGCAGAACCTTTTCATCGTCAATGGTCGTCCCGCATGGTCGAGCCAGTGGATTATCGCTATGATTAACTCCAGTCGCCGGTATAAGACCGAGCTCCAGTTTGAGTTCGGTAACGCCAGAGAAGATGGCGGATTGAGTTGCCGAGCGTGGGCAGAGGATTACTCCGGTCATAAGGTGTACGGCCCCAAGATCACGATGGCGATGGCTAACCAGGAGGGCTGGACTACAAAAAATGGCAGTAAATGGAAAACCATGCCCGAGGTGATGATCCAGTATCGAGCTGCATCCTTTTTTGGCAGAATGAACTGCCCCGACATGATTATGGGCATTTACAGCTCCGAAGAGGTTCTGGATATGGATGGTATTCCTACGGATGGCATTGCTCTTTTGGTGGATCCCTCAACCGGAGAAGTTAAGGAGACGAGCATCGAAGAGAACAAGCCTATTTCTCAGGAGCAGCGTCAGTCCCTGTTCAAAGTCGCAAAGGAGTATTTTGCAAAGGAAGCAAACGACATTCTGAAGGCTTTGCTTGCTGAGCAGGGATACGAGTCTACGGACGGCATGCCTGTAGCTGTATTTAATGTCATCATGGGTCGTTTGGTTGAACTTGCGCAGGAGCGCAGAAATGCCGAGAATCCCGGATCCGAACAGGCAACGACTGCTGAAGAAGCAGCACCGACTGCAGAAACGGAGCCCAGCACCCCTGCTGAATAAGGCGAAATAACATCAGGCGGAGCTGCCGCCAAAGATAGGCAGGTGAGAAGATGGCATGGATTAGTGTGCATGAAGGTATTGACGGACCGAAGCTGCGGAACTTGTTCAAAAAGCTCAGGTGTTCGAAATTTGAGGCCGTAGGGATTCTGAATTTCCTTTGGTTCTGGGGACTGTCAAACGCAGAAAAGGACGGATTCATTCCGTACGCAGAGAAAGAAGACATCGAAAGATGTCTTCTTGGAGCTGGAACTGGATGCAAAATACCGCCCGGTGTGCTCGTAGATGCTCTGATCGAAACCGGATGGATCGATGAGACACCGGACGGACTATACCTCCACGACTGGGAGGTATGGCAGGAGCAGTGGTACAAGGCGAAAGAAAAGAGAGAGGCAGATGCGAGGAGAAAGCGGGAAAGTCGCAGAAGCCGAGCGGCGGTCACTGGGAATGAGACCGATGAACAAGTGGATGCGGACTGTCCACCGGACATTCCGCAGAACGCCGATGTTGGAGAGCCTCCTGCAACAGGTTCCGAACAGGCTGAGACACCAGTAAATCCCAAATATACCACGGCCTTTGAAGATTTCTGGGAGGCGTATCCCAGAAAAATAGGAAAAGGCGATGCGTACAAGAAATACAAAGCACGGCGCAATGATGGGTATTCAGATGACGAGTTGCTTAGAGCGGCTAAGAATTATGCCTATCAGTGCAAAAAGCAAGGGACGCAGAAGGAGTACATCAAGCACCCGAAGACCTTCCTTAGTGAAAGCCTCCCGTTCCTTGATTATTTGCCCAAAAGAGAGAAGACGCAAACTGTAGAGCAGCTTCCCGATACCTCAAACCCGTTTGCTGAGTATGGAAAGGGGGATAAATAATGTTCAATCCTTTCCCTCTCATAAAGTCAATCGCACAGAGAGGTATTGAAAGTCAGGAGCGGCACCCGAGTGATTTTGTAGGAGAAGACGGATTACTTGTGTGTGGGATCTGCGGAGAGAAAAAGCAGAAGTACAGGTTGGTTGCGAATCCGACAGAAGAGAATCCAAACAGAATGTCTGATGTCCTTTCTGTTTGTGCTTGTCGTTGCGAGAGAGAAAAGGAAGCGGCTGAGAAAAGAGCGAAGGAGGAACAGATTGACAAGGAGTATGTCAAAAAGCTCCGCCAATCCAGCCTTATGGATGAAAAGTTTTGCTCTGTTTCTTTTGATCGGTTCAAAAAGACGAAGTTCAACGAAAGAAACCTGAAGCTGTGCCAGCGGTATGCAACCGGTTTTGAACAGATGTTTGAGAAGAACCAGGGGCTTTTGCTTTGGGGAGATGTTGGAACAGGAAAGAGCTTTGCAGCTGCCTGTATAGCAAACTTCCTGTTGGATCGTAAGATCTCCGTTGTGATGACCTCATTCGTAAAAATCCTCGCTGCCATCCAGAAGGATTGGGAGCAAGAGGAAAAAATAATGACGATGCTCAGACAGTCTCAGCTTGTTATTTTTGACGATTTGGGCGCAGAGAGAGATACATCGTTTGGCATCGAGAAGGTTTATGGCATTATCGATGAACGATATCGTCTGGAGCGGCCGATGATCTTGACGACAAATCTCACGGTGGAACAGATGAAGGACGAAGAGGATATCCGGTTCAGACGGATCTATGATCGCATTTTCGAAACCTGCTATCCGATACAGTTTACTGGTCCGAGTTGGAGAAAGGTCGAAGCAGGAAGCAGGTTTGCTGAGATGAGCAAACTACTCGGTGATGATTAAAAAAGGAGAAGTGCATGGAAAACATTGACACAGGTTTCCTTAGAATAGCCAGTGAAAATGATCGGACAACGGTAGCGTCGATCCTGTTCAATAACGGCTACACAGTCAAAAAAGTGAGACGGAAAAAGAATGGGAAGACCTACGAATACTTCGTTAAATACGAACTGGCTGATGTAGATGATATGCCGGGAGGTGATTGCAGTGAAGGTTAAGTTTACTGTGCTTGGTGAGCCAACAGGTAAGGGGAGACCTCGCTTCGCAAAGAACGGACCTTATGTCAAGACTTACACTCCGGATGAGACTGTTTCCTATGAAAACCTCATCAAGACAGAGTACCGTCGTCAATGCCGGGACTTCAAGTTTGATGATACAGACCAGTTGGATGTGAGAATTACGGCATATTACGGCATCCCGAAGAGCAAGTCGAAAAAGATGCAAAAAAAGATGGAAGATCATGTTTTGCGGCCTTTGAAAAAGCCTGATGCAGACAATGTCATAAAGGTTGTACTGGACTCGCTGAACAAGATTGCTTACCACGATGATACGCAGGTCGTAGATCTGCAAATCAGACGGTTTTATAGCCGTGATCCGAGACTTGTGGTTACAATTCAGGAAGCAAAGGCACTACAAATTCATGGGTAACGGGAGGATGTTTGATGAGCAGAGAGCTCCAATTTGACGGATATTGGGAAGGCGAGGCTGTTTATACTTGCGACAACTGCCGTAAGACCGAAGCCAAGTTCCGTTTTGATAGTGAAGATATTGGCTCCCAGGAACACCGGGCGGAGTTAAGAGAAAAAGGATGGATCTTCACAAAAGTCAATGCTAAATGGAAAGATTTCTGTTGTGAACGATGCAGAAATGAGTACATAAGAAAAAACACAATTTGATAGGAGGAACCAAATTATGAAGAAAGACATGATCCTGAGCTTGAATGGCGACACATTCGAAACGATGAAGAACGACTTCGACACCATTCTGGCACGAACTATCGGCAACATGACCATGAAGGGCGCAGATGATGCCACAATCACACTGAAGCTGAGTGTTAGCCTGGAGAAAAGCTCCATCGGTTCTGCAGACGGTGTCCTGAGAGATGTCACGAAGCCCACCTTTAAGCACGACATCAGCTCTGTCATGCAGGTCAAGGACAAAATGACTGGCCAGTTCAAGGGCGAATATGGCATGATCTGGGACGAAGAGGAGGAACGCTGGGTACTCCGAAAGATCGACAACGGCCAGATGAACCTGTTCGACGAAGAAGATGGATTCGTAGATGCCGATTACACCGAAGTCAACGAACTCCCTGCTTTACCTGCGGGGGTCGACGAGGGGGACACCGAAGGCGCAAGCGATATCAACACACCTTTCGGCTGGCTCCGCCAGTTCATTGGCGAAGAACTGAGAATTACGGAGGCGATGGGCAATTACACTGCCAGAACCGCAGATAACAAGGTTGTTCTGTCCTCTGCTACCGGTCCTGATAGCCCCTTCTACTGCGCTGCAGAAATGCTGGAGCCTCATGTTGGTCATCAGGTCGTTTGTGTGGGGTATGGTCAGGGCGAGATTGCGAATGTCTCTATTGAGTGTGAGGACTGCCATCAGGTGATTTTCGACCTAGATGCACCCAAGGATGAAGAAGAAACTCCTCTGACCGATGAAGAAATTTCCGAGGCTATGGATGCCGCTGCCGAAATCGTTGACGGTGAAGAGGCAGAAGACACCGAAGAAGCCGAAGAAGCTGAAGAATACGAATACGATAGCCCCGAGGAGTAAACGCTCCTCCGGGGAGAGCGGAGGCAAAAATGAAATCTCCTGTTGATACAATCAAAGGGCGAATTGTCGATGTTGATGAACACGGTGTCCTGACTATAAAGGCAACATACCCAGACTGGTACATACTGACCAAGAGGCAGTACAACGAATGTCTGATCCAGATGATAGACGGAAGACCGCTATCCAACAAGCAAAGAAGAGCCTGCTATGCTTTGATCCGGGAGATTTCTGAATACACGGGCATGGGTTTAGATCCCACAAAAGAGTACATGAAGCTGAAGTTCTTGTCTGAGGACTTGCAGGAAACGGCAGATAAAATATTTAGCCTTTCAAATGCGCCGATGTCTCTTGTATGTGCGTTCCAGAGGTTCCTGGTCCGGTTCATACTGGACTGGGACATCCCGTGCAGATTTCCTTTGCTCGAATTTGTAGATGATGTCGGAGATTACCTGTATTCTTGCCTGTTGAACAAGAAATGCTGCATCTGTGGACAGCCTGCCGATCTACACCATGTAGATCATGTTGGCGCAGGTCGTGACAGAGAGGAGATCATCCATGAGGGGATGGAGGCACTCCCGGCATGCAGAGTACACCATACGATTGCACATGCAATCGGAGAAAAGGCGTTCATGGAAAAATATCATATTCCGCATGGCATCATTCTCGATAAAACACTTTGTAAGATATATGGCCTCAAGGCCAAAAAGGAGGCAACAGAATCATGTTAAATGAAATTATCCTCATGGGTCGCCTGACCAGAGATCCAGAGCTCAGAAGAACTGGGTCCGGCACTGCTGTCGCATCGTTCACTCTGGCTGTAGATCGTGACTACAAGGCAAAGGATGCCGAAAAAGAAACAGACTTCATTGATATCGTGACATGGAGAGGCACCGCTGAGTTTGTCAGCAAGTATTTCTCCAAAGGCCGCATGGCGGTAGTTAAAGGCCGTCTCCAGATCCGAAGCTATGAAGACAAGGATGGCATTAAGCGCAGGGCATCGGAGGTTGTTGCAGATAACATCTACTTTGGCGATAGCAAGAAGGATGGCGTCAACACCGGCTTTGGCAACTATGAAGATTCCAGCTCCAGCTACGATGGTTACGCCGGCGGCGATTATGGAGGCAGTAACTTCCAGGAATTGGATGAAGATGACGACGAACTGCCGTTCTAAAGGAGGTCTAAGATGGAAAAGACCCGCATTGAATGGGCTGACAGCTCCTGGAATCCGATAACCGGGTGCTATCACAGTTGCCCGTATTGCTACGCCAGAGGCACGGCCAACCGGTTCAAAGGTTGCGATCTCGCCCCTGACGGACATTCCGATCAGGAAGTGGTAGTCCTGGCTGAGCGCTTGAAGGTGACGAGCAAGGACGGTGTCACCAGAAACGCATCTTACCCATACGGTTTTACGCCGACACTCCACGAGTACAGATTGAATGATCCGTCAACAAAAGGGTTTGGAAAGACGATCTTTGTGTGTTCTATGGCAGACCTGTTTGGTGAATGGGTGCCTGATGAGTGGATCAAAAAGGTCTTTGACGCCTGCAAGGCTGCGGAAGGACACCGGTATCTGTTCCTGACAAAGAATCCGATCCGATACATACAGCTGAGAGAGGCCGGGCTACTTCCAACCGATGACAACTTCTGGTATGGTACGACAGTAACAGATGACGAATCCGATATGTTGTGGGCAAAGGATTTGAATACATTTGCCAGCATCGAACCTCTCCTCGGCCCTCTGTGCGATGATAATGTTTCCGAGGAAATGGAGCATATTGATTGGTTCATTATTGGTGCAGAGACCGGGAGCCGAAAAGATAAGGTTGTTCCTAAGCGAGAGTGGATTGAAGGCGTCGTCAATTATGCCAGAGCGCACGGGAAGCCGGTGTTCATGAAGGATAGTCTGAAGCCGATCTGGGGCGAAAACATCCTGACGCAGTTCCCTTGGGATGACAAATGAAAGGATATTGCTTATGACTGGTGATGTTAAGATCTTTGCAAATACCGTGGAGCAGGAGGCTCTCGACCAGATCGAAAGACTTGCTGCTCATCCCGTGAGTAATGGCTCCAAGATTAGAATTATGCCAGATGTACATGCTGGTGCCGGATGCACCATTGGAACCACAATGACAATCAAAGACGCTGTGTGTCCGAACCTTGTTGGTGTGGATATTGGCTGCGGTATGTTGGCTGTAAAACTGGGTGTCAAGCGAGTCGACTTCGATCAACTTGATAAGATCATCAAGTGGGAAGTTCCGTCTGGATTCAATGTTCACAACAGACCGGTTACGATGTTTGATCTGAAGGATCTTCGGTGTCCTGTTTCCCAAGAGGCGAGAGCGAATTGCAGTATCGGTACACTTGGTGGCGGAAATCACTTTATTGAAGTTGATCGGCAAGACGACGGAACTTTATGGCTTGTCATTCATAGCGGAAGCAGACATCTCGGCTTGGAAGTTGCAAGGTGGTATCAGGAGCTGGCTTACAACGACAGATCCAAACCCGGAAGTGATGAGATAGCTGAACTCATCCGGTCTTATAAAGAAACCGGAAGACAGCAGGAAATCGCAGCTGCGATCACAGAATTGAAAAAGTCCAGAGAAGCGACATGTGGAGCCAAGGATTTGGCTTATCTGACAGGGGATCATCTGAAAGACTACCTGCACGATATGGCGATCATCCAGAAATACGCTGAAACCAACCGCCAGACCATTGCGGATATCATCCTGCGTGGGCTCAAGACGGCATATGTGGAAAAGTTTTCCACCATCCACAACTACATTGATTTGGAGAACATGATCCTTAGAAAAGGCGCAGTGTCTGCACAGAAAGGTGAGCGTCTCATTATTCCCATGAACATGAGAGACGGATCACTGATCTGTATTGGCAAAGGAAATGATGACTGGAACTTTTCTGCTCCTCATGGTGCCGGCAGGTTGATGTCCAGAGCGAAGGCGAGGAACACGATCTCGCTTGGTGACTATAAGGAGACTATGAAAAATGTCCATTCGTCCTGTGTCAGCTTCGACACCATTGATGAGGCTCCCATGGCTTACAAAAGCATGAAAGAAATCTTGGAGTGCATCGAACCAACCTGTGATGTTCAGGAGATCGTAAAGCCCGTTTATAATTTCAAGGCATCTAATTGAGGTAAGTAATATGGGAAAGAAAAACTCATACCTTCTGAAGCAGAAGAACCGTATAGATGTTTACCGGCAAGCTGAGAAGGAAACATACATCCAGCTCATGACTGACACGCTGCTTATAACCCTCATCGACCCGGAGGTTATGGGAAAGGATGTCTTTGGAAAGAAGAGACTGACAAAGATCATCAGAGCGTGGGAGAAAAACTTCGACCGGTATCATACCGCACTCGAAAAGGGAGACGATGCTGATTATCACCAGATTAAGCTCGATGAACACCTCGTTGCGATCTTTGGCGACGATGTCGAGCGGTTTGGACAGCGGTATCCTTGGCTGAACGATAAGACCTGATGGGATGGTAAAGAAAGTGGGGTGAGCGGGCTTCCCTGATCTATGGATGGAATAATTTACGATGCCGAAATCGTTAAGCGTTGGTTAATAAAGTATTTAGAAGACGAACGTGATATCGACAACCAGATCGAAAGATTGGAACACTTAAAAGTCAGAATGGTAGGTGTGGGAGCCCAGGTACTCACTGATATGCCAAAGTCACCGAGCGCCACCAATGACCGGATGACAGTGCTGTTAGCTCAGAAGGAAGATCTCGAAGCGTTGATTAGAGCCGAAGTAACCGCACAGAGCTTGGAGCGACAACGGATAGACGATGTTGTGAAGAATCTGAGAAATCCCGATGAGAGAGCGGTTATCAGAATGAAATATTTTGATAGGTTCCGGTGGCCGGAAATAAACGATATGTTGTTTGGACAGAAAGCGGACTTCGATGAAAAAAAAGAAACATACGAGCGGAGAACATACCGGATACACGCATCTGCACTTGTGAATATGGCAGATCACATGAACAGCTTGCACGGGGCGAATACAGCGATTTTAGCGGAAGTTTAGCCTATCCTATATCATTCGGCATATTTCTATCGTTTTTAGAAGACAATTCCAACGAAGGAAATGCTTCGAAAAGAAATGCAAAGAAAAGCGAACAGACGAAAACAAGGAGGCAATGACTGCCTCCTGTTTTTGTATTCGCAAATGTGGACTAAAAGAAAATATTTTGGAAAAATCCTGAAAAACATATTGACACAGGCGGTAGATATTGTAAAGTAAAGATACGATATATCTACAAAATAAAGGAGTAGACGAAGATGAAACAGCACCAGATACAGGTTGCCTTCAATGAGGAGGATCAGAAATGAAGTACCTGAAAGACCGTCAAGAAGTTGCAGAGGCTATCAACTTCGGAAAATACCCTGTCCTGTCTTTGGATAGGGAGAACCGGCCTTATAAGAGCATACGCCCCGACAGCGATTACGCCGTAGGGTGTCGTGTCCGAGTAGCTTGGGATCATAAGGACCCCAGATACGCAGGGATGACCACTCATGGTGCGCTCTACATAGAGGACGGAAAGCTGAAGATCAGCAGCGAAGGTGCCTGCCTTTCCGCCAGTTTCGGATACACCGATGTGATGAAAATGGTGTCTGAAGCAAATACCCCGATTGTCCATGCGGGACAGTTGGTGGTTGTAGTTGAGGAATGGCCGTCAGTCAAAAGTTGTACCGTTCGCATCATGAGAGTATCCGACCACATTGATACGCAGTGCATGGTGGCAGCAACGCTTCAGGACATTTGAAAATAGGAGGTGCATGGAATGGCAGCATATATCAAGGTTAATATTCCTTTGACCGAAAAAGAATACATTTCCGGCAACGGTGAAGGTGTTTGGGTGTTGGTCGATGACAAAACAAAGTATGCGCATGATAGTGACGCTGTCGGCCCTGGTTATCATGGTATCCTCGCAAATGACAGTCTGTACTATCCTGGTCTGTGCGTTGGTGATATGATCGAATTTGAAATGAGAGGTTACAATAGACCGGTCGCCGACTACTACCGTTTCCTCAAGGATCGAACTCATCTGACAGAGGCAGGCAAAGAAATGCTCATCGCAACAATCTCACGGAAGCAGACTGAGCTGCAGGAAGAAGATGAAGAATACGATGAGGAGGACTACGATGGTTAATGAACTTATCCGTGATTACATCGCTGAATACGACAAAAAACGGGCAGAACACGAAGCGCTCATGAAACGAGCATCTGAGTATGAAGAGGAAGCGAAGCGCATCATTGAAATGGCAAAGAAGAAAAAGGATGAGGCTGAACAGATCAGGGAGCAGGTTAGAAACGACCAACTGAACTGGATCGATGCGGTAGTAATTCCTTTGGCAACTGCCTTAGGAGAGGCAACTGGCCTGCATCATCGAGTGATTGGCCCGTGCGGGATTTGCTGCAGGATTGATGTTATCCTCTATGCCGACAAAGAACGGCAATACATTTTTCAACCGCACAAAGTGATTGCATTGCAACCTGACTTCAGAGAAGAAGGGTTCTCTCTTCGGTATGAAACCGGAAAGCAAACCGATCGCTTCGCTAAAGGCACGGTTGGCGAACTGAATGGAATGAACAATGAAACGGAAGTGCTGCCAAACAGCATCGACGAGATCCTGAAACTTATGCGGGATGTTCCTGCACTCAGGCAGATCCTCGGCCTCGAAAAAGATGAAGAAAGAAAGAGAGGGAGTTGATATGGTAAACACCGGATTTCCTGCTTTGGACGAGTGGAGAGCAAATAGGTACGCTTTGTTCAATTCCAAGATTGACCACTTCAAGGATCACCCGAGATATGAATGGCTCAGGCAGTTCTCTGATGAGGCGATTTTCTACAATGAGGGCTCTGGGTATTATGCGATCAAGGCAGAAAGTTTTATCGAACGAATTGAGCAGATGCCTCTGGACTACATCAGGGACTGGCTGGATAGAAAGAACCAGCTCGAATGGAGGAATGAACAGACATGAAGGTGTACGAATTTCTCAGAAAATACCGCATGTGCAGCAATGCCAGGGTGAGGATAGCGACAGGTCTTAGAGGGACCACTGCAAATGTGAGAGACGAAGAGCTCCGCTTCCTGCCGGAGTATGGAGTGTTTGGATTGACCGTTAAGAGTTTTGATGTCATTGACAATGTCCTGACCATACACGCAAGATAAAAACAGGGAGGAATTGCTGTGTTTTATGTAGTTGATAAAGGAAATGGCTTCTCACCTGTGAAGTCAGGATTTAAGACTGCGTCACAGGCCAATAATTGGGCGAAAAAGAATCTGCCTGAAGATGCGATTTGGTTTTGGGGGCAGAAACATGATTGGAGCAAGAATTATAGATTTTTTGTACGGAAGAAATGACGATTTTAGGTGGTGATTTTATGAACTTTAGAGTGTATGAAATGGATACCAATAAAGATGTAACTGAGTGCAAGGAATGGTACATTGACCCAGACGGAGATTTGAGATATATGACCGACGATACGAATAAGGTTGGTTTTCCGCTTGCCATAGCAAATGGAGACTATTATTACAAGCTCGAAATCGAAGTAGTATAAAAAAGTGATTTGATTGGAGGAATATGAGTGAAGTATTGTGTAACGATTGTAAGAACCGGTTGCATCTTTGTGGAAGCTGAGACAGAGGCAGATGCAATGGACATTGCAAACCACCAGACGACCGATACAGTTAACTGGTCTGAGGACTGGGAGCCTACTGGCTGTGAGGAATACGATTCCGCATGTGATTATATGTATGTGACAGAAAAGGCGTTCGATTGACAAGGAGGCGACAGCATGTGTAAGCCTGCAAAGCTGTACGATGCAACATATTTGGTTGCGAAGAAGGAATTGAGTGACAGAAACCGGCAGCGGCAAAATCAGAGAAATACGCCGAACATCCCGGCCGGCACAAAGTTTCTGGTGCACCCGCACCAGATGCCACAATTTAAGTTTGTGACGCTGATCTACAAAGGAAATCGGTATGAAGTGAAGGTAGCTGATCTGGAGATCGTGGAGGAGGGATATTTTGGATACAAAGACGGGGAAAACCGTGTGCAGTGATGTTAGGAGGTTGTTGCTGTGATAAAGTCTGCAAAATTTACGACTTGCTGGGATAGGGGACAGTTTACCACCGAATGCAAAGTCGATACTGAAACCAAAAGGATCTTTGATATAGAAATGCTGTGTTTGCGCAACAAACCTGGCGAGCTCATCGATATCTTCGTCGTTGTAGATGGCGTTAGTTATCCGATTATCAAAGATGACATGGGTGTATTTTTCTATGATGACCGGGAAAGGAGCGATTGCTAAAATGAACAGAGAAGAAGCGGCGAAGGTTTTGAGTTTCCATATGATGCAATGTGGGGCGTTGATGCCGATTGAATGGGTCAGAGAAAATGGACCTGGCAGCGAGCTCATGCAGGCCATGAGAATGGCGCTGGATTCACTTTGTCCCGAAGTTCCTTTCGGCGATAATGGACTGGCACCATGCCCGTTCTGTGGAAGCCCTGCCGAGATGAAGGTAGAAAAACACACACCGAGCGGTTACGACTATACGCCCAGATGCAAAGAAACCAGATGCCCCGGTAGATTGACAAAAAAGTACACAAACAAAGAGGAGTCGATCCGCCTGTGGAACGGTTGGGTAGATATGCTTGTGAAAACAGCAGTTGATAAGGATTGAAAGGATGATCTGAATGAAAACGCCGTGCAAGCAGGTGGAACAGCAGTGTGCAAACTGTGGAGAACGGTTCTGGCTGATGTATTGGGCAGATGGAACCTACACCTATATGAGCGATCCGTGCGACTGTGATGCAGATTTCTTTCCTTTGGGGCCGTCCATAAGCGAATGGATAGCTGGTCTTGAAAAATGACCCGAATACAGCGTTTTTAGCGAACCCTTAGCAATACTCACTCCATTTGGATCTGCTCCAACGGTTTTAGGCGGTATTTAGAACTGTGTATTTTAGAAAAATATCCCTAACATGTCAGCAAAAGTCATGAAATCGCACTGAATGTCATTGAGAGTCACCGTTTACCCGTACTATTATGTAGCATAGAAAAATCGGTTGAACCGTTAGGGGACGGGGAACCCGAGAAAAGCGTCGCAGGAGCGGCGCTTTTTTTAGTAAGGAGGCAAAATATGAATACAGAAACATCTAAAATCAGAATTGGCGTTGTTGGTGCAGGAAAGATGGGGCAAAACCATATACGAGCACTAAGCGAGTTGGGCAACATGTTCGATCTGGTAGGCATCTACGATCCTGACCCTAAAAAGGCTGTCGTGGCAGAACAGTATGGAACCCGGTTTTATTCCGACTATGAAAAGATGCTTGACGATGTGCAGGCTGTTACACTGCCGTGTCCCACATCTACTCATAAAAAAATGGCTATTGCAGCAGCAAAGAAAGGTGTTCATGCGCTTCTGGAGAAACCTATTGCAGAGACCATTGACGATGCGATGGAGATCTGTGATGCATTCAATTCAAGAAGTCTGAAATTTACCGTTGGATATATCGAAAGATTTAATCCTGTGGTAAAAGCTATGGCCGACATCATTCAAGGATTGGATGTGGTTGCAGTAGAGGTGCATCGGTGCAGCCCGTTCGACAGTCGCATCTATGATGTTGATGTTGTGAGTGATTTGATGATCCACGACCTCGACATTGTTATGAATAGTCTTGGAATGGGTGCTCCTAAGTCTATTTCTGCTATTGGAAGGAATATTTACAGCGACTCTTTCGCAGACTATGCGCAGGCGACACTTTGCTTCCCGGATGGTGTCCTTGCATTTGTGACAACCAGTCGCACGACAGAAGATAAAATTCGGTCGGTGTGTGTACACGCAAAGGGCGCATATATCGAAGGCGACTTGCTTAACAGAACACTGACCATCAAAAGAAGCACTAATTATTATGAAGATTCCGGTGTATCTAACATCAAGTATAAACAATCCAACATCACAGAGCAGGTAGTCCTTCCGAATGTGGAACCGCTGAAGGAGGAAATTCGTGCTTTCGGCAAGTCTATCTTGGAAAACAAAGAAAGCGAAATCACTTGGGATCAGGTTCTTCTTACAATGGAAGTGCTCGCCATGGTGGGAGCTGACATCTATTCCAAGATCGGAGAGGAGGCTTAATCGTGAAAGTTCCGTTTTTTGATATCAAGGAACAGCATCGGTATTTGTGGGATGAAATAAGATATGACTTTGAGCAGATCTTCCGCTCCTGCTGTTTTGTCAACGGTCCCTTTGTTCGAAACTTCGAAGAAGATGTGAAGAACCGTTTGAATGTAAAGTACGCTATTGGATGCGGAAGCGGAACCGACGCACTGGTTCTCGCTCTTCGTGCCTGCAATGTTTTGCCAGGAGACGAAGTTATCACAACTTCGTTCTCCTTCTTTGCTACAGCCGAAGCAATCGCCTCTATTGGAGCGGTTCCTGTGTTTGTTGACATTAAGCCGACAGACTACACGATAGATCCCGAAAAGATCGAAGCAGCAATTAGCGACAAAACAAAGGTTATCCTTCCTGTTCAGATTTTTGGCGCTTGCTGCGACATGGACAGAATTGTCGAAATTGCAAGAAAGCACAATCTGAAGGTAATTGAAGATGACGCCCAGGCATTTGGCAGCTTGTACAAAGGTAAATCCGCAGGCTCCCTTGCTGATATCGGTTGCTTTTCTTTTTATCCTACAAAGAACCTTGGGGGATGCGGAGATGGTGGTATGTGTACCACTAACGACGATGATCTTGCAGTAGTTCTTATGGCCCTTCGGGAACATGGAGCAGGCAAAAATGGAGCAAGAGCGGCGGTGGTTCTCGGGGAAGAATTTGCAGAAAACACTACCGAAGAAGAAGTTACTGACTTATACGATCCGTATAAGTATTTCAACTATCTTATCGGTTATAACTCCAGACTCGATGCACTACAGGCTTGTGTGTTGTCCGCTAAAATGAAGCACATTGACAGCTACAACGCAAGGAGAGCGGAGATAGCAAAAATGTATATGGAAGGGCTTACATCTGAAGTACGACTTCCTCGGTACTCTAAAGATGTAACTCCTTGCTGGCATCAGTTTGCCGTTAGAACTAAGCACAAGGTTGAGCTGTGTCGATATCTTGCTGACCACGATATTGGCTCTGGCACATTCTACCCAGTCCCGCTTCACAAGCAGAAAGCATTTTCTGCAAAAAACAGTAAAAATGCAAACTCTGATCTTCCTGTTGCAGAAGAAATCTGCGCTGAAACAGTATGTCTTCCCATCTATCCTGAGATGACAAATGAGCAAGTTGTTTTCGTTGTCGAGACCGTAAATGCTTTCTATGAAGAAAATGGTGATGAAAAACCATTTATCCATCGTACTGCGGAGGTAAGCCAAGAAGCTAAAATTGGAGCTTCAACAAAGATATGGAACGAGGCTCAGGTCCGAGAAGGCGCAGAAATCGGGAAAAACTGTATCATTGGAAAGAATGTTTACATTGACGAAGGTGTATATATCGGTTCTGGCGTAAAAATCCAGAACAATGTAAATGTCTACCATGGAGTTACAGTAGAAGACGATGTTTTTCTTGGTCCTTCTATGACCTTCACAAATGATCTGACACCGAGAGCGTTTGTCGACGACTGGAAGGTATCAGAGACCATTGTCAAAAAAGGAGCTTCTATTGGAGCTAATGCTACGATTCGATGTGGCGTATCCATCGGAGAATACTCCATGGTAGGTGCCGGCAGTGTTGTTACAAAGGATGTCCCTGCTCATGCTCTGGTTGTTGGGAATCCTTCAAGGCAAATCGGCTGGGTATGTAAGTGTGGAAGTAGACTTGATGATGACCTGCTCTGCCACAAGTGTGGCAATGATTACAAGGATAGTCTCCATGGTTAATCTCAATGAAAGCACAAAGTTTATGTACTCTAACTACCTTGCTTTGCTGTCCGGACTGGGGAAAGCCGGATATTCACTAATACCTTTTTGTGAGGCAAGGAATGTTGCCGGACCAAGGGCAATTATCCGACATGATATTGACTTGTCACCGGACAAGGCATTATATATGGCCGAAATCGAACAGACGGCCGGCGTGTCTTCTACCTACTTCGTTATGGTAAGCTCCTCATGGTACAATTTGTTTGACAGAAAAAATGAAAGGTGTATTCGTAGCATCCTTGATATGGGGCATGAGGTTGGCCTTCATTTTGATGCGGCAAAGTACGGCATCATCGACAAGTATGTCTTGCAGGATGCAGTTCTCAGAGAGATGGATCTCCTGAACAGAATTATTGATCGGAAAGCTATCAGTATTTCATGGCACATACCTGACAAGGAGTTTATCGGAACACGGCTTGACTTTTTAGAGCAGAGAGGGTATATGAACGCTTATGACCCGGAGTTCTTCTTTGGGTACAAATATTTGTCCGATTCATCTATGAATTGGAGGGAGTGCCCAGAGCAGTTTATGAACGTCAAGGAATACCCGAAAATCCAGATACTAACGCATCCGATCTGGTACTCCGATCAATCTGGGATCGACGGTGATGCCATCATGCTATCTGCTCTTGAGGAGCGGGAGGCAGATTGCGTCTCATATATAGAAGAGATCTTTCCTGGGTTCAAAAAACCGCATCAATGAATTGATTATCAACATTCAAACAAGTGTGTAAGGGGGAATACACATTGGAAAAACGGATTGAACTCGTCAAGCGGCGAGTTGGAGATCTGAGACTTGACTTCGGAAATCCGAGAAAAATCAAGTCAAAGAAAAAGAAGGATCTGGCTGCATCGTTGGAAGAATACGGTGATTTTGATATTATCGTTATCAATGAGCAGGATCAGGTTATTGGAGGCAATCAGCGTGTTACGATCCTGAAAGAAAAGGACCCAGACATTATCGTTGACTGCAAAATGCTGATTGGATATACCAACCAAGAGTTAAAGTATGTCAACATCAAACTGAACACCCACGCAGGTGAGTGGGTGTTAGAAGACCTGGTTGACTGGACAGCAGACATTTCTGTCGATCTCGGACTTGAAGACGTTGCCAAGAAAGAGCAGGCAGAACGAGTTATCCCGGAGATGGAGCTCATTCACTATGAGAAGTACGATTATGTAATGATCGTGTGCAAAAATGAGCTCGATTACAACAACCTTGTGAGAGCCCTTGGCATCGAAGGCGCAAAAGTCAGCATTTCCAAGCGGAAAATCAACGCAAGGGCGATTTGGTATGAGGAGATGCTCAAACGGGTGAATTTGGTACCGGTCGACCTGTTGCCCGAAAAAGACAGAGGGGACGAAGAAGAGGAGGAAAGCGAATGATTCTTTCTTCCCATCAACCGAATTTCCTTCCGTATATGGGCTTTTTCTACAAGGCATACTGCAGTGATACAATGGCAATGTCTGTTGATGTTGCCTTTTCAAAGCAGGGAAAGCACAACTGGAATCTGATCCGCACAGCAAGCGGATGCAGAAAGATTACGCTTCCTGTCCACGCTCACCACGATACAAAAGTTGCTGATGCAATGCTTGTCGACTTGGAGTACAATCTCGAAAAGGTCATAAAGGGGCTTCTTCAAGATTATCGAAAAGCCCCAAGTTATGAAGATGGTCTTGAGTTAACGGAATTTATGAAAATTGCGGCCCAAGAATGTTGCGGATACATGGCTACGTTCAACATGCTTCTGATTCGCTACATCTGCGAGCGATTTGGTATGAAGACCACTCTTGTTTCGACCTTACCTCTCGATCTAACGGGCCATAAGGATGAGAGGATCCTCCAACTGTGCGAGAAGCTGGGCGCAAACATTTATCTGAGCGGCGAGGGAGCAAGGGCATATCATGTTCCCGAGGGTTTTGAAAAAAAGGGGATCGAACTGAGATACAGCTGCTATAAGCCGATCTGTTATCCGCAGGTTCATGGAGAATTTGTTGAGAACCTGTCTGTTGCAGACTACATTTTCAATCAGGGCTTTGTCCTCCCAAGAGAGTGGGTGCGCTAAATGGAAAAAATTAGGAAGCTCGGTATATACATCCCAAGCTATAACAGGGCAGATACCATTGCTACGCACAAAATCCTGGAATACTACAAGGTTGTCGTACGGAAGTCCCAAGAAGAGGACTACGCAAAGTCCGTCCCCAGGGAGAATATTATCGCCGTGCCCGACGAGGAAATTGATAGTCTTGTAAAAGTGATGAATTGGATTCCGGACAATGCGGAGGAAGATATCATCTGTGTTCTCGGCGATGATATGTCTGACACCATTTACCGCCTGGAAACAAATGAGAGCGTCAAAGATCCAGAGGTGGTCACTTCTGAGATTGAGCGCATTGCCCAGCTTATGGTTGATCTTGATATCGGGTTTGGTTGCGTCGATGCTTCGATTGCGCCGTGGAACTATGGAAGCGAGTTTGCTTTTACAGGAACTTGTGGTGGTATCTTCTGGGTGAACAAGGCCGTCTATAAAGCCAGGTTCAATCCTGACATAGGTTATTGCTGCGATACGGATGTGGTGTTCCAAGAACTGCTCGTAAACCGGATAGTTCTCAAGCCGAAGTATTTCTGCTCACACGGAGGGACCGATACAAACAAGGGCGGCAACTCCAAAAAGACCCGTGCCAGCATGATTTCCAGCTATGAGATGATGAAGCACAAGTGGGGCAAATATTTTGATTTTGACCTGAAATCAAATAAGATCTATGTCCGTGTAAGACGGTAGGTAGAAAAATTTTTAGTACCTCTTGACTCGGTGGTTAGGTGTGCTACGATTAGTATGTAGCAAATGCCACACCAAAATAAGGAGGACAATGAATGGGATTTAGACCTACAACGAAGAGCGGACACAATATGTTCGTCATGGCGAGTATGCTTCAGAAAGCAATCAGACGAGGAGATGCCGAGCGGGCGGGATATGCTGCATACGAAATGTTTGGTTCGTATGACAGCACTGTCTGGAAGCGCCTTTATGTTGTTTCAGCGGAAGACTGCTGGGGTGTTCTCACCAAAGAAATCGACGCTCTGTACCAGAAGCACCTGAAGGCTAACGAGGGCCTCAAGGGATATAACAAGAAAAGTGGATATGTTTCTGTTGCTGTCTCTGTCTTGTGCGAAGCGCTCAAGAGCAGGGACGCTTGTTATTATTCCTGTAATTTCGTAATGAGTGACAATGCCGGAAGCGGAAAGACAGTCTACAACCGTGATGAGATTGAAGCGTTTATCAACCGACTTAACGGTCAGGAACAAGTGATGGATTTGCTTGGAGATCAACGGGAAATAACTGCCGCTGATACTCAGGCATACGCCTTGTATAGGGCAATCAAAGACTGCGACATGGAAAACTCCGGCTATGCAATCAGGGTTCTTACTGCGTCGAAACCTGAACTGATCTGGCCCGTAATCAAGGCGGCCGATGATGATTTTACTGGTGGTAGACTGAGAACTGAAATCCAGGCTCTGATTAACGCAGATATCTTTGTCAACAAGAAGAAACCTGCGGTTGATAGAGATCCACTGTTTCTGGCTAAGGCTATCATGAACTTGATGTATGAACTTTCCGGCAAGTACAATTCAGTGTGCGCCACTCCGTATATTGAACTTGATGGTGAAATCGACCACACGGCTGTCAGGAGCATCGACATCAGAAAATGCACCCTACCTGGGAACGACATTCCCGAGTGGGTGTTCGATGTCCACACAATCCAAGGGAAGAGAGCCGGTCACACCGATTGGGAAATGAACCTTGTTGAGAACGATGCTCTCACACCGATGCAGCCAGCGTTTTTCGAGGAGGGAAGTTGGGAATTGCGGTATGACTATAAATGGCGAACTGGGCTCTGCACCGAAAAGGAATATGAGGAGAGCCTTGAATATCGCAAGACACACCTATCCAACCCTGCGGTGAAGTTTCTTGGACAGGTCGAATAATATGGAAAGAAAGAGCGATGCAGTCCGTAGGCTTGTTAGAATTGGCGACTACAAGTCAGCTCTCCGTATCGCCAAGGATTTCAGGTTCGGAATCAGCAAAACGGAGTCCGACCTTCTGCGGCGTGGGTATGAATGTATCGTTCACCCAGAGTTCTACAATAGTATTGGCGTAGATGTGGATAAAACGATTAGGTTGAGTGTAGCAGCGCTTAAATGCCTGTTCGGGACTTGACCTGGGTAAAGTAAATACGGTCACAAAACAGCTTCTCAGCCGTTGTGTTGAGGGGCTGTTTTTATTGTCTGAAATGAGGTAAAACATGTCCGAGAAAGAAACTGGGAGAATTGAGGTTCAAACCGGGAACGAACCTGGACCGGTTAGATGCTCCGAAGTTGTTAAAGAGAGCAGCGGTGAAAACAACCAAGCAGGAGCAAAGAGCGTTGCGTTCCAGGAGAACACAATTCGTGATTCTGCTACCGCAAAGGAGCGGGGGCGGAACGGAGGCATAAAGTCCGGAGAGGTTCGAAGGGCAAAAAAAGATGCCCGTGAGTCGATCCAATATCTTCTTGGAAGAATGACAAAAAGCGAATCAATCCGCAGCAACCTCAAGGAACTTGGTGTTGAACAGTCGGAGTATTCTAACATGATTGCACTACATGGTCGCTTGTTCAGCATGGCCATGAGCGGCAACCTTGAGGCATATCTAACACTTATGCGTATGGGCGGATATGAGCCTGAGGAGGTTCGTAAGGAACGAGAAAGTATTGCGGCAGATCGTCGCAGGGAATTGGAGCTTGATGCAAAGGTCGCTGCTCTCGGAAGAGGCGATGCCTCCAACTTGGCGTTGAACCTCCAGGACGAAGATGGCGACAATGATGTCGTCATCTATATGCCGCAGATTGATGCCGAGGAGGATTGTGAAGTTGTAGATAAACCTCCTGCGGCAGAAAAGGCTGCTGAATAAAGGGGGGATGCACTATGGCAACTGTTCTTAGACCTCAGAAGGGACCGCAAGAACAGTTTATGTAGTGTCTACTCCGGCACAGATTTGTATATTTGGAGGAGCGGCAGGCGGAGGCAAATCATTCGGACTGCTGTTGTCTCCTCTTCGATATAAAAATATCCCTGGTTTTGGCTGCACAATATTCAGACGGAACTTCAACCAGATCTTCGCACAGGGTGGTCTGTGGGACGAATCTCAAAAACTCTATCAGGGCATCAAGGGGTCTCAGGCACAGATGTCTCTCGGCAGATGGAAGTTCTGCGATAAGGATGGCAACATCACATCTACGGTAAAATTTGCTCACATAGAACGAGATGAGGATCTCGCAAAATGGCAAGGATCTCAGATTTGCGAGATTGGTTTCGACGAGTTAACGCACTTCAGCGAAAAGACGTTCTTCTATATGCTATCTCGTAATCGTTCTGCTTGTGGCGTCACTCCGTTTGTGAGAGCGACCTGCAACCCAGACGCAGATAGCTGGGTGGCAAAGTTTATTGAGTGGTGGATCGACCAAGACACCGGATACCCCATACCTGAGCGGAGCGGGAAGATCCGGTGGTTCATTCGGCGAAACGAAACGCTCCATTGGGCAAACACAAAACAGGAGCTCTGGGAGCAATTTAATCTTGTTACCGAAGAAGAAAAGGCCGAGCCGAGATCAGTGACGTTCATTATGTCCAGGCTTCAGGACAATCAAGCCTTGCTGAAGGTTAACCCACAGTACCTTGCGAACTTGAAGGCTCTGTCTCTGATTGAGCGTGAGCGGTTGCTTCATGGCAACTGGAAGATCAGGGCTGCCGCCGGTTTGTTTTTCAAAAGAACTCAAATCGGTGAGATCTTGGACAAACTCCCGCAGGACGTTGTCCAATGGGTGCGTTGTTGGGATTTGGCCGCCACAGAAAAGACCACAGATGGAGATCCAGCTTATACAGCGGGCGTTCTCATGGGAAAACGAAAGAATGGCAGGTACATAATTGCTGACGTCATCAACAAGCAGATGTCCGCCTCCGATGTTCGTAAAACAATCAAGCTGACCGCCCAGGCTGACAGGGCGGCTTATAAGCGTGTCCGCATCAGACTGCCGAAGGATCCTGGTCAGGCAGGCAAAGAGCAGGCTGAGTCGTATATCAAGTTTCTGGCCGGCTTTGATGTTGTTACCGTTGCTGAAACCGGCAGCAAGGAAGCTCGTGCAGAACCGATGGCTGCCCAGTGGCAGGCCGGTAATTTCGATATGCTGTATGGACCGTGGAACGAGGAGTATTTGTATCAGCTCGAAAACTTCCCTGATAGCAAGTTCAAGGACATGGTCGATGCATCTGCAAACGCATTTGCAGAGATCGAAACCAAGAATGTATTCAATGTCAGCAACCTGATCTGACAACAGCGAAAAAGAGGTGATAGCTATGGGCGATAAGAAAAAGCAGCAGGTAGATCGGATGCAAGCCTATGCGAGAGTTCTTGAGAGACAGGCAGGCAAGGCAGTGCGTCCCTATCGTGCTGACGGCTACATGAACCTTCTGAACAGATATGGGACATCGAAGGATAGCAGCGAGGCATATCAGTTTGTGCCCGAAGTGACTGTTCCTGATGAGTCCTTGACGGTGTTCTATGAGGGTAACGGCCTGTTCGCCAAGATTATTGATGCCCCCGCAGAGGAGGCATTGAAGCACGGGTTCGTCCTGGACGATGTTTCGGATCAGGAAGTAGAGGACTTTTACCGAGAGGCTTTGGATGAGCTGGACTGGGAAGAAACCGCTATGACAGCCGTTAAGTGGGCTCGTTTGTTTGGCGGCTCCTTGGCAGTTATGCTCATCAATGACGGTCGTGGTCTTGAAGAACCTCTTGACTGGAAGAACATCAAGTCTATCGACGACATTCGTGTGTATGATAGATCGGTTATCCAGCCCGACTACAACAGCATGTTCCACTACGACCCGAGTGATCCGTTCCGAACAAGAGGAAGCCGGCTTGGTATGCCGGAGTTTTTTCATGTTTACAGCAAGTACGGCAACTTCACCGTCCATGAAAGCCGCTGCTTAGTTTTTCAAAACGGAATCTTGCCCGAAAACTCCACGAACTCGATCTATCAGTTCTGGGGCATGCCTGAATACATCAGAATTAACCGGGCAATTCAGGATGCGGAAATTGCACACCGTAGCGCTCCCAAAATGCTCGTCCGCTCTGTGCAGCCGATCTACAAGATGAAAAACCTTTCTTCGGAGCTTGCTACCGAAGAAGGGGAGAATATGATCCTGAAACGCCTTATGGCTATCGATACGGCAAGAGGAATGATGAACAGCATCACCATTGACAGCGAAGGTGAGGACTACGACTTCCGATCCTTCCAGTTCTCCGGTGTTTCTGATGTCATTGACTCTGCTTGTAACTTCCTGTCTGCTTTGACGAATATTCCACAGACCATTCTGTTTGGTCGCTCTCCTGCCGGCATGAACTCAACCGGAGAAAGCGACATGGAAAACTGGTACAACTATGTAGAGCGTATTCAGAAGCGGATGATTAAAGGCAACCTGCGGTATCTGCTTTCGATCATTTTTCAAGCGGGCATTGCGACCGGAGAAGTGGATGAGGTCCCTAACCTCAAGGTCAGCTTCAATCCCCTGTGGTCTATGAGCGACATCGAGCTCGCCGATCTGGAGCAGAAAAAGGCTACAACCGCACAGACCAAGGCTCAGACTGTACAGATTTATGTCGATATGCAGGCTATTGATCCGACCGAGGTCCGCCGAAAACTGGCAGACAGTAATGAGTTTGATGTGGAGACCATGCTGGATGAATACGAGGATGAAGAGGATCTTCTGGCTGCATACGAAAGCGAGCTGCCTCCCGATGCACAGGAAGAGATCACCGGATCGGGTGGTACTGCTCCGTATTCGACAGACGTTGATGTCAACGCCCACGAGGCCGATCCTGGCTCCGAAGGCAGCGCTCCCGCCAATGCACCTGCCGCTACAAAGCTGCCTCAGGATATGAGTGCAGAAGAAGCGGCTAAGGCTGCACAAAACAACGACTCAGACGGGAGCTATTCCAACACTCAAGGAGAGGAAAAACCGTTTTCTGTGGGTGTTCTTGTGGTTTCAGAGGGAAGAGTGCTTACGGGCACAAGGCACAATGACTTCGGCTACGGCTTGATCTGTGGTCCCGGCGGCCACGGAGAAAAGGGCGAAACGCCAGAGCAAGCCGCCTTCCGAGAGACCGAGGAAGAATTTGGCATCAGTCCGAACTACCTCATTCCTCTTGGAACCGGTCCTGTTGAGCCCGACACCGGTTTGACCCCATACCTGTTCCTCTGCACAGACTATGACGGAGAACCAAACTGTGTTGATCTGGAGATGACCAACGCAAAGTTCCGAACCCTCGAGGAACTTGACCAGTTGGCCGCTTCCATGTTCCAACCGTTTGCAGACGGTCTTGAGATCCTAAAGACCTGCATCGAGATGTCCCTTTGCTATGGTCCTGATGGGCTATACGATCATTTTGTTGATACTGTTGCGGAGGCTGTAGAAGCCGACCCTTTTGAACAGGACGGCGGACCAGGTTCTGGTAATCATGGGCACAAGGGAGTTCCTGGGCAGATTGGAGGAAGTGCAGCTTCCGGTTTCGACTCTGACAAGGTTGCGTTATATGAAAGAGGAGATAAGCTGAGCAAAGGGGAGAAGGATGCCACACTCGGTCTTGCCGGCGCAAGCGCACTTGGTGCAGATAAAACTTCAAAAGTTAGATTGATTTCGGATCACGGGCAGACAAGAGTTGTTGTTCAAACCGATAAGGGCGAGGTCGATCTAAAGTTTAAGCCCAAAGAAAAGACTGCACGCATTGAAATGCTTTATGCAAACAAAGCTAATGGTGGAAGCGGAACTGAGGTTCTCGCAGACATTGTAAGTAACGCAAGAAGTCAAGGCGTGGAGAAAATCGAGGCTTTCGGAGCTGGCACAAAAGGCGATGCGTACAACGGATATTATTCGCTTCCGAGGCTCGGATTTGATGGTCCGCTATCCGACGACATGAGAAAAGCTGCCTCAGAAAGCGGATTTTCAGCCGAAAGAGTAAGCGACTTGATGAAAACCGAAAAAGGTCGCTCTTGGTGGAAGGAGAACGGACACGGAATGGAGCTCACTTTTGATCTTTCCGATGATAGCGAATCGCTCAAAACACTTAGCTCGTACCTGAACCAAGATTCTGCAAATATTTCGGATATGAGCAATTCCGAAAATCCTATTGACAAATCCGCATTTTCAGGTACGATAAAGTCACAGGAAACATCGGAAGACGGTGCTCCCAAAGGAAACAAAAATGCCGCTGGTCCTCACCAAAAGAATGGCACAGCTGGACGAAAGCTATCTGCCGCAGATAAGAAAAAGTACACAGACCGACTCAAAGGGCAGACATCATCCCGAGGAACCGTAGTAACCGGAATTTCCGACCACGCTTTCGAGCGAGTAGGTGGACGTTTGATTTCTCCTGCAAGAATCGAAAGTATGCTTGCAGCAACAAATACTAAGCCCGATGCGACCCACAAGGACAGAACGCTCTACGACATCAAGGGTAGCAGGTTAGTTCTTGCGGACGACGGAACGATCGTTTCTGTCATGTGGCGAAAGCAAAACAAGAGGTAACTATCATGGATGGAATTTTTCAGAACGCATTGAAGGATCTGACTGATACTCAGGTTGATTTTCTTTGCACCGAGTTTGAAATGGAGCGAGACACCCTCATGTCTGCTGATGAGGATATCCTTGACGAAATCTACGATGCTCTGTGCGATATGGAAGTCGATGAAATCACGAAGGCCGGTGATAACGAGCTATCTGATCGTGGAAAAATTGTCAGTGACATTGTAACGACCTTTGGTAATGCTATCGCAGAAGCAGAGGGCTATCTGGACGATGATGACTTTGAGTCTTTCCTCGACGATGCTGAAGGCTAAAGAATTACAAATCAATACAAATAAGCGGAGTGGTTGTAAAGACTGCTCCGCTTCTTCTATGCCTGTTTTGTCTCGCAAAAATTCGCAAAACATCCGGGAAAGGGGGAAACAGCTCTGAACAATCACATTCATCAAGAGATGGTGCAAAAGGCTGTAAAGGGCAAATTTTACGGCCACAAAACGATCAAGAGCAAGCGTGTCCCTCAGTACCCGGACTCTGCAGAACGGGAGTTCAAGCGTATCACCAACGGGTATATGCGTTTGCTGAATAAGACACTTACCGAACATCTGCCGTCCCTGCTGGCTGCATACAAGAAAGAACGCCGTGGTGACTCTCGCTTTGATGACATGAAGGATCTCGAAGGAGATGTGCGACGAGAGTTCCAGAAGATTGCAGAAGAGCTTGAGCAGAAGCTGTCCAGCTATGGCTTAGATGATCTTGTGGCAAAGATTTCCAAAATGACCAAGAACACTTCGCTTCGGGAATGGAAGCGAGTCGTACACGATACGCTCGGCATTGATTTGCTCAGCGACTATTACAGCGCAGAATTTTACGAAGAAGCACTCCGCCGCTGGGTTGACGAGAATATCCTGAAGATCAAGAGCATCCCGAACGAGGCTCTTGGCGAGATGCAGCAAATAGTATTGAATGGATATAAGCGTGGCGCAACGCTCACGGACATCACGAAGTCAATTCAGGAACAGTACAGGTTGACCCGGCGCAGGGCTCAGCTCCTTGCACGGGATCAGGTGGCTACACTCAACTCGCAGATCTCGAAGATGCAGCAACAGGACGCCGGTTGCACCAAGTACAGGTGGTCCGACTCTCGGGATTCCAGAGTGCGTGACTGCCACCATGAACTGAACGGGAAGATTTTCTCGTGGGACGATCCTCCTGGAATGTGGTATGAGACGAAAAGCCGTGGCCGTGTCTACACAGGCAGGCATTGCCATCCCGGGGAAGATATCGCATGCAGATGCGTTGCCATCCCTGTCTTTGATATCGACACGATTGATGTCCCGATAAAAGATACGATACGACCTTGAAGGATGAGTCGCTATGGAAACGAAGGAAACTATCAAAGTTTATATAGATGTGCAGAACGGAAAAACCGTCTGCATTTGCAAGCGGTCCAAAAAGCGGTGCAAGAAAAAGTGCGAACCGGATGTTGTCGAGCGAGACAAATTCGCAGGATGGGAAAGCACATTCCGCCGTGATCGTTATGGAAAATAAGATGGAGGTGTAATTCACATGGAGTACATCAAGCAAAATTTCGTAGACCGAGAATGGGATGAGCATGGCAATATTACCGTTGAAGGTACGACATTGCGCAAAGAGCACATGGATCACATTGAAGAGGGAATCGCAAAGGCGCTCAAATTATCTTCGGCAGTTTATGTTGGAGAGCAGGAACCTACCGACCCCGATGCCGCCATGTGGATAAACCCGAGCGGGACACCTTCTGCGATCCCCGGAGAACTGGTAATGGGCGGTTCCGAAGTGACCGAAGACGGCAGCCTCATCATCTATTTACCAGATGATGTGACAATCAAAACTGGTACGCAAATCTGTTACAGAGAACCCAATGTGATAGAAAATGCCTTTGCGGAAATCGCTTCCGATTATGCGACGATCAACGGCAAGCAGTATCTTTTTGTGACGGCTGACAATCGGAATATCGATGCCAAGGAGCTGCACGAAAAGAACGACACCATCATCATCCGAATTGATGAAACGATCGGTGATCCTCTGTTTGCGCAGGTGATCGCCGTTGTGCCGAAAGAACAGGAAGTGCCTGCTGCCGTTTTGTACGACAGAGAGCAGACCTTGACCGAGGATGAGAAAGCACGGGCACGGGAAAACATTGGCGTTATCGCTGCCGATGTTCCCGCCGATACCAAGTTCTTCGACATCGACTATGACGGTATTGTGTCGTTGAAACCCGAATACAGAGGTCGAGAGTATAAGAATACTGATGCCTACAAATATTCGATCAGCGATACAATGAGACCGCTGATCGATGACGCTGGTAACTACGATAGCAATGGAGCCTATGTCGGTCCCATTGTAGACGGCAGCAAAAACCATGAGTTGCCGGAGAAACTTATCATCCCGGATGTTATAAACGGAACGGCTGTGACAGGGTTTCAGCCATGTATGTTTAGCAACAATCACAGAGTTAAGGAAATTGTCCTTCCCAAAAGTGTGACTGAACTTCCCGACCGTTTTTGCCGACAGGCATTAAACCTTGAGGCTATCCACAATACGGAGCAAATCACTAAAATCGGAAAACATCTTTTCGGACTTACAAAGTTAAGACAGGTGATTTTTCCCAACTTGATAGAGGCATCTGACACCGCTTTTTCTGACTGTAGGTTCACCTATATTTTCGACATTGGTAACAATTTAACGGAAATTCCTTCCCAGTTTTTTTGGCAGTGTACCAATATGTCTGTTTTGAAAGGCGGCGGTAAGGTGACGAAAATCGGGGCAGAGGCTTTTTTGTACACCCGAAATCTAAAAAACCTTCCGCTTTTGTCCCATGTTACGGAAATTGGAGAGAAATGCTTTTATAGAAGTAGAGTGCAATTTGACTGGAGCAAAATTGCAACAAAAGGCAATTTGTCCACACCCATTAGTGATAACCCTGTGGATTATTGGTCTGATGTGGAGTTTACACCATGCAAGAACCCTCTTTACACATTAATGAGCCAAGAAGATAGCCGGTGGAAAGATGATTACTTTGGCAATCACATCAAGACATACTATTCCGGCTGCACCATATTTGCTGCACTACACATTCATTCTGCGTTGTCCCAAAAGGAATATACGCACCCGGACGAGTTTGCAAATGAACTGGAAGCGATTGACCCGGATTTACTGGAAGAAGAAAATTCCCCGAGAACAGAGTTTGCGGACTTCATACCAATGTTCGAGGCTTTGGACTACAAAGCAACACTCTATGATGATGGTATCAACCAAGAAAGTTATCAAGCCCTTTGCGATGCACTGGCGAGAGGTGCATATGCTGTCACGCAATGTAGCACCGAAGGAAATGCCAATGGTGGTCATGTGGTTGTGTTGTACGGCATTAACGACATCGGCGAAGTTCTCGTTGCCGATAGTGCCTATATGTTTACAAGAAACCAGCCAAACGGCGAAGGTGTAGACCGAGATTTGTTTGTCTATCGTATGCCTTATCAGAACTTGACTGGCCCCAACAGCAAATTCGTTGTGGTGGAAAAGAAACAAGCGGAGGGATAACAGATGGTCAGTGATACGGTCATTGCAGCGGTGCTGTCCATGCTGGGCAGTCTGGGCGGCACCTTTGGAGGTATTCTGGTGAGCAATCGGCTCACCAGCTACCGGTTGGATGTAAGGCTACCATGAAATAAAATAAGAAAGAGGTGACGCACATTGCTTTTTAGCGTTAGAGATAAACAAGGTAAATTTGTTGAAATACCGGTCATTGTTGGACCAAAAGGAGATCCTGGAAAAGACGCAGAGGTGACAGCCGAAAATATCGAGGCTGCCCTCGGCTATACTCCGGCAAACAAGGCTATTCTGTATGACCAGGAGCAGACCTTGACCGATGCGGAAAAGGAACAGGCCAGAAAGAACATCGGTGCAATGTCCAGCGATGTGAAAATCGAGGGAGCAGTGCTCTACACTCAGCAGACACTGACCGATGAACAGAAAGCTCAGGCGAGGGCGAATATCGGCATAGAAGCAGATGGAAGTGTTGTAAATGTAGACACTACCCTGTCTATGCCGGGTGTGGCAGCTGATGCGAAGGCTGTGGGAGATGAAATCACCCGTCAAGCAGACATTGTTTACGAAGTCGGCAAGAATAAAGTTGACATCTCTAAAGTCATCTATGCTGGAAACGGTAGCATAAACGGGGGAAGTGGCGCACTTGTAGATGGTACGAACTGGGTATATGGTGATTATGAGCTTATTTCTGGTGAGACATACACCATTTCTAAGACGGGTGGCGCACAAATTCTGTATTTCTACAACGAGGATGGTAGCTATACGGGTGGTGCCCAAAATATTACTGTCTCTGCCACATCCAACACCCTTACATTTGTGGCACCAGCTCCGATAGTGCGTATCTTGGCATACGGCGATTTGTCAACCCGTAATCTTCAAATCGAACTTGGCGATACCGCAACTGAGTATGAAAGTTTCGGATACGCTTTGAAAGAAAATATGCGGGTTACAGACCCCAAGGTTGTTAATAATTTGCTCGAACCAAACAAGGTGACGGACAAATACATTGCTGATGGCGGTGTTCACGCACAGAAGTTACACTTTACAGAAGCAACAGACAACTTAATCAATCCGCTGACTTGTGTTTCTGGATATCTGTCTACCAAGGGAAATATTGCGGCATCTGGTGGACATTTCACGACAGACTTCATTCCGATTTCTGCGGAAGATGCTTATGTGCGACTTAATGTATCTAATTCAAGCATCGTTTTTTATGATGCTAATAAGACTTTCATTAGTTATCACGAGCAAGTAGCAACCGCACAAATCCCCGATGGTGCAGCTTATGTAAGAGCAACGATAAACAGCTATCTGTCAAATGCACACAAGTATATGCTGTATGTCGGCAATACAGAAAAGGATTTCGTTCCTTATCGGGTCGTTCCGCAGAAGTACATCGAGCAGGTAGCCGACCCGTTCCCCAAAATCAGTCTGGTGCTGACAAAGGATTTATATGTTGCGAACGGTGTAAAGGTCGATATTCATGCCCAGTCTATCACAAAGGGTATCAATGTGGATAAAATGGTTCGTCCTATTAGTATGGGGGCGATTTCAGGAAGTGTTCCCTATAAGGTTTATGGAAAACACATCGAAATCGTAGGCGGTGATAAAGCTGACCTAACTGCAAGTGTGTATTGTGAGCCTCGATGGGGCAAGTCTGTCAAGCAGAATATTGATATTCACAATGTCTCTGCTGATGCCGGAAGCGGTCAGACGAAAAAGGTTCTGTTCATCGGTGACAGCAAAACCGATGCCAATGTGTATACGCAGTGCCTGTTGGATATGTTCGCAAATGACCCCATGAGTATTCAGCTTTTGGGTACAAGAGGTAACACTGACACCAACCGACACGAGGGAAGAAGCGGTTGGAGTGCTGAGTTCTATTGCGAAAACAATCCAGATCGAGGCATTAAAGACGAAAATGGAGAATTTCCAGACAGTCCTTTCTATAATCCGACCACAAAGACATTCGACTTCGCCTACTATATGGAACAAAACGGCTATGATGGCGTTGATTATGTCTTTATCAACCTCGGTACAAACGACAGTGTGAGCAACTTCATCGGCTACTATCACGAAATGGTTGATAGCATCCGTGCCTACGACAGCAACATCATTATCGGCATTTGGGTGCCTGCTCCGTTTGCTACTTTTGGCGGCTATACACACACCGCAAACGACAACCAGACCTTTGCGGCCATGGAAGCTGTCATTTCCGAGTT
Organism: Candidatus Avilachnospira sp.; assembly: GCA_045580485.1. Taxonomy (GTDB): domain Bacteria; phylum Bacillota; class Clostridia; order Oscillospirales; family Oscillospiraceae; genus Avoscillospira. Next base: position 32,010 of record JAZNNW010000067.1, on the reverse strand, counting down.
TGACACTGCCGAAAACCAAGCAAACAAGATTTTTGTTGTTCCTACTCACATGAACCTCAATACGGAGTATGACTATCCGTGGAAAGATGTGCCGTACACCACCGCAAAGCCGGAACACACATATCGTGTCTGCACAGACCAAATCCATGAGAGTAATGGATATTACAAGGATGCAAATGTGATCTTTGGTTATATCAAGCATTTTGCGACACTGCAATAAAGCGGAGGCATAACAGATGGTCAGTGATACAGTCATTGCAGCAGTGCTGTCCATGCTGGGCTGATTATTCGGTGTCGTTCCAGAACGACACCGGGCCGAATGGCACCCTTGAGATTGTTGAGAAGCAGTCCTACTAATTCATAGACCACCGAACTGATAGTTCGGTGGTCATCTTCATGTCAAATGTGCATAAAACATCAACCGTTTCACTAAACCGAAAGGAAGGAGATGAGGTACATGAAAAATGCATGGGCAATTATGACAGCAAGTCGCCAGCTTAGCAAGGTCTGCGAGCAGATCGAGTCCTTGACTTCTGCTATTCAAGAGGCCGAGCAAAGCGATAACGACATTGCTGAAGTCTATGAGGGTTTGCTCCTTGATGAGATGGAACATGCTCAGGTCTTGACACTGGAGTTGACCAGGCTGTTGTCCGTTGACAACGGTGACACCAACACAGATGGTGAAGGCAGCGTCTTTTCTGGCGGTGAATTAAACGACGAAAAGTCGAATGAAATCACCGAAGAAAAAGAAGAAACAGGCGGTGCGTAAAAATGATCCGTTAATCGTTAGACTCTGAAAGGAGGGGCGAAGATATGACCCCGAAGCTCAGTAAGGTGATTCGTCTGGACAGCTTGCCGCTGAGCCAGACTTATTTCACAAACGAAGGTTATCTCGTTGACCGGCCGATTTTGACCAGCACGGGTATCTTCGAGTACAGCAATCCTGATGGAAGCATCAGGAGGGAGTTGCGGCTCCCGGAGGATGTTTTTGATCCCGAAAGTCTGAAATCGTACAAAGGTCGACCCATTATCATTACTCATGACGCAGGGCTCGTCACGAAGGATAATGTGAAGGATCACCAGATTGGTACGATCCTGACCGAGGGATACCGCAGCAAGGATGATGTCCGTGCTGAAATCATCATCCATGACACCGATGGTATGCAGAGCGCCGGTTTGAAAGAACTATCTCTCGGCTACAACCTCGATCTCGAGGAAACGCCCGGTGAATGGGAAGGTCAGCATTACGATGCCATCCAGAGAAACATCCGCATCAATCACTTGGCGCTTGTCCGAGAGGCCAGAGCCGGTGAACAGGCACGACTGAATATTGACGGTCGTGATACTGATAACACTCTTAAAGGAGGAAAAGTCATGAGCAAGAACACCAACCCCAAGGCAAAAGCCAACGCTCATCGTAACGACGGCGCTCTGTCCCCCGAGAACTTCGCCAAGGCTATCGAGGATTACAAGGCTCGTCGTGCTGAGCGCATTGCCGCAAAAGTAGACTCCGAGGTCAAGCCCGCCGAAGAGCCTGCTACCGAACCCGTCGTCGTTGTCGACGAGCAGCCCGCCGTCGTGGAGGCTACCACTCCCGAGGAAAAGGTCCAGCTTGTTAAGGACCGCCGTGATCGCAGAGACGAGAATGGCGACCCCGAAGATCTGGCGGCCGCAAAGGGCGTAATCGCCCATCAGGACGAGGATATCGACATGCTGTTCGATATCATCGACACCATGCTCGCACAGGGTGACTTCCAGAAGACCGACTCCGAAGCGGTCGTGGAAACGCCTGCTGTAGAGGAACCCGCTGCCGTTGTCGAAGACGAAGATGACAATGACGAACCCGTCGTTGGTGCAGCTGTCGATGGTACAGACTGCGACAACAACGACGAGGACACCGACCCCGTCCCCACCACCAACGCCGCCGAAATCGACAAGAGCGTTCTGAATGTGGACTCCGTCGATGCCATTGTTCGTCAGCGCATCCAGCTCGGTCTGCTTGGCCGTAAGCTGAACATGGACGGTCTGGAGAACATGAGCATCTCCGCCGCCAAGAAGGCAGTCATTCTGGCTGTCCGTCCCAGCCTGAACCTGGACGGCAAGAGCGTCGCCTACATCAATGCTGCGTATGACTGCGCTGTCGCTGATGTCAATGCTCGCAACCAGAAGGGCACTGGCTACCAGAAGAGCCAGATGTTCAACAAAGACTCTCGTGCAACCGAGAGTGATGGCCGTTCTTCCACTGATGCCCGTCAGCGTATGATCGACCGTCAGATGAAGAAAAAGGAGGAAAAGTAAAATGAGTGCTCAGACCAGATACGGTTATTCCACCCCCATTGGCCATGCCGGCGGTATTTATGACCAGGCCCCCTACGCCATCGACACCTTCATTAATGAAGCTGATACTGGCGTAATGAAGTTCGGTATGGGTGTTGTTCAGGGTTCCGATCCCGGTCACAACATCAGAGTTCCCGCAGAAGGCGACACTGCCGCCAAGTTTGAAGGCATTGCTACCAACAACCGCACCACCGAGTACGATGTTGAGGGCAAGCTGTCTGTTCGCAAGGGCTCTTCTGTCGGCGTTATGCGCTATGGCCGCATCTATGGCCGTGTTGCCGAAGAAGTGACCCCCGCCCCCGGCGACGCAGTCTATCTGATCGTCTCCGGCAAGGAAGCTGGCTGCTTCACCAACACTGCCGGCGACACTGCCGTAGCCGTAAAGGCTCGTTTCCTGAGCGGTGTCGATACTGGCTCCAAGGTTGCCGTGATTGAGCTGTTCAATCAGGCACAGGTGTAAGAAGGAGGTAAACAGAAATGAAGAATCAGCACACCCACTACGACAGCGTTGAACTGAAGACGCTGAGAAACTCCGCAATCCCTGCTGCCATCATGGCATCTGAGGGCACCCGCTTTGACAGTGCCGAGGACGCATCCGTGTTCTTCGCCCGTGAGCTGGACCATGTCAAGGCTCAGTCCTATGATGTGGAATATCCCGAGCTCACCGCCCTGTCTATTTTCCCCGTCAGCTCTGAGGCCGACAGCGGCGCAGAGACCATTACCTACTACACCTACGACAAGGCTGGTCTGGCTAAGGTTATCGACAACTACTCCACCGACCTGCCTCGTGCCGATGTGAACGGCAAGCCCTCTCTGGCTATCGTCAAGTCCATTGGCGACAGCTACGGTTACTCCGCACAGGAAATGAGAGCTTCCCGTCTGGCAGGCAAGTCTCTGGATGTCCGCAAGGCAGAGTCTGCTCGCTATCAGATCGACCGCCTGACCAACCAGATCGCATGGGCCGGTGATAAGGACTCCGGTCTGATGGGTGTTCTGTCCGCAGGTCAGAATATTCCTCTGTATGCAATCGCTGCCGGTGCCGAGTCTGCCGCAACTTCCTGGCTGGAAAAGACTGCCGACGAGATCCTGATGGATGTCAATGGTATGCAGAAGCAGGTTGCCCGTGTGACCAAGAATGTGGAACGGCCCGATACCCTGTGCGTGCCCTCCGATGTCTTCATGGACATCAGCACCCGTCGTATCCCCGACACCTCCACCACCGTCAAGTCCTTCCTGCTGGAGCATGCTCCCTACCTGAAGGAAATCGTCTCTGCTGCCGAACTGGACTCTGACTCTGTCGAGACCAACCCCTATGCAGCTGCCGAAGGCGGTCAGGGTGTTGCGTTCCTGTTCAAGAACGACAGCCGCAAGCTGACCCTTGAGAATCCCATGCCCTTCTACCAGTATCCTCTCCAGGCACGCAACCTGGAAATTGTGGTGCCCTGTGAGGCCCGCACTGCTGGTGTGATCGTGTACTACCCCCTGTCCTGTCTGATCGCTGTCGGCGTTTCCTGATTTTTTTTGCAGAGAGCTTACCGTTTGGTAGGCTCTCTGCCTCATTTTGGTAAAAGAAAGGCCGGTGTGAGATCTATTCGCACCGGTCATCCAACTATTAGGAGGTTTATGAAATGATTATCAAGAATATCGGTTCCAAGATCATCAGCATCGGCACTACCGTTCTGATGCCTGATGCCACCATGAAGGCAAACAAGGATGTTTGCGAAACCCCTGCAATCAAGGCTTTTGTCAAGAAGGGTCTGCTCGAAATCAAGGATGAAAAGGCATCCAAGACTGGCAGCGAAGCCAAGGCAAAGGCCGAAGCGGAAGCCAAGGCAAAGGCCGAAGCAGAAGCCAAGGCAAAGGCTGAAGAAGAGGCAAAGAACGCTGGCACCGGTGCACAGCAGTAAGGAGTGATCGCTATGTCGGCCATTGATATTATCCGCATCGTTGGAAACGAGTTTTCCAACATTGAGGAGGAAGTCATCATGAGTTGGATTGAAATTGTCCGACCCATGGTGAGCAAGAAGCAGTTTGGCAAGCTGTATGAACAGGCTATCGCCTACTTAGTATGCCACAAGCTGAAGATGGCCGGACACGGCGAAAACCCGCTTGGAGATATTGGCACTATCGGCACCGGCTTCGCTGTTGGAAGCGTGTCAGAGGGCGGAAGCAGTATCAGCTTTGGAGCCAATCAGGCTTCCAACCTCGCAGCGGATGCCGAACTCGGCCTCACTGCCTACGGTGTCCAATATCTCCAGCTCCGGCGCTTGGTCATCGTCCCGATCCACTGCAGTGGAGAGAGAGAGGTGTAGGTCGCATGGCGTTAGGATTTTCCGACATGACCCCAGAAGGCAAGCGGTATTTCAATGAATTAAAGAAATTAGAAGGACTTGAGGTACAGGTTGGCTTCCAGGCTGGGGAAAAGATTTACGAAGATGGAACAGATCTCGTAGACATTGCCGCTTACAACGAGTACGGAACCTCGGACACTCCGTCACGACCGTTTATGAAGCAGAGCTTTGAAAACCACGAAGACGAGCTGCAAAAAGCGTGTGTCGGTGTAAACCAAATGTTGAACAACGGCGGAACGGCGGAAGCAGGTCTAAAAAAACTCGGTGTCATTGTCAAGGGTCTTGTGCAGGACGAAATTGTGAATGGCGGTTTCGCACCAAACGCCCCGTCAACAATAGAGAAGAAAGGATCTTCTCAGCCATTGATAGACACCTCAACCATGCGGCAGTCAGTCAATTTCGTCATTAAAAAGAGGTGAGACCTTGAACATCAGACTGTTTAACAAGAACTACTGGATTAGACGGTTCAGTGCACAGCGTGAAGTCAAGGGGTATTTCACTTCAGGGCATAAAGACTTCGTTGCAAGCATCAATGTCCATCCGCTTGGTTCAGATACCATTCAGGCGCTGCCTGAAGGTGAACGAAAGCTGAAACGGCTGGAGGGTCATGGCGAGGTCGCTCTCTTGGTAGGTAATGAAAAAGAAGGACGCAAAGGCGACCTTCTTTACTACCATGGAGACTGGTACGAGTGCGTGAGTTCTCAGATGTGGGATCATACGATTTTGGCCCACTACAACTATCAGTTTGTCCTCGTTCCAACGGATGCCGGCGGTTCCATAGATCTGGAGGCGCCTGTCAGAGATCCTGTTCCGTTCGAGTAGATCTCGCCCGAGGAAGAAGGAGGAAACGAAGGATGTATGTGTCCCAGGCAAAAGAGCTCTTTCGACAGCTCACCAAATCGTACTTTGCCGGTGCAACCGTTGCCTTTGCAAGACAGAGTAGGGCTCCAAAAAACCAGATCCCGCTTGTGACTATCACCCCCGGCAATGTAAAACGCTCACTCCATCCGTCTTATAAGATTCTGGATGGCATCCAAGTGGGCGTGTACCCGTCCCGTATTTCTATGACTGTGGATCTGTTCACCAACGGCGCACCGGTCATTGAAGATGAAACGGGTAAAGTTGTAGCATACGAGAACACAGCAATAGACGACATGCTCGCATTTGCTGATTTTCTCGGCTCTCAAAACACCATCGAGTGGTGCAACCGTAATGATGTCAGCATCCTTATCGATGGCGATGCGCAGGATCTGACCGGCATCGTGAACGACAACAACTACGAGTTCCGTTCACGCATTGCCGTCATGTTCTATTTTACCCAGCACACGGTAGGTTCTGCTGCCGTCCTCTCCGAGGAAAGCATCCTGTATCCGACTGAGGAGAAGGACGAAACCGGCATGCCTATCTACACACCCAAACAGCCTGCAACGAAGACCAGTACCAGCGGCACCTACCCCGGCATCACGGAGGATGATGAGAGCGAACAGCCCATTATCAAACCCGCCTTCGTGGTGAGCCCGAGCGGTGGCGGCACTCAGGAACTGGCAAACAACGAAGCTGGCTATTTTACTGAAGTTGAAATCAAGGAGGATACAGGCAATGAGTAAAAACTTTGATCTGATTGCCACTGTTGACATCGACATCGCTTCCCCGATTGTTGATGACACCAGCTTTGACAATCTGCTGATTCTGGGTCCTGCTCCGAAGAAGGCCGGGCATACCGCCCCTGATGTAGGTCCCTACTCCAGCATCGAAGAAGTGACCGAAGCCGGCTTTGTGGTAAGCGGCGACGGCGCTGATCCTGTTGGCGTAGCTGCCCGTGTTGCTTTCGCACAGAACCCCAGACCCACCACTATTTACATCGCCATCCAGAAGACCGGCGAAGATGGTAAGTTGGAAGATCCTGTCGTCACGATTCAGAGAGCTCTGGGCATGAGTGGCTGGTATGTTCTCTGCACCGCAGGTGTTGACCCTGCCGAGTACGAAGCTATTGCTGAGTATATTGAGACGCAGGAAAAGATGTTCTGCTACACCGAACTGGACTACTTCGGTGCCGGCAATGAGGGTGCAGATGAATCCTATGTCGGCGATGTATACTTCCGGTCTTTCGGCGTTTACGGCAAGGAGAACACCGCTCAGCTGGAGGAAGAGATCCCGGACGCAAATCTCTACGAGAATGTTGCTTCCGTTGCCAAGTGGCTGAACTACGAGTCTGGCAGTGAGACTTTCGCCTTCAAGACCCTGTCTTCCGTATATCCCTCTGATCTGACTACGGCAGAGATGAAGGCGCTTGAAGCCGGCAATCTGAACTACTTCGTCACCGTCGGCAACAAGAATGTCACCATGAACGGCAAAACCCGTGGCGGTGAATGGATCGATGTCATCCGTTTCCGTGACTGGCTGAAGAACGATATGCAGTTGGCTGTGGTCAACTTGTTTGTCACCAGACCCAAGGTGCCCTACACCGACTCCGGTATCGCTCTGGTTCAGAATCAGATGATCGCCTCCCTGAAGCGTGGCCAGAATGTTGGTGGTATCGCTGAGGATGAGTTTGATGAGGATGGAAACACCATCCCCGGCTTCGTCACTTCCGTACCCCTGGCATCCAGTATCACCGCCTCTGAGAAGGCTTCCCGCAAACTGCATAACTGCAAGTTCAAGGCCAGACTGGCTGGTGCTATTCACTTTGCTGAACTCACCGGTAGTTTGACCTATGAACTGTAAGAAAGGAGGAATTGAACAATGGGACAGATTAAGACTTACAACTGTAAGGAAGTTACTATCGCATTGGGTAATCACATCGTCACCGGATACGCCGAAGACAGCTTCATTACCATCGATCCTAACGGTGATGGCGTCACCAAGAAGGTCGGCTGCGATGGCGAGATCGCCCGTAGCATCAGCCCTGATGACACTTACATCGTCAAGATCAGTGTTCTTCAGACCTCTGACACCAATTCCTTCCTCCAGCAGAAGCTGGCTCTCGACCAGAAGACCGGAGACGGTATGTTCCCGATCCTGATTAAGGATCTGAAGGGTGGAATGGTGTTCAGTTCCGAGGCCGCTTGGCCTATTAGAGCCGCATCCCGTGGATATGGCAAGGAAGCTGGCAACCGGGAGTGGGAAATCCACACCGGCTCTGGTTCTTTGACCGAATAAGTACGCACCCAACAAAATATGGAGGGGCTGCACTGAAAAGTGCGGCCCCTATCCGTTGATGCCACAATCGAGGGGATTGTTGGCCATGAAATAGGAGGTTATACAAAATGAAACAAATGGAAGTTAAAGAGAAGAAGATCGGCGAGAACACATTTTACCTGACTCCTTTCCCGGCCTTTACCGCCGCAAATATCAGCGGCGAACTTGCCGTCATTATCACGCCTATGATCTCCGCTCTCGCTCCTGTTTTTGGTGGAAAGAGCATGGATAATGTCCTGGACATGGAGATGGAGGACGCCCTACCTGCGTTTTCTGATGCCTTCTCCGCTCTTTCTGGTGACAAAGTAGAGCGTCTGATGAAGAAACTCTTGATCGACCACAAAAATATCACGGTAGATAATCCCGAGACCGGCAAGACCGAAGTATTGAACCTCGATCTTGCAAATGAAGTGTTCTGTGGCGATGTGCAGGATATGTTCCTGCTCTGCTTTGAGGTCGTCAAGATTAACTTCGGCGGTTTTTTCAAGAAACTCGGAGCCCAATTTGGAAATCTGCAAGGTCTTCTGAAAGCGGGAACTCCGAGTACCGAAAGTACGGAGAATTAGACATCAGCCAGTTCTCTGAACTCGAAATGAGAATGTATGTTCTCATTAAATCTCGCCTCGCCTCGAAAGCAGAACTCGAAAGCGACTACACACTTGACGAAGCATTGAAACTATATGCCCTTCACTTGATGGACACGGATATTGAGAGAGGGCGGACGGAGGATTTGAAGCGTCAGGCAAAGAAATAAGCGGAAGTGAGGTGATGGGATGGCGACGATTTCGGAGTTTATCAACAAGGTCGGCTTTAAGGTCAAAAATGAAGATGTAAAAAAAGTCAATGACTCGATAGCGGACATTAAAGAAACCGCCACGAAAGTGCTTGGAGCCATTGGCATCGGCTTCAGTTTGTCTGCTATCAATGGTCTTGTTGAGGAATTTACAAGGGTTAAGGACCAAATCCGCAACTCCACAAGTGGTCTTGGCGATCAAGCAGAAATTCAGCAAAAGATACTGGAGTCTGCTACCGCTACGAGATCTGAATACTCAGAAACCGCAAAAATGGTTTCGAACCTTGTCAAGGAAAACTCCAACCTGTTTGGCAGTGTAGATGAGGCTATCAAGTTCAACAATGCCGCAACAATGCTGTTCAAGACAGCAGGTAAAACGAACGAGGAAATTGCTGGCCTGATGGAGGCTATCAACAAGTCGTTTGCAAAGGGTTATGTCGATAGTGAGACATTAAGCCAAATGCTCGAGAGATCTCCGGAGGCTGTTGAGTTGCTTAACAAGCGGCTCGGAACGACATCCGATCAGCTCGAACAGATGGCAACCGATGGGAAATTCACTGTCGAGGATCTAAAAGCAGCCTTTATCGATTGCGCTGATACCATCGAAGCAAACTTCGGCAATGTGAAAATGACGGTCACAGATGCATTGACCATTATCCGCAACAAGTGGGGACTTTGGCTTGCAGATACCAACGAGATGCTGGGCGTCACAAATTCCATTGCGAAGGTAATGGTAAAAGGGTTCGAACTCGTACTGCGGGTCTTGACCAAAGTAAGAGACGGAGTCATGAAGCTGAGTGAAAAGCTCGGTGGTACGAACAATTTGTTGAAGTTGATTGCTGGTTCGGCAGGTGCTATCTTTCTTGCATTTAATGGCGGAAAGATACTTGGCTTCCTGAAGAATATGGGCGGACTTCTCAATGGCATAAAGCTAAAAACGGTAGCAATAGCAGCTGGCTTTATTTTGCTTTTCCTTTTAATTGAAGACTTCTTCAATTTCATGCAAGGAAATAATTCGCTCTTAGGTACCATGCTTGAGAAAGCCGGTATTGACACTGAGAAATTCAAAGGTTCGGTTCAGGATCTTTGGAATCAAGTAAAGGGCATCATTCCACTAATCAAGGAATTTGCAAAAGGAATCGGTCAGCAACTGCTTGATGCAGTAAAACAAGTCTTGCCAATGTTGGCCGATATTGGGCGAGCGGTGATTCCGGTTATAGTTGGTGCCGTACAACGGCTCACACCGTTCTTAACGAAAATCGTACAAACCGTTTTGCCGGCGATGTCAAAGTTGCTGCAAAAAATTATCCCGGTTCTTGTCCAAATCATACAGGCGGTTTTGCCTGTATTTGTTTCGATCCTATCGGCATTGCTGCCACTGCTGCTGCAGATAATCGATGCAGTCCTTCCGATCATAATTGATCTCATCAATACGCTGCTTCCGATAATCACACAAATCGTAGAGGCTGTTTTGCCCATAATTCTCGAGCTGATACAAGCGATTGTGCCGCCGCTGTTGGAGATCGTTGAGGCAATCCTGCCGGTGATACTTGAACTTATCACTGCGATCTTGCCTATTCTGACACCGCTCTTTGAGATCATTTCGCAGCTCGCTTTGGCAATTATGCCTCTCGTAGTAGAGCTTTTGTCCGCAATACTCCCCATCTTGGAGCCGATACTCGCCATCCTCGGTCCTATTGCAGATATCCTTGGTGTCATTATTGATGCCATCGCAAAGGTCGTTGGATGGGTAGCAGACGGCCTTGGTTGGATTGTTGATCTAATCTTTGACGGAGATCCGGACACACCCGCTGCAGCTGCTGTAAACGGATATGCAGACGGTACAGAATATTCTGATGACACCTTTGTTGCTGGTGAGGAAGGACCTGAGCTCATCACTGGGCAGCGAGGGAAGAAGGTTTTCACAGCAATACAAACCGGTAGCATATTCACTGGCATAAGAAATATTGTGAAAGGCATTGCTGCCGTAAACGGTAATTTCGGCGGGATGATGAAAACTGCGGTCGATGGGATGTATGCCATGGCTCGTGTTGGATCTGTTAGCCCTGTTACAGCCGCTGCTGTTTCTGGAGCCACCGTAAGCAAGAGCGTTGTTCAGAATGTAGAAATAAACAATGAGTTTAATGGTGATAGAGCGATTCAACAGAAAGCTGCCACTGCAATGGATAAATCGGCCACTGATGTCACCGCAGAGTTGGCTCGTGGTCTCGCTTATGCAAGGTAGGTGGTTATATGGCAAAAGCAAAACAGCCAGTTACGATTAACGGACTGGAATTTGATGCCCTTATAAGTGAGGAGCGTGGGTTCGAATCCACCGTCCCTGAGTATGCCGTAGAAGATGGATTTTCTGTCAGTGACGCAATCATCATTGGTGCGGAAACGCTCAGCATGACACTCTTTGTCACGGATACCCCTGTTACTTGGTATGGTAGGCATGGTTCGGGTCCTGGTAGAGTGGAACAGGTTTGCAAGCAGTTGGAGGAGATTTTCTACAATGCCGAGCCGGTTAATATCGTAACCTCAGATCGGACTTTTACGAGCATGGCAATCGAGAGCATGACCATCAGCAAATCCCCTGAAGTTGGCTATGCCAGAGAAATTCCTATCTCGTTCAAGAAAATCCGTATCACCTATGCATCGACCACGACCATTCCTGATGGATACGGAAAAAGTGGGGATACCGAAGCACAGGCGGGAACAGCCGGCACATCCACGGAAAGCAGTGGTTCAGAAGGCGGAGGAGGATCCTCTCCGAGCGGCGATGCAGCAACACCCGAGGATAGCAAGTCCAGTATCCTGTATGGAGCTGCAGAGAGTATGGGACTTTTGGGGTGAAAGGAGTAAATATGGAATACATTGTCATAAATGTGCCGGATATGAACGATAGTGTTTCACGCATTGTTCTTGATGGCAAGGCATATCTAATCCGCTTCACCTACAACGACACCTGCGACTACTGGAAATTCAGCCTGCTCACAACGCAGAACGATCCGATTGTTCAGGGTGTTAAGATTGTTCCAAGTTTTCCCCTGAATGTGTTCTATGGAGTCACGAAACTGCCGGATGGCATCTTTGGTGTTATCACAAATCTGGAGCACATCGGAAGAAATGATTTTCTTAACGGGAAAGCAAAGTTCATCTTCTGCCCAGTTTCAATCAATCAGTAAGAAGCATAATGGTTATCCGATGGATCTGTCCTGCGGACAAATCGCAGGACAGTCCTATGGATACCAAAAGAAAAATTGAACAAGGCGAAGGAAAGCATGCAAACCCAGACGACACATGGCGATGCAGGCTTTCCTTTGTTTTGTATTAAGGACAGTCACAAAGACAGTCCGACGGACATTCTGCGGATTTTCCACGCATAACCGTAACCGTAACCGTAACCGTAACCGTAATAGAACCAAACCGATTTTTAATTGTACGGATCAGTGATCCGCACAAAATTCTTGGTCGTTTCAAATGACAGATCAAACAGGAGGGGTCACATGGCAGGGTACAGAAACTTTGATCGCCAATATAGAATTGCATGCGGTCCGGCTGGTGGTACAGGTTTTGAAATTGGTGAAACGAATAAAAGACAGCCTGTTCCTCTTCATATTTCCTTTTCCTGCCAGAAAAGCGAGAAGCAGACCCAGAATACATGTAAGGTTGCGATTTGGAACCTTAATGATGAACATCTTTCGATTATCAAAGAAAAGGACTGCGTACTTGTGTTGAAGGCTGGATACGGAAATGTTATTCCTCTTATCTTCACTGGTATTATCAGTTTTGTTCAGACCACAGATGACGGCGCCGACAGAAAGACAGATATAGATGTGATCGGAAACCTTGTAGAGATCCGTGATACCTATGTGAGCGTCTCGTACAACGGCACTGTTAATTGGAAGACGATCTTTGACGATGTGGCTTCTCAGATGGGCGTGGCTGTTTCCTACTCCTACAATGCAGAGTTTGTGGACATTGCAAACGGCTTCAGCTTTGTCGGTCAGGCGAAAGATATAATGACCAAGGGATGTAACTGCTGTGGACTCGTATGGAGTTTGCAGAATGGTATTATGCAGGTCAAGAAACCGAAGGATGTGATGAGCAAGGAAGTGTTTGTGCTCTCTCCCGATACTGGTTTGCTTGGAATCCCTGCACAGGTGTCTGCGTCTCAGTCTGAAGAATCCGCCGAAAATGAAAACGGTTGGGATGTTGTCTATTTTATGAACGGAGCGATCCATGTCAGCGACTATGTGAAAGTTGAAAGCAAAGCAGTTACCGGTTATTTCCGGGTGTATTCGATTGATATGCAGGGTGACAATGTCAGCGGGGACTGGATTTGCAAAGCTCGCCTTCTGGAGGTGAAGGAAAAATGATGCAGGAATTTGTAGCCGAGATAGATAATACCATCAAAAATAAAATGAGTGGCATGCACACGGCTATGCCTGGAACGGTTGTTTCTTTCGATCCCGGGAAAATGGTTGCATCTGTCCTTCCATCTATGAAATTCAAGAAGCCAGATGGAACGACGATGGATTATCCACAGGTAACTGGTGTTCCGGTGGTGTTCCCTCAGGGCGCAGGACAGAACTGTACAGTTGCATTTCCAGTAAAGCCCGGAGACGGCTGTCTGATTGTTATAGCAGAGCAATCACTTGATTACTGGATGTACGGACAGGAGACAGCCACAGACCTCGCTTTTGATATGAGCAATGCAATGTGCATCCCCGGAATGTTTATGGGATCAAATGATGCCGTTCAGACTGCCTGCGCATCAGACGCAGTGGTTGTCGACGCATATGGAACAAGAATTACCGTCAGAAAAGGCTCCGTGCAAATCGATGCAGCAAAGGTTCAGATAAACGGCAACCTGTTAGTCAGCGGAACTGTACAGTCTGCCGGCGATGTAACCGGATCTGGCGTGAGTCTTGCCACGCACACGCATACCGGCGACAGCGGAGGAAAAACATCGGCTCCTGCATAAGTATTAGGCTGCAAAAGGCAGCACAATCGTTTTTAGCGGCACTTTTGTGCGACCACAAATTTACACTCCGACAGGTAAAGGGTGTTTCCTACGGCCGGTAGGGTGATTTCTCGGCACAAACAAACGAAGGGGGGGAACTTGATGTTAGACATCATGCTCGACACTGGTGGAGATATCAAAGTGTCGGACACGGGAGACATATCCACGACAGAGAGCGTCCGCCAAGCGGTAAAGATCAGATTGCGGTGGATATACAACGAGTGGAGGCTTGGACCGGAGCTCGGCTTCCCCTGGTTCGAAGAAGTGTTTGTGAAAGATCCAAACACAACGAAAATCCGTCATCTCATCAGGGATGAGATCATGAAGGTGGATGAAGTAACTGCTGCGGAGGTCACATCGGCTGAATATGATCGTGCCGCCCGGACAGCAAAATTTGTTTACACCTGCACTGTGGGTGAAGCTGTTTTTAGAGATGAGGTGACTTTGTATGGCTGAATACGGATTGACACCGAACGGTCCTAACATTAAAAGACTTGATGTCATCATAGATGATATGCACAAAAACCTGTCAAAGAAGTGGGGCGTAAACACAAGACAAAATCCCGAATCGTTTTTGAACCACTTTTTGACAAATGTTGCAGATCGGTGCGCTGAGCTATGGGAGTTCGGCGAGGACATCTACTACGCTATGTATCCTGCATCGGCAGAAGGGCGAAGTTTGGATAATGCAGCCCAGTACGGCGGCACAACACGAGAAACTGCTGCCAAGTCGTATTATCCTATTCATTGCACCGGTACTGACGGAACCGTCCTTGCAGCGGGAACAATGATTTCTTCAACAACGAATCCCACAACGCAGCTCAGCTTAACGAGCACAAAGAAAATCACACGAAGCTCATTCAATAAGGTCGATATCAAGGTCGCTTCGGCAGAAGTTGGTAGTGTCTACACCGCAGCCATCAATGGTGCGGTGTATTCTTTTTCCTCTCAAGAAGCAAGCGTCAACTCCATCCTGAAAGGTCTTGCAAACGCAATCACGGCAGAAGGCTTTGATGTATCTGTTGATGAAGCTGGTGAGACCTTGAAGTTGGAGGCAGACGATCTGACCTCCATAAATGCGCTTGTGCTTTCCGAAAATCTTACGACGGAAACGGTCACATCCGTCATTGTTTTCGGCACAGTTGAAACAGGAGACATTCTTTTGCCGGAGGGTGTCATTACAAATATTGTCAAGGCAGATGCCGGCCTCCAGAAAGTTGTGAATATATGCGGCTACATTGCAGGTCGAGATGAGGAGACAGACACGGAGTTCCGTCAGTCTTATGCCGACAAGATTTTCAACAGATCCTCCAGGATGCTTGAAAGCATCCGCAGTGCGATCCTGAAGAATGTTCAAGGTGTCACGAGCGTTGCTCCGTATGAGAACGCAACACACGAGTGGGACGAATATGGAAGACCACCTCACAGCATCGAGATTGTTGTTGACGGCGGTGACTCTACCGAAATTGCCCAGCAGATCCTTGCTAACAAAGCAGGGGGCATCAACACACACGGAAACACCGCTATCGTGCTGGCTGGCGCATATGACGAAGATATCACGATCCGGTTCAACAGACCCACAACGATCTACACATGGTTCAGGCTCGGTATCACTCTTAGAAAGAATGAGCCGATCCCGCCCAACTATGTTGAGTTGCTGCGAGAGGTAGTGCTCAAGAATGTTGAAAAACTTGATGCCGGAAGCGATGTTGTGCCACAAGAGTTTATGTCCGAACTCTATGCAGCTTGCTCCGGCATCAGCTATATCGATATTGGCATTTACACAACCGAAGATCCATCCGTAAATCCGTCGAGTTATACTGCCAGAAGCGTAGTAATTACGGCACGGCAGAGGGCTCGCACGACTGAAGATATGATCGAGGTGGCGATTGATGGTTGATTACATTGCTTCTTTGAAGGCAGATCTCGTTGAGCAGTTCAGGGGTAAAGCAAACATAGAAGCTCTCGTAGAAGTGGTGGGAGAAGAACTTCAGCAAGTCTATGACTTCTTTCAGGAACTCAGAAATGATCGAGATGTGTACACAGCGGTAGGCAAGCAGCTTGACGGAGTAGGAAACATCGTTGATCTGACAAGAATGGAAGCTGGCAAACTTGCCGGCGATCCAATTCCTCATGACATACTTGATGACGAAACCTACCGTCAGTATCTGATTTACAAAATTCTGAAGAACACCACGGACTGTACCTACCCTGATATCATCAAGGCACTGCGTATGTTTTGGGACAAGCCTTTGTATTACAGGGAGGACCCAGAAATTCCTGCAACGATGATTTTTGAAACGGATCCACTGCCCCCAGAAGACAATGCAGCTCAACTGTTAACAGCTCCGTTTATCAAAGCCGCCGGCGTAGGTATCAAAATGATTGCCGTTACAGAAACACCAGAGGCAGTCACGGAGGCCCTTGTGGACGGCGTAGGGGGAAGAGGGTACATGCTTACCACCCTTCCAGAAATCATTGAGGATCACGGCTTTGTTGATACAGTTTGGTTTATTGCTGCCTCGCAAAGTTTCACAACAACAAGGCTTCCTGAAATCAAGGACAATGTGTCCGTATCTTGTCCCGCAGTTCTGGGTGTTGGCGTTCTTGGTGAAATGGTTCTTGGTGTACAAGCAGCAGGATCACCAGACGACAGTATGGAAGATAAAGTTGCTGTTCTCGGTGATGCAGAGCTCGGAAATATGATTATTGGAAACGGAGGTAAATAAGTATGGGTAGCTATTATGGCTTCGTCATCACAAATGACGGATATGAGTTGATAGCAAAACTGGTGGCGGGGCAAAAACTCGCCATCACAAAGGTTATGGTGGGTAGCGGCTCACTTCCTGAGGGCGCAAAACCGAGAGCCTTGAAAAACCTGGTGGAGCCTATTGCAAACGGTACATCCACCGAACCGAAATACGACAAAGCGACAGTAAGCCTTACCATCGAGTATCGGTCTGATATGAACGGCGGACTCGCAGAAGGTTTCTGGCTCAGGGAGTATGGCATTTTTGCCAACGACCCGGACAAAGGTGAAGTTCTGATCTATTACGGAACTCTCGGTGATTATCCTCAGTATGTCTGTGCGGCATCTTCTACGGGTGTTGATGTCAGGCGTTTCCCTGTGAGCATTATCATTGGCGAAGGGCTTGGCGTAACTGTGGACTACAACACAGAGGCATGGATGACAGCAGAAGATGTAAGAGAGTTTTGCTCGTTTACACTTCTTCCTGAACTCCTGCAAAAGACAGAAGAGTGTATTGAAAAGCACGAAGAGAACGAAAACGCACACCCGAAACTTCTGGAAAGTTTCGGAGAACTCCTTGGTCAGCACGAACAAAATGAAGAGGCACACCTGGATCTCAGAAAAGAAATCGAAGATTTGGAAAAGGCCATTGAGGACCAGAACAAGGATGAAGTGAGCGTTACCATGTATGCCTCGCTCGAGGAAATCGGCCTAACCACAGGCAAGGAGACTATTGACGGGATCGTCCAGGCGTTGAAGGAAAATTGTGAGCTCTTCTACGCCACAGGCACCAGCAATGCAAGCATCTATCCCGGCGTTCACGGCCTCGTAAAAGCAATCTGCAAAGACAGTAGCAACACCCGTTTCCAGTGGACAGATAGAGCCACTGGAGTCGACTATGTTGGTGTATACTGTGCGGCCAATTCCACCAAATGGGTCGGATGGAAAAAGGTCGGCAGCGACATTACCCTGGAAGGTCTTGGTGCTGTAGCAAAAGCTGGTGACACTATGGAAGGCGTCCTCAAGGCGGGATCGGATCATCAGACTGCTGATGATTACCTTGTCCGTAACCAGAAACTTCGCCAGTACACCACAGAAGCCGAATTGGAAACTCCCAGTGTCAGCGGCGCAATCTGTTGGCACTATGAATAAGGTGGTGAAATCATGGCTCAAAAGACCTTGATTGGCGGAACTGGCTATGAAATCATAAATGGAAGAACCTCGGTGGGTGGAACTGGATATGTCATTGCCAAAGGCAGAGCCTTGGTCAGTGGAACTGGTTACGATATTGACTTCTGCGTTCCGATTGGTGACTTGGATGTTGGAAAAAGCGTCTATATATACATCAACGGTGTTGAAACGGAATTTTTAGTGGTGAACCAAGGTATTCCCGGAAACTCTGATTTGTACGATGCTTCCTGTGACGGCACTTGGCTGCTTGCCAAGAACATTCTTGAAAATAGAGTGGTGCAGCGAAGTTCTGACCAATATTATGCTGGGTCAAGTATTCACGAATATCTGAACGGGGATTTTCTTGAACTTCTTGATGATAGGACACAGGATGCTATCATGCAGGTGAAAATACCATACTGTGTTGATACTGACCATGTCGCAAACGGGTCTGATGGACTTTCGAGCAAAGTCTTCTTACTGTCCTATGCAGAAATCAATTCCGCTTATGGAAGTCCCGCCAACGAAGAGGGACACGAACTTTCGTATTTCGACACGGCATATAGTGCGGAGCCTGGAGCAAACACACATTTGATTGCTACACTAAACGGAATTGCGGGAAGTTGGATGGTAAGAACAATCGGCAGTGCATCAGCACATTATTGCGGAATTAGTGCAACAGGCGCATTTGCTAACCACGAAGAAGGCAACTCCGTTGGTATTCGTCCAGCTATGATTATGCCATTTGAAACAAGAGTAGCAAAAACATCCCATAGGGTTATGGGATAAAAGAAAGGATTGTGAAGAAATGATTTTTGTAAAAATCAACGATACTCTTTACCCGGCACGCATTGACGGCAGAGTATCCGATCGGGAATGGGACGGCAGAGAAAGCAAGGCTATCACCCTCGCTATGACCTACGAGGAAGCGGCAAAAACCTTCGTAGATAATATCAAATGGGCGATTGTCAATCAGCCTGAGAGCTATGAAGCAGAGAATGGCGAAATCGTTACACCCGAACCTATCGAGTATGACAACAGCGATTATTCCATTGCAGGAGCTATCACAGACCGCCGTGACGGTACGGTTATCGTCAAGATGGGCAAACCCACGGAGGTTGAAATCTTGCAGGCTCAGCTTGCAAACGCCGTGACCGAGGAAGAACTGGAAGTCGCTTACAAGGAAGGAGTGAACAGTCTGTGATGACCAAGACCGAAAGCCTGACCAAGATGAAAGAAAAAGGCGCCTATGACGCCAAGGTGCTGCAGGACGAAGCTGCCGCCGGCACAGTGACCGAGACTGAGATCATCGAGCGGGAGACCGCCGTCCCTGTGTTTGATCCTACTAAGGATTACTCCGCATGGCCGGTCAATTCCCCGGTGGCCGACGAGGGCCAGGTGTGGCTTCTGTTGCAGCCTCACAATGCCGCAAACTATGAAGGGAGACCTGCTGATCTCCGTGCTCTTTGGGGTTTGGCACATACCAAGAACCCCGAAAAGGCAAAGCCGTGGGTAGAGCCCCTCGGAACTTCCGGTATGTACATGAAAGACGAGTGTGTCCTCTGGTCGGATGGCAATGTCTACATGGCGCTCAACGATAACACGGTGCACACGCCGGAAGCATATCCTGCTGGATGGGAGCAGATCGAGTATTAAAACGATAAGGCAGAGCCAATTTGGGCTCTGCCTTTTTGTATGCAAGTCAACGGAAGAAGAGGTATGCGAAATTGAATTTTATTGAGTTTATTCTTGCACTTGTTCTCGCTGTCGCAGGCGGTGCTGCCGGCGCTGCTGCCATCAACGCTCTTAATGAGCGATGGAAATTCAGGGCAACCCGAAAGGCGGCAAAGGAAGATCGAGCAGAAGAGAAAGCCGACAAGACTGATGAAATCAGCCATGAGCTTGAGGAGTTCAAAAAAACCGAGGAGAAGATTAACCAGTCGATTGAAGAACGATTGGACAAACTCGGCACTCAGCTCGACGCTGTAGCAAAGGCGGAACGGATCATTTTGCTTGATAGGATCCTGTACTTGGGACAGGGGTACATCGATAAAGGTGAAATAACCTACGATGATCGCAAACGGTTCCACGATATGCACGATTGCTACCACACAGATCTCAATGGAAATGGAGATGCAAAGCTCATTGTTGAAGGAGTAGACGAGCTTCCGTTGAAGCATTGATCGGAGGTGGAATATGGAAGTTTTGAATACTGCATTAAAAGCCGTGGGAGTATTTTCGCTCTGCTTTTTATCGGTGCACTTGGCAGGTCGTTTGTGGAACGCCTTGCGAAAGAAAAAACGAAGGAAGTACCGTCACCACAGCGGTCAAGTTGATCTCGGGGTGTCGGCGGAGAAAGTGCCGAAAAAGAAGGCAGGAAAATTCGAGATCAACAAAATGGATATCATCCTCATCATCATTGCGGTAACGCTTTTTATTTTCACATGGAAGATGATTTCTTTGTTCGAAGCTCATATGGCCGTTCCTGATACGCTTATAACCTGTGTTTTTGGGGTCTGCGGCGGAGAGTGCGGTGTGATGGGCTGGATCAAAACTTCCAATGAAAGACACCGGGATCGTAAGTGGCAGTTGGAGGATGAAGAAAGAATGGAGGCAAAATAATGACAGCAAAAGAACTCGTTGCAAAGGCAGTCAACATTGCCAATAACTACAACACCGTGTACATGTGGGGCACTATTGGTTCCCCTGTTACTGAAGGGCTCATTGCGGACAAGGCAAAGCAGTATCCGAGCTGGTACACGGCTTCCAAACAGGCATCCTTCAGAAAGCTGATCGGCAAGGGGTACTTCGCTTTCGACTGTGTTTGCCTGATTAAGGCGATCCTCTGGGGATGGAGCGGCGATAGCACCAAGAGTTATGGCGGCGCAAAGTATGCCAGCAATGGCGTACCCGACATCAGTGCAGACGGCATGATCGCAAAATGCTCCGGTGTGTCTACCTCTGGGTGGGACAAAATGGAGATCGGTGAGGCACTGTGGTGTCCCGGACATATCGGCCTCTATGCGGGAGACGGACTTGCCGTTGAGTGCACACCCGCATGGGGTAACAAGGTGCAGATTACAGCGGTGAAGAACATCGGAACGAAGTCTGGATACAACGCTCGTAATTGGACAAAGCATGGCAAACTGCCGTATGTTACATACGACGGAAGCTCCAACAGTGTGGTCACAAAGCCAAGCACCGCTGCGCCTACAGCACCTGTTGCGCCAGCTGCACCTGCCACCAGTCTTCCGAAGATCGGAAGTGTTGTCTCCTTTAACGGCACGAAGCACTACCCGAGCACAACCGCCAGCGGTGGTTATGCTTGCAAACCTGGATCTGCAAAAGTGACGAACATCGTCAAAAATGCAAAGCATCCCGTCCACCTGATTGCAGTTGCAGGAGGCGGCTCAACTGTTTACGGATGGGTCGATGCAGCCGACATCACGAATGGTGCCAGTGGAACTGCGGTCAGTCAGACTGTTCATACGGTTGCAAGAGGAGATACCCTTTGGGATATCGCTCAGAACCGGCTTGGAAACGGTTCTCGCTACAAGGAGATCATGACCTTGAACGGGCTCAAGTCTACCGTGCTCAAAGTGGGACAAGTTCTGAAACTACCCAAAAAGTAATTGGGTTAATATAGAAAACCGAATAAGAACAAAAATGAGGAGGATGTAAAATGAGTTTCTCTGAAATTCTGAGCATTATCGTAACTGTGCTGTGTGCACTTGCATGCGGGCTCATGTTCTACTTCCGGGTCAGAGGCAATGTCTTTGGTGCGGTAAGCGAACTCATCGCCCTGGCAGAAACGACCGGCCTCACCGGCCCTGAGAAGATGGATCAGGTCGTTGCCGGTCTGGCAAAGATCGTCCCTGGTTTCCTGAGAGGTATTTTGACTGATGCAAGACTGAAGAAAATCGCTCAGTGGATTTTCGACTGGATGAGGAAATATGCCAATGAATACAAAAAAGCCTTCGAGGCGCTTCCTGAAAATGGCAGCACCGAGGAACTTGGCGATACGATTGGCGCATCTGCTACAGCCGAACTGATTTCTGAGCTGCTCAACCTGACGCTGGTCGCCTTGAAAGAGCGAGCGGAGGAATATGGAGTTGAGCTCGATGGAAAGAACACAAAGAAAGATATCATTGAAGCAATCGTTCTGGCCATCCTGAAGAAAGCGTGAACGGGCTTTGACCTCCGGCCCGATGCGCCCGCTATTCAGGAGTCAGCGCCCCCTCGTTGCTCAAAAAACTGAATAGCGGTATAGATTAGAATCCCCCATTCTGGCTTCGGCCGGAGTGGGGGATTTTTTGCGTTTATTAGGAAATTTAGGTGCCGCATGAAAGGGCAGAAGATGGATCAAATACGCAGGAAAAATCAATATACAAAATAGACAAAAATCAGAAGTCGAATTTTACGAAATGTTCTCTCGGCCACTTTGGGACAAAAAGATATACATATACCACCAGATGAAAAACCCGGCAAAATTGTTTCTAAAGGCTCGTGCGAACATATCCGCATTTATGTTAATTATTGAAAAAAATTATGAAAAATCCAGAAAAACATATTGACTTTACCGTCTGGTAAGTTATAGTTAAAGTACGATATAAATTACCAAACGGTAAAAGGAGATGCTAAAATGATCGACCTCAGAGATTACTCGGATTTGATCCGCACCACAGTTGCCGGCGCAAATGACCGTGATCCGAACTGGAAATGGTCAGTAAAGTCCATCAGTAATAATAAGGTTCGTATCCGGTGGGGCTATCTGGATTATCTGGAGGAGAAACAGAACTGCTTCATCATGACTCTCGACTGCGACAAGGAGGTCGGAAACTGGATCTGGGCTTGCTCGCCCGACGGCGATCACATTGAGTGCTACATGGTAGCAGAACAGCCGAACCCCAAGATCGGAGCAGAACAGACAGTCAAGAGCGGCATCGAGGATGCCATCCATGAGATTGAGTATTACGCACACAGCAGATACTGATAGGAGGAAATGGTAATGGAAATGTATTACTTGGTTCAGGCACAATACCCTGACGGAAGCACAAATGCAATGATGAAACCGGAAGGCCAGATCATCCGTGATTTGGGCTACCGTGATTGCAGCGACACCGAATACGAAGTGTACGATGTGAGCAGCTTTGGAAAGATCGTGAAGCTGGAGGAAGTGGCTGGAAGCCAGCCTAATCATCATTGTCTGGTAAACCCCGAAACCGGCGAGACAGTTATCGAGGGCTTCAGCCCCGAGCATTAAGGAGGACACACCATGAAAATGGAAAAAGCTATCGAGATGGTTGAGGAACTGCTCAAGGCAGATTTCCTCGGAGAATATCAGGAAGCAGTAGAGATCATACTTCGAGCGGCAGAAAATCCCCTGTTAGCTTTCGTCGAAAAGGAAGTGCCGTTCCGGCTCACAGAAATGTTTGGAGATCTCAACGGAGAAATCACAGACGATATCTGCCAAGATTGTACAGAGAGACTGTATGAAGAAAACGACATTCTGTTCGACTATGACAGAATCGACAGTTTTCTGCTCGATGTCCTCGCAGAATATGGTATCCACCAAAGCTAAAGGAGACGCATATGTTTTACATTCTGAATTTCTCAACGCATCACTTTTCGTCCTGCAAGAACATGGGACAGGCACTGGTGTTTATTTCCTGCATGCTCAGTGCTGGTTTCGAAAAAGACGACATTGAGATCATCAACGGCTGTATCGATGGTTCACGAATGACCGTCGACGAGTTTCTAACTATGAAGGAGGAACTGGAATGAGAATCAGAGACAACCTGCTCGTCACCATAGGTAGCCGAGCAGCCTACATGGATACAGCAGGATACATTGAGTTGCCTGCCGGTTCCAAGGGTGAGGATATTCTGGCTGAATTTGCAGTTGGACTGGCAGAGGCATGGCTTAAAGAGCAACCCGATATGAACTTCGATGAGTATATCGAAGTTGAACTGGAAAACCGGTTCCCTGTAGGACAATAAGGAGGAAGAAAGATGACACCTATGATCGTTGTAGAGGTAATCCCACTCGGTTTCGTTATGATCCTGTTTCTGGCTGTACTTGCCGTCGGTGCATTTGTGGCAGATTACATTTTTCCTCGAATCCCATTCATCAACCGATGGCTCTGCTCGCTTCCTGAGCATGAAGATGAAAAGCTATATGAGCAGTATTTGGCAGAATGTCGTGCCCGCCGTCGTGCAAGACAGCGCAGAATGGCTGCCAGAAAGGGGAGACGGCAATGAGAATAAGCGTCAAAATCGAGTGTGAATACTGCGTTGATGATCTTGAAATTGTCTCAGATCAAAAGTCACTAAAGCTCCCTTTGAACAGTGAGATCCGTAGCGAGGCCGGCCGCCTTGGATGGCATATAGGCCGTCGCTGCATCTGCCCTGATTGCTTGAGAAAGCTGGCAGATAGTGGGAAGTGCGCTTTCTGCAAATACTGGAGGAACAAGAGCATGGAGACACCGACCTGTATGTTAGATGGCGACCTGGCACTTTCGCAGGACTACTGTTATAGTTTCGAAATGAAGGAGAATCGCATTGAAGACGAAACGAATTAAAGGCATCGTCTACCGCATCAAGACCCCCTACGGTGGCTTCTTGGTGGAGGTCCCGGACGAGGGCGACACGATGGGTGAACTTGCCCGATACTGTGCTAACCTTAGTATGAGCGGCTGCATCATTTCTTCTGTGACAAGGGTATTCGATGCAGACTCCGCAACGCCGAGAGTGTCCGTCCTGACTACAAAGGAATACAAGGATGAAGTCAAGCGACTGACAAAGAAGGAGAATTGACATGCTTTTAGAACAAGAGAAACGGACCCTGCAAGAAATCCTTGGATGGGATGATGCGAATGAAGCTGTTAGCTTTCTTATCAAACAGTACGCAGAACAGTCAGTCCATCATGCAAGAGAACTTTTGGAAATAATCCCTAAGGTGGCAGATGCGGCACTGGAGAAAATCGGACAGGTCGCATGTGATTACTCACAGGCTGCAGGATGGTTGATGTGTCAGAGAGAAATGGAACCCGACGACACGGGCATGTTTTTTGCATCAATGTTACCAGTGTGCAAAACAATGTTTCCAAATGGTAAGCCAGCAAACGGAAGTAAAGCTGAGATGGAATACTGGAAGCTGTTTGTCTCACAGTTTCGGAAACGGAAGGTGTTTTCGTGGGATAGAGATCGGTCTTGGGCCGATCAATACGGTTACACAGAGTATTTGGAACTCGTTGAAAGCCAGCTGAGGGAGGAGAAAAATGATTGATCTGACAGCGCTGGTGGTTAAGTCCACCAGAATAGGTATTAACCTTAGCATTATGTTTGAGAGAGACGGTATTCGGATATATGCCGAACGAAAGTTTCAAAATGACAAATTTCGCATCAGTAAATTTGTACCCATGGCTTCGATTGCGAGACATTGGGATCAAAAGCTGTTAGCTGACCAGATACTCGATGAAATCATCGAGAAGATGGATTATGAAACAGAAATGGCAATCATAGAAGGACGAATCTAAAACGAGAAGAGAGGAGACGCTAAATTGGGTTACTTCAAAATTCTGATGTTGGCAATTTGTACCATCGCCGCACTGGCTGCCTTTGCAGATGACAACCGTGAAGTCTATGTGAAGGTGTTGTTTGTATCTGCCGCTTCGTATCTGGTAGCGGAAGGCATTGGTTTAGCATCCCAGATTTTGCTGTAAAGAACGAACGGAGGTTATCAAAATGAAAGAAGTTTTCCAGAAAATTTACAAAGAGCGGATCAAACGACCCGGAGCAGATAAGCTCCTTGAATGGCTTGAAGGCTCAGACTTTTTTGAGGCACCTGCTTCTACACGATATCATCTTTGCAGGCCCGGAGGTCTTGTCGAACACAGCATCCATGTGTATGAGCGGTTGAGAGAACTGTATGAAAACGAGCTCGCCAGAAATTCCACTGAACCGGTCATCATTACTGATGAACAGGAAGAGAGCATCGCCATCTGCGGATTGCTGCACGACCTCTGCAAGGTGAACCTGTACCGGAAGGAACCCAAGAACCAGAAAACATATGACACTGAAAAGGTCAAGGCTGCAAACCGGAGTGCGGTGAAACACGACGAGCTGGGCGATTTTGTGTGGGAAAGCGTCATGGGCTATAAGCACGATGATCGGCTCCCCTATGGACACGGAGAAAAATCCGTCTACATCGCATCTGGATTCATGAAACTGAGCAGAGAGGAGGCCATGGCGATCCGCTGGCATATGGGACCTTGGCAAGAAGGGGAAAAGCAGGACGCAGGCAATGCCTTTGCAATGTTCCCTCTGGCCGTGATGACACATTTGGCAGACATGCTGGCAACCTATTTCGACGAGGAGGAAAACTGAAATGAATATGAAACCGCAGACAGAGATCCTGAAAGTAAAAGGTGACTGGGCCGAGGTTGTTGATGACTGCCGAGCTACTGTCGGCAAAGAGGAGCTTGGCCACGAACCCAGCACGAGCTTCAAGCGCAAGATCCTGATTTCTGAGCACAGCCCCATCCGTGACATCGCCATCAAGTGGCGGTGGAAAGATATGGCCCACTGGATCACGGTGCATTGGGTGCGACATAAGTGGGAGAAGTTCGTCCGAACTCAGCGCACCGACCGCACCGGTGTTCCCCGTGATAAACTCCCACAGGATGAGCCTCAGACCTTTACTGGAGAGGCGAACACTCAGGCTCTGATCGACACCATGAGAAAGCGTCTTTGCTATCAGGCGTCACCGGAGACACGCAAGTACGCCGAAGATCTGAAGCGAGAAATCCATGGTGTTGAGCCTGAGATCTCCGATGTCCTGGTGCCGAACTGTGTGTACAGAGGTCTTTGCCCCGAGATGCAGACCTGTGGTTACTGGCAGAACTTTGTTCGCAACCTGAGCAAAGAAGAAATCGTTAATTGGGAGGACCGGTATGGAGCGTACAACAGAAAGTTCTGGGAGAACCAGGGCTGACCTGATCGGATATGAATTTGGAGACTTTGTCGTAGAGGCAGAAGCTGCTCCTAAAATCAGGCCCAACGGCAAGAAGGTTCGATTGTGGCAATGCCGATGCTCGTGCGGAAATGTACGCTTCCTCAACAAGCAAGAGATCGAAACCCAGAAAAGAAAGAGTTGCGGCTGCAAAAAAGCGGACAACAGAAGAAAAGCGGCAACTGTTCACGGAGACAGCCACAAAAGACTTCACAACATCTGGAGCGGAATAAGAGCCCGTTGCTACTGTGAAACCGATTATCACTACAAATGGTATGGAGCTCGTGGAATCCGAATGGATGAGAAGTGGAAGGATGACTACGAGGCGTTCAAGAGATGGGCGCTTGAAGCTGGATATTCCACGGAGTTGACCATAGAAAGAAGGAACAACAACGGAGACTACACACCAGAGAATTGTCGGTGGGCGACCGGAAAAGAACAGGCCAACAACACGAGAAGGAACAAAGTCGTTACCGCCTTCGGACGAACGCTTACGCTGTCTCAGTGGTCCGAAGAAACCGGCATGCCATACGATGCCCTGAAAATGAGATTAAGACGAGGCTGGTCCCCGGAAGAAGCTCTTACAAAGCCGATGAGGGGATGCCAGACAGAAAAAGGAGGTACACCATGAAAGATGTAAGCACTGCAAACGAAATGGATCTGAACCGGCAGGACGATGGCTACGAAGCCCTGCTTGCCGGCATCCGACGCTCCTTCGAGGAGCACGCCAAGGATGGTAGTGAGCCCTTGTTCACCACCAACGCCGCCGGCCTGTACGACACGATCCTGGCCGCTCTGCCCGTTGAGGCCAGACAGCACTACAACTGCCGCACCTGCCGCAACTTCGTTGACCGTTTCGGCGGCCTTGTTCGCATCGGAGATCAGGGCGAGACCTACCCCGTGATGTGGGACTACGCACCTGCGTTCTTTGCAAAGGCTGTTGCGAATGTTCTGGTCGAGGTAGAAAACGCCAAAGTAACCGGTGTTTTCATTACCGATGAACGCCGTCTTGGCACTCCCAAGACTGGCTCCTGGACCCACATGGCTGTGGATGTCCCCAAGAAGATGATCTACACCGGCCGGGTGAAGAACGCCTATCAGCAGGCCGCAGAAAAGACTGAGGACTTCAAGATGCTGACCAATGCCATCGGAAAGTACCGGAAGGAGACCGTCGAAACCGCCCTGAAGCTGCTCCGCTCCGAGAGTCTGTACCGAAGCGAGAAGGTGCTCGGCGTGGCCGAATGGTTCTTAGGAGTCCTGAATGATACCGAGGGTAAGCGCAGCCGTCTGCGCTCCAACATCGTTTGGAAGAAGGCGGCGACCGCACCTGTCGGTTTCTGCCATGTATCCAGCAGTATGATCGGCACCCTTCTGGATGACATCGAGACCGGTTACGACTTTGCAACCGTCAGTCGCAAGTTCTCTGAGAAGATGAACCCCATGAAGTATCAGCGCCCCCAGGCGGCACCCTCCGCCGGCAATGTAGCCCAGGCTGAAAAGCTCGTGGCAAAGCTCGGCATCGAGAACTCTCTGAAGCGCCGCTTCGCCAGGCTGGATGAGCTCCAGACGCTCTGGACTCCCAGACCTGAGAAGAAGGCTGCGGCGACAACCGGCGGTGTATTCGCAGGTGTTGCAACCAAGCAGAGCACCGCAAAGCGCAGGGCTAACGATGTGACCGCCCCCACCGTGACTATGACCTGGGAGAAGTTCCAGAGAACCGTCCTGCCCGATGCCCTGAAGATCGAGTTCAATGTCACCGGCAAGGCTGACAACTTCAGTGCTATCGTAACTGCTGCAGATCCCGATGCACCTCCCATCATCCGTTGGGATGCTGAGGATGAACGAAACCCTTTCAACTGGTATGTCTACCACGGCGGCTCTGCTCCTGGTAATTGGGGATTGAGTATGGGCTGGGCAGAAGTTACCGGCATTGTACTCCAACCGAATCTGTGGAAACCCGGTTTCGAGCACAACGGAAGCTCGGTGTTCTTCATTCTGAAGGACTGCAAGGATCACCGCTACCGTAGTTCCGGTGCCGCACTGTTTCCCGAGGTGCTGAAGTCCGAACTGCATGAGGTTCGTTCCACCATCGAGGCATACTCCAGAACCGCTGTGATCGAGGGCTACGATGAGGCATCCGCCTGTGGTATCCGCTGTCAGGCAAGCTCTAAGTGGTGGGATTACACCTTCCGGGTCACGACTGATCTTGGTGTCACCACCTACACGCTCGACCGTTGGGACTGATAGGAGGAAACGAAGATGGCATACACACCAACTGTCTGTATGGATTTTGATGGCGTTATCCATAGTTATTCGAGTGGATGGCAGGGTGTAGAAAATACCACTGATCCCGTAGTTCCCGGCATCAAAGAAGCTATCGAGCAACTCCGTGGGATCGGTTACAAAGTTGTGGTCGTCTCCACCCGCTGCGTTTCCGCAGCGGGGTTGGGGACAGTGATGAAGTATCTGAAGGAAAACGGCATTGAAGTTGACGATGTGATGGCGGAAAAACCGCCTGCGATCTGCTATGTAGATGATCGGGCGATTTGCTTCATAGGAGACACCTCATCGCTGGTTGAGCAGATAGTCAACTTCAAATCATGGACTGAGGATAAAAAATGATTTATTGCTGGACCTGCATACACGGAGAAACAACGGCGGACAGATGCACTGAGTTCCGAGAGTTTGTAGAAACTGTCTCTGTAAATTGCAGAGAGGGACACAAGATGGATGACACCTGTCCGCATTACGAATACCGACATAGGAAGGAAATGCGGGATGAAAAATAGTGAGCTGCGCCCCTGCTTCGTTCAGGGAGTGGAGGGTAAAGAAGTAAAGCATCTGTTTCATTGCTGGTCGCAAGTATCAGAGATCGTTCCGCCATCCAACCTCGTTGGAGGGCACAATGGCGGCGTAGTCGCAGAGACATTTGCCATCGTTGAGGCTAAAGATGGTCGCATTATCAGGGTGAGACCGGAAAAGATTAGGTTCGACCATAGAGAAGAGGTAGAAGAGTAATGATGACCTGTCCTTTCGATGTTACATACTGTGCACACAAAGAGTGTCCGCACAAGGATTGTGAGATTCACAGTATCCACACTAAGAAATTCCCGGTAGGAACCCTGATAAGCGTGGCTGATTACAGTCAGAATTGCGCTCGGCTCAGCAATCAGATCAAAAAAGGGAAAACAGCAAAGAAAACGAAGCCTTAGGAGCCATTCCTGCGGATTGAAACAACCTACCATTCAATCCGCTATGCTCCAGCGGTTTTAGAAGCTAATTTTCAGCAGTTTCTGCTGAAAGCGACACGCAATGAACAGTACGAGAGGAGGATGGCACCGAAATGTCCATCAAGATCTACGATGTCTATGATCCGAAGACCGGAGAGTTGATAGCAAAAGGAACGACGGCCGAGTGCGCCGAGCAACTCGGAATAGGTCGCTCAACATTCAACGACAGAGTGAGAGAGGGTAGCAAGAAGTACCAAATCGTGGAAGTCACTGATGATGTCGTGAAGAAGTGGGACGAGCTAACCGAGAAGCTCAGAGAAATGTACGGTGTTCCGGTACATAGAGCCAAGAAAGGAGCTCGCTGATGGATGAACTGATCTATCGAAGCGAAGCCATCAAGGCCATGCTGAAACAGGAAATGCTGACGCCATCTGTCATTCGCCGGGTGCTGATGCAAGTGCCAACAGCGAACGCAGTCGTAATAGCGGAAGAAAACAATGGTCGAGCAGTCAGGTGTGCGTGGCAAAGGCAAGACGGTACACTTGTGGAGTTTTTGCCTGTAGTGCGGTGTAAGGATTGTCGATACTTTGAGATTGACCCAGATGATTTCTTGGGATTTTGCAAGTGCGGCAATATCGCTACAAATCAAGCAGGTGAAATATACCCGGAAAGGGAGCATTTCTGCTCTTATGGAGAAAGGAGAAGCGATGGCGAAGGCGAAAGAATGTGACAGATGCGGATTTTTGTATAAGGAAGTTTGCGATGTACCAATAGTTCAGGTGACAGTTTATTATCCCAATAAGGGCTGTAGCGAAATTGATTTGTGTCCGAAGTGCAAGGAAGCCCTTATGAAGTGGGTAAGGGAGGATTGACAATGGCTGACGGTAAGGTCATAAGGTTTCCGACATACAACATATCCATCCGGGATGCGTGGGAGATCGTGAAGTATCGTCTTGACGACGACAGCATTGCCCTGAAATCAAAAGTATTGGCAATAGAAATGATTGCCGAAATGGAAACGCACAACAGCATTACCAAAGATGATCTGGTCAAGTCGCTTCGATGGTTGTTTGACCACTATGAGTTTTAGGAGGAGAAAAATGCGGTGCGAAAAGTGTGGGAAAGAAACACAGAAGCTCATCATCAGTAAGTTCAACCGAGATGGATCTGACAGTGAGCAATTTGTATTTGTTGAGACTGTTGATTGCCCAGAAGGTGAAGATGGATGCGATGTTGCCATTTTAGAAACCGACCAGAACTGGACAGGCTACAGCCTGTCTGAAGAAGAAATGATGGATGTCATCCGCTGTCCGCATTGTAGGCGGTTTCCATTCAAACATAAGGAGGTTCAGGTTTATGATGTGGTGCGGATCGTGTGCTTTAGGGGGAAAGAAAATGCGGCTGATTGATGCGAACTTTGCCCAACACATCGCTGATGTGGAATTATCTCTTGATGGAGCTGGAACAGTTCAGTGGGTGCTCTCGCATACCCCCACCATCGACCCCGAAAGCCTCAGACCCAAGGGGCGGTGGATTGAGCATGAATGGGCGGAAGAAGAAAACGGACTTTTAGTCTCGAACTTTGAGTGTTCTAATTGCCACATCTGGGAGAGCAAGACAAGCGACTACTGCCCCAACTGCGGGGCGAAGATGGAGGAATAATGATGGAAAGCAAAAAGATAAATACCGTAACTGTTAGATGGTTTGACGGTTACAAAGAAGACTTTAGAGCAACTGAAATTAGATTTGGTTCGGATTTGCTTTGGATGCGTCTTGAAGATGGCAACAACAGACATATTCCGTTGAGAATGGTCAGATGGTTCGGTACAACCATAGAAAGTCACCAAAATACAGGAATGTAAGATGGAGGGGTGAGGGATGACGAAACAGTATGCAGAACCTGCCGCCTATGAAGCAAAACTGGAAAAGGTTATGGCCCGCTTTGGAGTGGAGCAGTACGACTACGATTGGAGCCGATTTGAGTGCTGGGTTTCATTCGTGTATAAAGGTCAGACATATCGCTTCTCCCACAGCGTTGAAAACGCCAAAGCCCACGGCGTCAATATTCGGTATGGCTCCGATGTGTTTGCCCAAGTAGTGCTGTCCCTCGAAGACTTGGCTCGTATGGTCGAGCGTGGCAT
>JAZNNW010000066.1:0-2262 GCA_045580485.1 Candidatus Avilachnospira sp. | reverse complement strand
CATGGTCGGGTGATCACCATTCTTCTTGGGCTTATCAAATTCCCAGATGGTGGTTTCCTTCCTGCCGGTGTACCACTGGTGCTTACCGTTTTTCTTCCAACCGTACAAACAGGGTTCGTGCTGCCACTGGTAAGGAGAGCGCCCCAGAACCAGGGACTGCTTTTTCCAGATGCAACAGCCGGACAAATAAAAACCCGCATCGGCGAATGCCCTGCGGAAGTTCAGTCCCTCGGTGTCTGCGTGGAACACATAGATGGAAGCATCGTCCGCCATCGCAGAGTGCATCCGCGTGTACGCATCCAGGAGGAAGTTATAAAAGGCATCGTCTGCCATGTTGTCGTTTTTGATTTTGCCCGCGCTGCCTTCGTAGTTGACATTGTACGGAGGGTCGGTAATGACCAGGTTGGCTTTGGTGCTGCCCATCAGAAGGTCATAGGTTTCAGCCTTGGTGCTGTCACCACAAATCAGACGGTGGCGACCGAGCATCCAAATATCACCGGGCTTGGTCATGGTGGGCTTTTCCAGTTCTGCGCCTACATCGAAATCATCATCTTTGACACCGTCCTTGAGGGTATCCTTGAACAAGTCATCGATTTCAGCAGGCTCGAAACCAGTGAGGGATACATCGAAGTCAGCACCCTGCAGGTCAGCAATGAGCAAGGCAAGTTTGTCCTTGTCCCAATCACCGCTGATTTTGTTGAGGGCGATGTTGAGGGCTTTTTCCTTTTCCTCATCCATCTCCACCACAACGCAGTCCACTTCGGTCATGCCCATATCCATCAGAACTTTCAGACGCTGATGACCGCCAACCACACGGCCGGTGGTCTTGTTCCAGATGACGGGTTCCACATACCCGAACTGCTCAATGGAGCATTTCAGCTTTTCATATTCCGCATCACCTGGCTTGAGGTCTTTACGGGGGTTATAGTCGGCAGGCAGAAGGTCTGCCGTATTCTTTTTCTCAAAAATCATACGAGACCCCACTCGGCAAATGCCTCAAAGCCACCAACGGACTTGATGTAGGCTCTTGCCGTTTCCACGATTTCTTCGTAGGGAATGCCGCCGACAGTCTCATCACCGATGGCGCAGCAGAACTCCACAGGCTTGCCGGTTTCCTGTGCCTTGAGCCAAGCGTAAATATTCACGCTGACATCAGCCTTGGAGAGGTCCTTGCCGTGGAGACCACCGCCGGTTACGGAGTCGGCCATATCACTGCCCAGCTTGCGGTTGGTAGCACCAGTATCAACATCCGTGCCGCCGGTCCAGTCACCGAGCGGATTGACCGCTGCGCCGGGATACTGGAAACGCAGGGTGTCCGAATTGGTCTTGCTCTGGCAGATAGTCAGGGCATCGCCGTTCAGAATGTACTTGCCATCAAAGGGGTGCTTCTCGTAGATGGCGCGGGCAATGCAGGACAGATGTTTCTGTTCATCCGTCATAGGCACACCCTTAAAGATACCGTTGTCACCGCAGCGAATGGCATCTTCCTGGTTACGAGCAAGATGGGCATCCTGGGGAACGACCACCAGGTCAACTTCCAGATTGCCTGCGATGCGGTGGACGGCGGCAGTAACTTTTTCTCTGTTAATGGCGGCAGAGGTTTCCGCAATGATATGGCAGATGCCGTGACCAATGAGAACCTCCACAGCTACCCTGGGGTCAATCTGCGTATCGTATGCGATGTCCACTACGGCACCGGCAATTCTGTCCGCCACCTTATCGGGATGGGCGGGATTTACTTTCTCAAACATAATTCATTATCCTTTCCTTGCACGAAGTAGTCTTTCCATCACATCGTCCTGGGGGCTTGCACCGCTATACTCACCGATGCAGTTCTCACGGACGATCTGGAAAATTTCTGACCACAGACGGTTAGCCTGCGTCATGTAGGTATTTGCGATAGCCACATAGGGTGACTGGATGGCGGCACCCGTAGTTGGATGCTTTGCCAGAAAACCGACCTCGCTGGTGATTGACTCACATTGAATCCATCTGGCACTTGCCATAGCGAAGCGTTCAATAAGGTCGGGTGAAACGATGGCGGCGCATCCACGAGCGGATAGCCAGTTCCATGTGGTTTCGTAGATTTCAGCGGCACAGAGTGTAGAGCCGTCCTTTTGCTTTGCGGAAAGGAACTCCTTGGGCTTGGGCATATCCTGTCCTTCCAGGTCAGCCGCGCTGTCTTTGAAATCAATTACAGTCAGCGGTCTTTTTCCGGGATTTCCATCCGCAATCTTGTCAGCAATCGGCTTTTTCGGTCTG
>JAZNNW010000065.1:0-14954 GCA_045580485.1 Candidatus Avilachnospira sp. | reverse complement strand
GAACCAGTCCATCCTGGTTCACAACCTCAAGCACAAGGACAGCCCCAAGGAACTGCTCACCGAGGAAATGGTGGAACTGCTCACCGTTCCGGCTGACCTGGCAACCTATAAATCTGCCATTATGGAGGCTCTGCTCAAGGGCACCAAGCGTAATGTCGAAAGCGAGGCAGACGCAAAAAACGCAGTGGTCGAGTAAGTGACGACGAGTTATTTACTCGACTTTTATATTACGGCATCGGCCAACTCCACCTGTCTTGGGATGAGTTTTGGCTGATGCCGTTTGGTTTACTCCTGGACCTTTGGGAGTGCCATAAACAGTACAACGGTATCTCCAAACCGAAACGGGAGATGTTCATCGATGACATTATCCCGGACGGAATCTAAAGGAAAGGCGGTGGTGTAATGGCAGATAATTTCGGTCTGAAGATCGGTCTTGAGGGCGAGAAAGAGTTCAAAAAGGCTCTGACGGAAATCAACCAGTCTTTCAAGGTTCTGGGTTCTGAAATGAAGTTGGTGGAGTCCCAATTCTCCAAGAACGATGGCTCTGCCGATGCTCTCGCCGCACGGCACAAGGTGCTGACTGAACAGGTCGAAGCCCAACGCAAAAAGGTAGAGATGCTGAAACAGGCTCTCGCCAATGCCGCCGAGTCCTTTGGTGAGAACGACCGTCGAACCCAGGCTTGGCAGATTCAATTGAACAACGCACAAGCCGCCCTGAACGGTATGGAGCGTGAACTTTCGGATAACGAAGAAGCTATGGACCGGCTCGGTAAGGAGATGGATGACACCGGAGATTCTGCCGATGACCTGGAAGAAGAACTGGACGATGCCGGAGATGCCGCCGATGACAGCGAGGGTAAATTCTCCAAGCTGGGCGGCACTCTGAAAACGGTTGGTGTGGCAATGGGTGCGTGTGTCGCCGCTGCCGCTGCCGCCGCAGTATCCTTGGGCAAGGCTGTCATTGAGGCCTACGGCGAGTATGAACAGCTGGTCGGTGGTGTTGACACCTTGTTCCAGGAGTCCTCCGGCAAACTGCAGGAATATGCCGCCAACGCATATAAGACCGCGGGTATGTCGGCCAATGACTATATGTCCACAGTCACATCCTTCTCCGCATCTCTTATCCAGTCCCTGGGTGGAGATACGGAAGCGGCAGTCAAGTATGCGGATATGGCTATCACCGATATGGCGGATAACGCCAATAAGATGGGTACGGACATCGGACTCATTCAGAACGCATACCAGGGCTTCGCAAAACAGAACTACACGATGCTGGACAACCTCAAGCTGGGCTACGGTGGCACCAAGGAAGAAATGGAGCGTCTGCTTGCGGATGCAACCGCCATTTCCGGCATTGAGTATGACATCAGTTCCTATGCTGATGTGGTCGATGCTATCCACGTCATTCAAGAAAGCATGGGCGTTGCCGGTGCTACCGCTGCTGAGGCGGAACACACCATTGAGGGTTCTCTGAACTCCATGAAAGCAGCAGTTGCTAATTTGGTGGTTGGTTTCGGTGACGCGGATGCTGACATCGAGCAGCTTTGTACCAATGTGGTTGACGCCTTCCAGGATGTGCTGACCAATATCACTCCCATTATCGAGAACATCATCTCGGCTCTGCCTACGGCGCTGAATGCTCTGCTTGAGATGGTTGGTGAACTGCTACCCACTTTACTGGAAACAGTGGTGGATCTGTTCTCCCAGGTGCTGAACACGCTGCTGACCCTTCTGCCGGAACTGATCCCCGTGGTCATCCAGGCAGTCCTCACCATCGTAAACACGCTGATTGAGAACCTGCCTCTGCTGGTGGAAGCGGCAATCCAAATCGTAATGTCCCTGGTTCAGGGCATTGCCCAGGCTTTGCCGACTTTGATACCTACAGCGGTTCAAGCGGTCATTACCATTGTGCAAAGCCTCATCGACAGTCTGCCGATGATTTTGGATGCGGCGCTACAGCTTATCACCGGTCTTGCCGATGGTCTGCTTGCCGCTATTCCTGTGCTGATTGCTGCCCTGCCGGAAATCATCCTCAGTATCATCAACTTCATCCTGGATGCCATTCCGCAGATTATTGAGACAGGCATTCAGCTGCTGACCTCCTTGGTGGCGGCACTGCCTGAAATCATCACGGCAATCGTGGAGGCAATTCCGCAGATTATCAGCGGCATCATCGAAGCGGTACTTGGATCGATTCCCCAAATCATCCAGGCGGGCATCGACCTGTTGGTATCTCTGATTCAGGCTCTGCCTCAGATCATCACTACCATCGTGTCGGCTATCCCGGACATTATCTCTGGCATCGTCAATGCGGTCATCAGCAATATCCCTCTGATCGTTCAGGCGGGTATTGACTTGCTGACCTCGCTGATTAAGAAGCTTCCGACCATCATCGTTGAAATCGTAAAGGCCGTACCGCAGATTATCACTGGTCTTGTAAACGCTCTGGGCAAGGGTGTCAGCCAGCTTGCAGAAGTGGGCGGCAACCTGGTCCGTGGCTTGTGGCAGGGCATCCAGTCCCTGGCATCCTGGCTCTGGAACAAGGTTTCCGGGTGGATTTCTTCCATTTGGGACGGCATCTGCGACTTCTTCGGAATCCACTCTCCTTCGGATGAGATGGCTTGGATCGGTGAGATGTTGGTAAAGGGCCTGTCCGGCTCCATTGATGCCAACGGCGGCGAAGCAGTCAAAGCTGCGGAAGCTATGAGTGCCGACATCAACGATGTAATGCACGGTCTTGCCAAGGATATGGAAACGGCTCTGCCTACCGACTTCAATGTGGATGGTAATGTCCACGGCACCGTCAGTGGTGGCATCGCAGACTCCGCAAAGGTCAGCGGTCTTCAGCTGGTGCTGAACATTACCAATTTCAACAACTATACCAGTGAGGATATCCATCAGCTGACCAATGAAATCATGGTCACTGCGGGACAATTTGCGAAACGGAAAGGGGTGGTTTTTGCGTGAATTATTTTGAGTATAAGGGCATTCGCTCCTCGGATATGGGGCTTCGCATTGAGAGTAAAAATGTATTCTCCGGCCCGGAATATGAGGTGGACTTCCTGTCCATCCCTGGTCGTGACGGGGATCTGATTTCCGGCAGCGGTCGGTTTCCCAATGTGCAGGTGACCTATTCCGTATTCGTTCCGGCAAAGACCATCTCTGAATTGTCTGCAAAGATTACGGCAATTAAGGCTTGGCTTTACTCTGGGCTGAACAGCTATCACACGCTGTCCGATACCTACGATACCGAGTTTACCCGCAGAGCAGTCTTTGCTGGGAAATTGGATGTTGAGGATGAACTCAACCGCATCGGCATTTTTACAGTCAGCTTTTCCTGTCAGCCCTTCCGCTATGCCGTGGATGGGCTGACGGAAATGGCTATGATCAGCGGTGGCATCATCAACAATCCGTACCCCTTTGTCAGCAAGCCCATGTTGACCTTTACAGGCACCGGCAAGGGAACGCTCACCATTCAGTCCGAAGACTCTAATGCGACTTGGTCTTTCACGGATGTGGACGGACTGACCATCGATTCCGAGCAGATGCTCTGCTACAGCGGGACAGAATCAAGGAACGACACCGTGTCGGGAGATGGCTTCCCGCTGTTGTATCCCGGTGAAAATACCATTGCTTTCACGGGTGGCATTACAGCGGTCGCAGTTCTTCCGAGGTGGTGTAGCCTATGATCCCTGTACTTTACAAAGCAAATGCGACTGATTTTACCACATTCGGCATCGGAGTTCTCAAAGACTGCACATCCTGCGAGGTCACCGAGGAGCGAAACGG
This sequence comes from Candidatus Avilachnospira sp., assembly GCA_045580485.1. Classification (GTDB taxonomy): domain Bacteria; phylum Bacillota; class Clostridia; order Oscillospirales; family Oscillospiraceae; genus Avoscillospira. Next base: position 11,165 of record JAZNNW010000065.1, on the reverse strand, counting down.
CGCATACGAGTGCGTCCTGAAATATCCCATCACCGGCGCTCTTTACAAGGAAATCTGTACAGAGCGTTTGGTGAAGGCAAAACCCAATGACACCTCTAAAGACCAGGTGTTCCGCATTTACCGCATTTCCACTCCCATCAATGGTCAGATTACGGTCTATGCCCAGCACCTTTCTTATGATCTCTCCAACATTGCCGCCCTGCAATGGACGGCAGAGTCCATTTCTCCGGCACTTGCTATGGAGCGTGTGTTCCAAAATACAGCCACAGCCCACAATTTCACCTGCCAGACCGACTATTCGGCTGCAAAGGCATTCTCGGTGGCAAAGCCCCAGAGTGTCCGAGCCTGCCTGGGCGGTGTGGCAGGGTCTTTTCTGGACTTGTGGGGCGGCGAATATGAGTGGGATAACTTCCATGTCATTCATCACCAGGGGCGAGGTCAGCACACAGGGGTTGTCATTGAATATGGCAAAAATCTCACGGATTTGGAGCATGACAATGAAACCACCGATGCTTATACCGACCTTCTGCCTTATGCCATCGTGACGGCAGAGGACGGCACAGAAACGGCGGTCACGCTGCCGGAGGTGCTTCTGCCGATTAGCGATACCACTCTGGCACAGAGAAAGACCCTCATCCGAGACTTCACCGAGTATTTCGATGAGGAAAACCCAGTCTCTGTGGATGGTCTCCGCGCCTATGCCAATAACTATCTGAAAAACAACCCGCTCGGCATTCCGACCCCTACGCTGACGGTTGCCTTTGAACCGCTGTGGAAACAGCCGGACTATGCCGCCGTGTTGGAGCGTGTGTCCCTCTGCGATACCGTCACCATCCGGCACAGCGTGTTAGGGATCACTGCGAAAGCAAAAGTTATAACAACGGTGTACGACACCCTGGCGGAGAAGTATATTTCCATCTCCCTTGGTTCTGCAAAAGCGAACCTTCTGAACAATGTGTCCGCAGCTGAAGCCGCAGCCGAGGATGCCGCCGCCAAGGTTGACCGTTTTCCGGTGCTGATGAACTCGGCCATCAAAAATGCTACGGGACTTATCACCGGGCAGACGGGCGGCTATGTGGTCATCCACACCGACTCTGATTCTGGGCAACCCTATGAACTGCTGATCCTGGACGCTCCGTCTATCGAAGAGGCAGTCAATGTATGGCGGTGGAATGTGGGCGGCTTGGGCTTCAGCAGCAATGGCTATAACGGTCCCTATGAAACTGCTATCACCGCTGATGGTCAGATCGTGGCCGACTTTATCACATCTGGCTCGTTGGTGGCAAACATCATCAAGGCGGGTGTCATCCAGTCACAGGATGGCTCGTCCTATTGGGATTTGGAGACCGGCGAAGTGGTTCTCCGCGCTTATGCAACCACAGAAACCGTGGAGAAGGTTTCTGACCGCATTACTACCATTGAGGAACAGAAGATGTACCGCCTGGTCATCTCTTCCTCCAACGGTAATATCTTCAAAAACGGCAATATCAAAACCACGCTGTATGCCACCGTTTACTCCTGGGATGAAAACATCACCGACACCTTGGATGACAATCAGTTCATCTGGACTCGTGTATCGGATGATGCGGAGACGGATGCAGTATGGAACGCAGACCACTTCGGTGGCAGTAAATCCATCGAAATCACATCCGATGATGTCGAGGTAAGGGCGACCTTCTTCTGTGACCTCATCGACACCACTACAAGAAACAGTCTTTTAGGCTGAAATTAAGGAGGATTTCTCATGAGTAAAGCACAAGGCCAGTTTACCATTGTGGACTATAATGACGCGCTAACGCTGACTGGCTACATTGGTTCCAATCTGGCAAAGACCCAGATGTATAACCCCGATAACGGCACATACACCCCGGACTGGTCTTCCACCAACCTGGTGCTGACCCCAAGCCTGTATGTCATCGGCACTACCACCGATCAGATCACTTCTGCATCGGTCACTTCGGTCAAGTGGTATGTAGGAAGTTCCACGACTGCCATCACCAGTTCCGGCAACTACGCTCTCAGCGGTGCAAAGAGCCACATTTTGACCGTTAAAGGCAATGTGATGGCGGGTCAGCCCGGTATCGACTACCGCTGTGTGGTTACCTATAAAGACGGTTCCACGGGGTTGTCCATTACCCATCCTTTGACCATTTCCTTCTCTCGTGTGGTCAACGGCTCCGGCATTACAGATCTTCTCGTTACCACGCCTTCCGGTAATGTGTTCAAGAACAGCGAAGTTGCCAGTCTGACCGCAAAAGCTGAACTGTGGCGCGGTTCTACCGTGGATACCACCAATGTGACCTACAAGTGGGCAGTCATGGACAGCAGCGTCACCGCTACCACTTCCAGCGGCTATGATGCCGCCTTTGGTACCGGCTGGCGCAAGCTGACGGATACCACGGGTATGTACACCGGCACTACCACGGCTACCATTACGGTCTATGCCGCTGCCGTTGACAGCTATGCGGTATTCAAGTGCGTGGCAACCGACTCCGATTCCACTTCCAGCACTTACAACAGCACCTTCGCTGACGTGGCAACCTTCATCGACAACTCCGACCCCATTCAGATAGTTATCACCTCTACCGGCGGTGATGTATTCAAGAATGGCCAGGGTTCCACCGTGCTGACCGCTGTTGTCTACCAGGCGGGCGCTGAAATCGACACGGATGGCAAAGGCACCTACACCTGGACCAAGTACAACAAGGATGGTGCCGTAGATACCGATTGGGGTACTTCCGGCAGCAAGACCGGCAAAACCCTATCAGTTTCCAATACCGATGTCGACACCAAGGCTACCTTTATGTGCGTAGTCACCCTGTAAGGAGGGATTTCCATGCGGGCGGTCGCTCAATTTACAATCACCAATATCTGCGATGTTATCACTTCTGATACCGCCCCGGAGAACCCCTATGTAGGCCAGCTTTGGGTCAACACCAGCACCGTTCCTCCTGAAACAATGGTGTGGGATGGACAGGGTTGGGTCATCCAGAACAACCTGGAGGATCTGCGAGAAACCGTGTCCACCCACACCACTCGTTTTGGAGAGTTTCAGAGCGGCATCGATGGTCTGACCAGCTATGTAGGTACGTTGACCGAAACGATGGAAACCGTGGAGAATACCTTAGGCGAAGAACAGACGAAGGTTCTGGAAATGCAGAGCCAGGTATCTCAGCTGGAGCATACTGTCGAGGGCCTATCCTTGACCATGCAAGAACAGTTCGCAGGCGGTATCAACTATGTCAGAAACTCTGCCGGCCTAAACGGCATTACCGATGACTGGGTAATCACTGGCACAGTCTCCACCGATTCTTCCACAGATGTGCAGAGCAATACCACCTCTGACTCTTGTTTCGTCCTTGGGGACACTTCCACGCTGACTCAAGTGATTACGGGTGTCGTTCCTGGTGCATACACCATTTCCGTCCGTGCCAAGAAAACCGGGGCGAGTTATACATCATATTTTTACGCTCAATACAACGGCAATAAATATGCGTACCTGTTCAACACCACAAGCACCTTCGGCTGGACGGAGTTCTCTGCGGTGATTCCCGATGTGGTGGACGGTACCATTACCATTTATGCCTACAATCGTCTGGCATCCCTTTATGTGTCAGATCTCATTCTGGCAGAAGGCGCGGCGGTTCACAAATGGACTCCCGCTCCCAATGAGATCTATACCACCGAGGTAAAGATCGACCGCCGTGGTATCGAGGTTTCCAATGCGGACTCTGGGCAACGGACGGTCATCACGAACCAGGAGTTCTCCGGCTACTACAATGAGGAGAAGATCTTCACCCTGAATAAGGATGAGACCATCACCAAGAAAACCACCGTTGATGGTGAACTGACGGTGGGCAAAACTAAGTTTGTCCCTATGCCTACGGCATCCGAGGGACTGAATATTGTAATTCTGGACTAAGGAGGTAAGAGTATGGCCACTTTCACAAGTGCCGCATATGATGGCAGATACCTTCAGCTGTCAATCTCTGAAAGTGTCAATGTGGCAAGCAATAAATCCACTCTGACGTGGACGCTAACCTCCGCAGGAGGCGCATCTGCCTATTACACCATCGATGATACTACGGTCACCATTAACGGCACACAGGTTTACTATAAGGCGCGTACTGCATGGGATGACCGAGTCTTTCCGGCAGCGAAAGGTTCTGTTAGTGGCACTTTAGATGTAACTCACAACAGCAATGGTACAAAGTCTGTAACCGTCGTATTTATGACCCGAGTATATGTCTTTGGGTCTGTCGATTATGGCGGAACCATGACGCTTACATCCATTGACCGAACAGCACCAACCGTTTCCTGTTCAATAAGTAGCATAACGGCTAACAGCTTCAAGATTTCCGCTACTTCTTCTGCCACAGCAGATTTATGGGATTATAGTTTGGATGATGGTATCTCTGCCACGCCCTTTTCGACTACCGCCGGAACATCGGCAAGCACTACGGTCACTGGACTTTCGCCGAACACAACTTATTATGTGCGAGTCGCGGTTCGTAAAAAGAGCAACCAGGTATATGGCGAATCAAGCACAGTAACGGTCAAGACCCTGGGTGGTGCGATTATCAACAGTTGTCCGACCATTACTGCCGATGCTGCCACAGTCACATTCAAACCCAATGTAACCGTGTATGACGCATCTTTTTCCTGCTATCTTTCCATCTGCAATGGATCAACGGAGTACCTCGCACTCTCGGCAAGAACCTGGTCAAAGGGAACAGCCGACCGCACCATAACACTGTCCCAGACGGAACGCGCTGACTTGCTTGAGGCTATGGCGAGCATCAAGTCGTTCACTGCCACCATCAAGGTGGTGACCAAGAGTGGCTCGACTCAGATCGGCAGCACTTCTACCTGCACCTGCACGGTGCAGACCACAAGTGCTAATTCCGCTCCGACAATGACGGCGTTTACCTATAAGGACAGTCGATCCACCACTTCAACGCTGACTGGCAATAATCAACTGTTCATCCAGGGATATTCGTATCTGTATATCACCCCAGGCGTAGCAACAGCCAAAAACGGTGCATCCATTGTTAAATATGCCGCCACCTGCAATGGTGTTACTGCCTCCAATACGACGGGCGCAGCAATTAACCTTTACGAGGTTGCCAAGTCTGGCACGGTGGATGTAGTGGTTACCGCAACCGACTCCCGCGGCTATACCGTCAGCAGCACGCAACAGATTACGGTCATTCCGTATGCAAAACCGAAGGTATCCAACATCTCACTCCGCCGAACCAATGATATTGAGGCAGAAATGCAGCTGATATTTAACGGCAGCATTTCTCCCATCACCGTAAGCAGTACACAGAAGAACAGCCTGTTGTATGTGCAGTACCGTTACAAACTGACCAGTGCATCAAGCTACGGCACTTACACCAGTATTCTTTCCTCGGTGACTCAAAGTGGCACCAGTTTTTCGTTCTCGAACCTGGAACTGTGCAGCCTTGATGCCAACTCGTCCTATGACTTCCATCTCTATATCCGAGATCAGCTGAACACGCTGTCGGCGTTGAATTTATATTTCACCGTGCCGCAGGGTACTCCGTTAGTGGCTCTCCGCAAAAAGAAGGTGGGCATCAACACGCCAACCCCAGATTCTGCACTTCATGTGATCGGTGATGGTCACTTTGAGGGAGAAGTCAATATTGAGGGTGATGTCCGAATTGCAGGAACGCTGACTCCAGGCAATATTGATTACACCTTCGAGAAACCCTACTTCGGTGTTTGTGAAACCGCTGCCGCCACCGCCGCCAAGGTGGTGACCTGCGATGAGTTCCAGCTGAAAAAGGGTGTGCACCTTGCAGTACAGTTTACCAACGCCAATACCGCGTCATCTCCGTCCATGAATGTAAACGGTACCGGCGCCATCGCTATCTGCGGTATTAACGGGTACTATGTTTCTGCGAATATGTGGACGGCAAACCAAATGGTTCATTTTGTCTACAACGGTTCATGGTGGATTGCTCTAAACTGTCTTCCCGCGCACACTTCCCAATATGGCGTTACGAAACTGTCGAATAGTGTAACTTCAACGAGCGCCTCATTGGCAGCAACACCTTATGCCGTAAAGTTAGCATATGACCGTAATTCCTGGGATAGCATCTCTCTGACCAACGCTCTGGCTTTGGCCTACGGCGGCACGGGTGCGACTACGGCGGCAGCGGCTCGGACGAACCTGGGCATAACCGCCACTTCTCTGTACAATGGAACATTGAGTAGCGGTAGCACCACTTTCAATTACGGCAACTACAATTTCTATGTGATTATTGGCAAGCCTGCATCTTCGGTTAGTTCCATGACGATTGTCATTCCCAAGGCTGCTATAACCACAAGCACAGTGAAATACCAATTTGCCGATGAAGCCTACTATATTACCTTCGGACTTTCGTATTCTGGCTCCACCGTCACGCTCTCTTGGAGTTCTTCCAACGGCTCTGGTGTCATCAACAAAGTCTACGGTATCAACTAAGGAGGGGCTATGAAAGCATTATTAGATGCCAAAGGCTTTATTATCAGCTACGCACTGGTGGGCAATCTGGTGGACGGCATTGATTTACCCGACCCAGAGGACATTGCTCATTTCCAAGAGCATTTCTCCGCTTACCAGGTGCGTGACGGTAATGCCGCCTTTGACAGCGAATATGATGAAGCACTCCAAACCGAGGCAAAGAAGGCAGAGTTCCGACTGCGCCGGGAAACGGAGTGCTTTTCTGTTATCAACCGTGGACAGCTTTGGTACGAGGGCGTTTCCATTGCCCAACTGCTGGAACTGCGCCAATGGTATAAAGCGTGGCTCAATGTCACGGAAACAATGGTCGTGCCGGTGAGACCGGCATGGTTGGAATAAGGAATTGAGGCACTCCGCTGGGGTGCCTATTTTCATATAAAAATATGAATTTCAGGAGGAAAGAGCAATGGATCTCACAACCCTTGCGGCAACGATTACTGCTCTCGGTGTCGTTTTTGGCGCCATCTTTGCCGTACACAAATGGTTCTTGAAGCAGGAAAAGCAGGACAAAGACATCAAGGCCATCAAGGAAGAGCAGACCGTCCTGACCCAGGGTATTCTTGCTTGCCTAATGGGTCTGCATGAGCAGGGCTGTAATGGCCCCGTTACCGCTGCTATTGAGCAGATTGAAACCCACCTTAACAAACAAGCCCACAAATAAGAAGGAGGAATTTATTATGACTGACATTACCGTAATCCCCGCACTGGCTGCCATCGTGTACACCATCATCGACATTACCAAGACCGCCATGGGCGGTGACGAGAAGTTCAAGCGTTTTATTCCGCTGATCGCCTGCATCCTGGGCGGCATCTGCGGTGTGGTCGCATTCTACTTTGTTCCCGGCACTATGGGGACGGAGAATATCCTCGTTGCTATCGTTCTCGGCGCTGCAAGCGGTCTGTCTGCCACTGGTACCAACCAGGTGGTCAAGCAGCTCTCCGCTGGCACTACGACTAAGAAGGAGGTAACTGATAATGAATCTGCATAAGTTGATTTTGACCGAAAACGCCTGCTATAAGGCAGGTCGCAAAATTACCGTCAAGGGTATCATGGTACACTCCACTGGTGCCAATAACCCCAACCTCAAGCGTTATGTCGGTCCCGATGACGGTCTGCTCGGTGAGAACCAGTACGGAAATCACTGGAACACCTACCATCCCGGCGGCAGAGAGGTTTGCGTTCACGGTTTCGTCGGGAAGCTGAAGGACGGCACTATCGCAACATACCAAACCCTGCCTTGGGATCACCGTGGTTGGCACGCCGGTGGTTCTGCAAACAACACCCATATCGGTTTTGAAATCTGTGAGGACGGCCTCGCTGATGGCACCTATTTCAAGAAGGTGTATCAGGAGGCCGTTGAACTTTGTGCGTATCTCTGCAAGGAGTTCGGACTGACCGAAAAGGATATCATCTGCCACTCCGAGGGATACAAGCGTGGTATCGCATCCAATCACGGCGATGTCATGCACTGGTTCCCCAAACACGGCAAAAGCATGGATACCTTCCGTGCTGATGTGAAAGCGCTGCTTTCTGCCGGAACAAACTCCGCTCCGGCAGAAAAGCCGCAGGATACCCCTTCCGTGGAAAAGACCATCTGGGACTATCTTTACGGCAAGATCGGCAACGCCTACGGCACCGCAGGCTTGATGGGCAACCTGTACGCTGAGTCCAGTCTCAAGCCCACCAATTTGCAGAACACCTACGAAAAGAAACTGGGTTACACCGATACAGCCTACACAGAGGCTGTGGACAATGGTTCCTATGACAACTTTGTGAAGGATTCTGCTGGGTACGGTCTGGCTCAATGGACATACTGGTCTCGCAAGCAGGCACTCCTGGAGTTTGCCAAGTCCCAGGGCAAATCCATTGGTGACCTTTCTGTGCAGCTTGACTTCATTTGTAAAGAACTGACCGAAAGCTACAAGGGTGTTCTCGCCACGCTGAAATCAGCCACTTCCATCTCGGAAGCATCCACCGCTGTGCTGACCAAGTATGAGCGCCCCGCGGACCAGGGAGAGACTGTCCAGGCAAAACGGGCATCTTACGGTCAGACCTACTATGACCGTTATGCCACCATTGAATACCCCGAAAAGCTGACCACCGGCTATTACCGCGTCCGTAAGGCATGGAAGGACAGCAAGTCCCAGGTTGGCGCTTACCGTGTTCTGAAGAATGCAAAGGCGGCTGTGGACAAGCACCCCGGCACCTTCGTTTTCACGAATGACGGTGTCGCCATCTACCCTGTTGAGGAGACTTATCGGGTCCATACTGTGGTCAAGGGTGACACTCTCTGGGATATCGCCCAGAAGTATCTTGGTAACGGCTCCCGTTATCCGGAAATTAAGACTCTCAACGGACTGACCTCCAATGTTATCTACAGCGGTTGGAAACTGAAAATCCCCAACTAAGCACGAAGCCCATCGTTCCATCTGCGGAGCGGTGGGCTTTATTTTTTTGCAAAAAGTTGCCGTGTTTTTTCCGAAACGGCTCCTTCGTTTCCATTTGGCACTGAGGAGAGACCTCCTCAGAAGGAGGACCCGCTATGACGGATTTACAGAAAAAGCAGATCGTGGCCATGCGCCAGCAGCACGCCACCTATGCAGCTATTTCCGATGCCCTGGGCATCCCACAAAGTACCATAAAGACCTATTGCCGAAAAATTGGTTTGATGGGTGACCGTACACCAAGCAAGCCTGTCTGCAAGAACTGCGGCGGTGAACTGACCAACACCCCAGGAGCAAGACCTCGGCTATTCTGCTCCGACCATTGCAAACAGACCTGGTGGAACAAACATCGTAGGGATCGTGTCAGCACAAAAATTATTCCACACATCTGCCTTACGTGCGGAAAACCTTTCACGGATTACGGTGGAGCAAACCGAAAATACTGCTCCCAGAAATGCTACAGAGAAAGTGGTGGGCGTTATGGACAGTAAGATTTTTGAGGCTCTGTTGGGCTATAAGTCGGCAATGGCGCAGGCTCGGCTGATGCGGTCAAAAGGGCTGATTTCTGACGAAGAATACACCAAAATTGAGACAAAAATGTGCGAAAAATATGGTATCAATTTCGGCAGTTTATATCGGGATATTGACTGGATAAATACCCCCTTTGACGGTAATATGGACACTGAAAAGGAGGTGGTATGATGTCAAAGACTGTAACACAAATCAACTATCTGCCAAAGCTGGAAAGCAAGAAAAAGGTCGCAGCCTACGCTCGTGTGTCGTCTGGCAAGGATGCAATGCTCCACTCCTTGTCGGCGCAGGTCAGCTACTACAACGCTCTGATCCAACGCGAGGACGGATGGCAGTTTGTAGGCGTTTACGCTGATGAGGCCACGACAGGCACTAAGGAAAATCGTGCTGACTTCCAAAGGCTGATTGCTGACTGCCGAGCTGGAAAAGTTGATATGATCATTACCAAGTCCATCTCCCGCTTTGCCCGCAATACGGTGACGCTCCTTGAGACCGTCCGTATGCTGAAAGTGTTGGGGGTGGACATTTATTTTGAGGAGCAGAACATTCACACAATGAGCGCCGATGGCGAATTGATGCTAACCATCCTTGCATCCTACGCACAGGAGGAAAGCCGATCCGCAAGTGAAAATCAGAAGTGGCGCATCAAAAAGAACTTCGAAGAAGGACTGCCTTGGAACGGGGTCATCTTTGGATACCGCCTAATCAAAGGCAAATATGAAATTGTGCCGGAGGAGGCAACAGTCGTACAGCGGATTTTTGCAGAATACCTTGGTGGCGCCGGAGTTTCCTTGATTGCCAAGCGCCTGGATGCTGATGGCATAAAGACCCGTCGAGGTGAACGGTGGCATCCGAACACGCTACAGAAGATGCTGCGGAACTACAATTACACTGGAAACCTCATCCTGCAGAAAACCTTCCGTGAGAACCACATCACCAAAAAGACCATCATCAATGAGGGGCAACTACCCAAATACCATGCAGAAGGGACCCACGAAGCCATCATTGATATGGACACCTTTATGGCAGTTCAAATGGAGATTGAGCGCCGTTCCAAGCAGTACGCACCCAAGACTTCTACTATCAATCGTTACCCCTACAGCGGAAAAATCGTCTGCGCCAAATGCGGTAAGTGCTACCGCAGAAAGACCACCAAAACGCAGATCGTTTGGATATGCGCAACATTCAACACCAGGGGCAAAGCATTCTGCTCTGCAAAGCAGATTCCAGAATCCATCCTGGATGCCTTAGTTGATGAAATCCCCGGCGGCATGGGTGCTGTCGAAACCATACCTGCTGCCGACAATAACACTCTCCACTTCTATTTGACGGACGGCACAACGCTGACACGCATTTGGAAAGACCGCTCCAGGGCAACGTCCTGGACCCCCGAAATGAGAGAAAAAGCAAGACAAAAAGCCCGTGAAAGGAGCCAAGCATAATGGCAAGACAGATAACGGTCATCCCTGCCACAAGGGATAAATTTACAGCATTGCCGACTGCCTCCATACAGAGACGGCGCGTTGCTGCCTACGCTCGTGTTTCTACTGACAGCGATGAACAGTTCACCAGCTATGAGGCACAGATTGATTATTACACCAATTACATTAAAAAGCGTGATGATTGGGAGTTCGTAAAGGTCTACACGGATGAGGGCATT
>JAZNNW010000064.1:0-19955 GCA_045580485.1 Candidatus Avilachnospira sp. | reverse complement strand
AGAGAAGCGCAAAGAAAAAGAGCACGGTCGTGAATGATCGTGCTCAATTTAGCGTCGGAACGATGCGTAGCCACAGATGAAATCTGTGTTAAAGGGGTTCGGGGATGTTTCCCAGACAAGCGATTTATAAGCTCCTGCTTCGGCAGGGGCTTATAAATTTTGCACGAGTGGGTACCGCCGTGCATTGCTTGCCAAGTATGTTTTCAACTACATTGTTATCTCGAAGAAACGAATAATTTCATAAAATATTTACAAAATAGGAACGCTTTTGGAACGCCATGGCTTCTTTGCGGGAACGCCAGATCAGTATAATAGATAACAACAGGCAGCAGAAAACTGCTTGAAAATTTATTTTGGAGGCATTTTATTATGTACTTTGACGCTATCGCAAAAATTGTTTCGGAACGCACTGGCTGTGATGTTTCTGCTGTAAAGCCGGAAAGCAAGTTCTCTGAGCTTGGCATCGACTCTCTCGACACAGTAGAGCTCCTGATGAATCTGGAGGACGAAATCGGTATCGAGATTGAATTGGATCAGAAAGTGGAAACCATCGACGACCTGGATAAGTTCATCCAGAGCAAAAAGGGTTAATGCTTATGATTAAGTCAGCAATTTGTGAAATGCTGGGTATCGAATATCCGGTGTTTCAAGGTGGTATGGCTTGGATCGCTGACGGTAAACTGGCCGCTGCCGTGTCCAACGGCGGCGGTCTTGGCATTATTGCGGCAGGAAATGCTCCCGGCGATTATGTCAGACAGCAAATTCAAGTTGCCAAGAGTATCACCAGTAAACCTATTGGCGTAAATATTATGCTGCTGAGCCCGTTTGCGGATGAAGTTGCAAATGTTGTTATAGAAGAAAAAGTTGAGGTTGTAACCACAGGTGCAGGCAATCCATCCAAATATATTAAAGAATGGCTTGCCGCAGGGATTAAGGTGATTCCCGTTGTTGCTTCGGTCGCTATGGCAAAGCTGATGACCAGACTCGGCGCATCTGCTCTTATTGCAGAAGGCGGTGAAAGCGGAGGTCATGTGGGAGAGCTTACTACAATGGTTCTTGTTCCGCAGATTTGTGATGCAACGATTTTGCCTGTTATTGCCGCCGGTGGTATCGCAGACGGCAGAGGTGTAGCTGCAGCGTTTATGCTTGGTGCTCAAGGCGTGCAGATGGGCACCCGCTTTTTAAGTGCAGAAGAATGTTCGATTCATCCTACATATAAGGAAAAGATTCTGAAAGCCACCGACCTTTGCACTATGGTAACCGGCAAACGTCTCGGTCACCCTGTTCGTAGTCTCCGTACACAGTTTGCAAGGGATTATTCCAAAGCAGAGTACGGCGGTATGCCTGATGAAGAACTGGAAGCATTGGCAACGGGAGCACTCAGACTTGCTGTGCAGGAAGGTGACAACGAAAAGGGTTGTTTCCTTTCGGGACAGATTGCCGCTATTGTAAGGAAGGAACAGCCTGCGGCAGAAATTGTTAAGGAAGTTATGGAGGAAGCAGAGCCTATCCTTCTGAGGGCATCACAATGGGTAAAATAGCATTTGTTTTTTCAGGTCAGGGCGACCAGTATCCCGGTATGGGAAAAGACCTGTATGAAAAATATCCGGTTGCCCAAAAGATCTATGATTTATGTGACGGAATCCGTCCGGACACTTCTGCTCAGTGCTTTAACGGCACAGAGGATGAATTAAAAGAAACCAAGAATACTCAGCCTTGCCTTTTCGCAATGGAACTGGCAGCGGCAAGTGTTCTGATGGAAAAAGGTATTGCTCCCGATGCAGTTGCCGGATTTTCCCTCGGTGAGGTTGTTGCGGCAACTATCAGCGGTACTTTTAACAACGAGACAGGATTCCGTCTTGTTTGTAAGCGTGGAGAACTGATGCAGCGTGAAGCTGAAAAGTTTGACACTTCAATGGCTGCAATTGTGAAGCAGACACCGGAACAGGTGCAATCGGTTTGCGACAAGTATGCGGATGTTTACCCCGTGAACTTTAACTGTCCCGGTCAGATCACCGTTTCGGGACTTTCCTCTCAGATGGCTGACTTCTTTGCAGATGTGAAAGCCGCAGGTGGCAGAGCAATTCCCCTTAAAGTCAAGGGAGCCTTCCATTCTCCGTTCATGAACGAGGCGGCAAATGCGTTTGCCGAAGAATTGGCGAATGCAGAAATCAAGGAAAGAACAGTTATGCTCTATTCCAATATGACGGCTGAGCCTTACACCGAGGATGTTGTAGAATTGCTTTCAAAGCAGATTTGCAACCCTGTGCAGTGGGAAAAGATCATTCGCAATATGATTGCTGACGGCGTTGACACTTTCATTGAAATCGGCCCCGGTAAAACGCTCACTAATATGATTAAGAAAATCAGTACAGAAGTAAAGGCGGTAAGCGTTACAGAGTATTTAGCGGAGGTGGAAGAATGTTAAAAGGAAAAACAGCCGTTGTAACAGGCGGCTCCCGTGGAATCGGCGAAGCCATTGCATACAAACTGGCTTCAATGGGCGCTAATATCGCTGTCATCTATGCAGGAAATCGTGACGCCGCAGAAAACGTATGCAATAAATGTAAAGAAGAAAACGGTGTAGAAGCTAAAGCATATCAGTGCAATGTTTCAGATTTCTCTGCCGTAAAGGAAACCGTGGCAAAAATCAAAGCGGATTTCGGAACAGCACATATTCTCGTTAACAACGCAGGCATTACCCGTGATGGTCTGCTTGCTATGATGAAAGAAGAAGATTTTGATGCCGTTTTGACTACCAACCTCAAAGGTGCTTTCAACATGATCCGACATATGACAGGATTGTTCATTCGAGCACGTGAAGGTTGCGTTATCAATATTACTTCGGTTGCAGGTATGATGGGCAACGCAGGACAATGCAACTACTCTGCATCGAAAGCTGGTCTTATTGGACTTACAAAGTCTGTTGCAAAGGAGCTTGCACCCAAAGGTATCCGCTGTAATGCAGTTGCACCCGGTTTCATTGCAACCGATATGACGGGCAATCAGACAGACAATCCTCTGCTGAGCATGATCCCCCTTGGAACAATGGGTGAAACAGAAGATGTGGCAGAGGCAGTAGCATACCTTGCTACTGCAAAATATGTAACCGGCGAAGTCCTCCGTGTTGACGGCGGCATCGCTATGTAAGGAGAAAAAACATGAGTGAAAACAGACGAGTTGTTGTCACCGGAATCGGTGCAATTACCCCATTGGGAAACAATGTCGTTGATACCTGGGATGGTATGAAGAACGGCAAAAATGGCATTGCCCCTATTACACTTTTTGATACAGAAAAATTCAAAGCAAAGTTGGGTGCTGAAGTCAAAGACTTCGATCCCAAAGAATACTTAGAAGTTAATGATGTACTTCGTACTGACCGTTATGCACAGTTTGCCGTTGCAGCCGCACAGCAGGCAGTAGATGAAAGCGGTGTTGAGGGTACTGTTGAACCCGAACGCTTTGCTGTTATCTTCGGTACGGGTATCGGAGGTATCAGCACTTTTGAAACAGAACACACCAAGCTGATGGAGAAAGGTCCACGCCGTGTTTCTCCGCTGTTCGTGCCTATGATGATCGGCAATATGGCAGCTGGTATGATTGCTATTCGTCACGATTGTCGTGGCTCTGCTATGCCTACTGTTACAGCTTGTGCTTCCGGTTCCAATGCCATCGGTGAAGCAATGCGCCTTGTTCGTCACGGTTATGCAGATGCTGTGATTACCGGCGGTGCTGAGGCTGCCATTGTTCCTTCTGCTGTTGCAGGATTTGTCAATATGCAGGCACTCTCCACTTCCGAAAATCCCGATGAAGCATCCTTACCTTTTGATAAGCGCAGAGGCGGATTTGTAATCGGTGAAGGTTCTGTAGCGTTGGTTCTTGAAGAATACGAGCACGCAAAGGCTCGTGGAGCAAAGATTTACGGCGAGGTGTGCGGCTATGGTTCTACCTGTGATGCTCATCACATCACCGCACCTCATCCAGATGCACGTGGCGGCGCACAGGCGATGATGGACGCAATGAAAGAAGCTGGCTATACAGATAGCGATACCGTTTATGTCAATGCACACGGCACGGGTACTCCGATGAATGATGTGATTGAAACGGCTGCCATTAAGAAAGCTCTTGGAGAAGACAATGCGAAGAAGGCATATGTAAGCTCCACAAAGTCCATGACTGGGCATATGCTTGGCGCAGCGGGTGCGATTGAAGCATTGGCTTGCCTTTTCGCACTGAATGAGGGTGTTATCCCTCCCACAATCAATTTGAACGAGCAAGATAAAAATTGTGATCTGAATTGCGTTCCGAATGTTGCTGTGAAAGCAGACATTACATTGGCACTTTCCAACTCTCTTGGATTTGGCGGTCATAACGCTTGTCTCGCTTTCAGAAAGGTGTAATCCGATGAAAGAAACAGATATTCGCAAATATGCCGAACTGATGAAGGAACTTGGGCTGACCGGACTTGAGATCACCGAGGAAAACAGCAAGGTTCGCCTGGAACGGTCCGTAGCAGTTCAGACAAAAGAAAATGTATATTCTGTTCCGGAGTCAGCTCCCACCGTACAGCCTACCACGGAAAACAAGGATTATATCAGTGTGAAATCTCCGATTGTCGGTGTGTTTTATGCTGCTCCTGCTGAAAATGCAGATCCTTATGTAGCCATCGGAGACAGTGTAAAGAAAGGTCAGACACTTTGCATTGTGGAAGCTATGAAACTGATGAATGAGATCGCCGCCGAGGAAGACGGCGTTATTTCCGAAGTCTGTGTTACCAACGGTCAGGTTGTGGAATACGGCACAGAGCTGTTCCGCATCAAGAGGTAATGACTATGAACAGGGAAGAAATAATGACAATGTTGCCTCACAGGGACAATATGCTGCTCTTGGACGATGTAGAGAATAAAGACGGTACTGCCGTCGGGCATTATACCGTTCGTGGAGATGAATTTTTCTTAAAAGGTCATTTCCCCGATAACCCCATTGTCCCCGGCGTTATTCTCTGTGAGATCCTGGCGCAGTCCGCTTGCGTACTGATGCAGGATGCAATGAGCGAAGGAAAACTACCGGTCTACACAGGACTAAATAATGTCAAATTCCGTTCTCCCGTAAAACCGGGCGATACAGTTGAAACAAAGTGCCATATCAAGAGAGCAAAACACCCCTTTTATTTTGCCGAAGGCACGGTTACGGTGGATGGACGGCTTTGTGTATCGGCTGAATTTTCCTTTGCAATTACAGGAGCGTAAACTATGTTTTCAAAAATACTGATCGCCAACCGTGGCGAAATCGCTGTCCGCATCATTCGGGCTTGCAAGGAAATGGGCGTAGCTACGGTTGCTGTATACTCCGAGGCGGATAAAAACGCCCTTCACGTGGCTCTTGCCGATCAAAGCTATTGTATCGGAGGTCCCGAAGCCTCGGAAAGTTATCTGAATGAAAATCAAATTATCAGCACCGCTATTTTAGCGGGTGCGCAGGCGATTCATCCCGGTTATGGATTTCTTTCTGAAAACGCACACTTTGCCCGTGCTTGCAGAAAGAACGGATTGGTATTTATCGGTCCCGATCCCGAAAGCATGGAACGCCTTAGTGATAAAGCTATATTGAAAGAGCTGATTCGAGGAACAGGTCTATCGGTCATTCCCGGAACTAAAGCGGTGGCATCTGTGGAAGAAGCCAAAAGAGCCGCTGAACGTATTGGCTATCCCGTTATGCTCAAAGCCTGTGCAGGCGGTGGCGGACGAGGAATACGTCTGATTCGTTCCGAGGATGAACTTGACGATGCTTACCATCAGGCAACAAGCGAGGCTATAAGCGCTTTTGGTGATGGTAGCGTATATCTTGAAAAATATATTTTCCCTGCAAGACATGTTGAATTGCAGATACTTGCCGATGAGCACGGGAATGCGGTGTGTCTCGGAGACCGTGATTGTTCTCTTCAAAGACGAAATCAAAAGCTGTTGGAAGAAACACCATCACCTGCTGTTAATGATGAGCAGCGCCAAAAGATTATGGATCTTGCGGTAGATGCTGTTAAGAAAATTGGCTATATCGGTGCGGGTACACTTGAATTTCTGCTTGACCGTGATGGCAACTTCTGGTTTATGGAAATGAATGTTCGGCTGCAAGTAGAACATTGTGTAACGGAAATGCTGACAGGCTTTGACCTTGTGAAATGGCAGATTCGTATAGCTGCCGGCATTCCTCTGAACTTCACGCAAAAGGATGTCAAGATGAAAGGTTCTGCAATCGAATGTCGTATCAATGCAGGAAGCTGCGGAACTTTGAAAATGCTCCATGTTCCGGGCGGCCCGTCTGTGCGATTTGATACTTGCTTGGTTGCCGGTACGGTCGTATCACCGTACTACGATTCGCTACTCGGCAAACTGATCGTATATGCCAAGACAAGAGAGGAAACCCTTCGTAAAATGCGGGCGGCACTTTGTGAATTGGTAATTGACGGTATACCGACAAACATTGAGGAGCAGCTACGGATTGTTGAAGATGAACGCTTTACAACCGGAAATTATGATTTAACTTTTATGGGAAACAGGTGATGAAATGGCATTGTTGAATTTTTTGAAACCTAAAAATCAATTAGAAGAAGGTGGGCGCACTTCTGCTCCCGTTCAGCGTGATGCCGGTGAGCCTGAGAAAAACTGCCCGAATTGCCACAAGGATATTCCATTAAGCCGCCTTTGGGCGAATGATCTTGTTTGTTCTTGCGGTTATCATTTCCGTATGAAAGCACGCCAGCGCATTCAAATGATTGCCGACAAGGGGAGCTTTCACGAATTGTACTCCAACATGAAAGCGGATAATCCGTTGAACTTCCCAGGATACAATGAAAAGATTGAAACTGTTCGTGTGGCAAGCGGTGAAAAAGAAGCCGTTGTTTGCGGTACTGCTACCATTGGTAAGCAAAAATGTTGTTTATTTGTTATGGAGTCCTATTTTATGATGGGCAGTATGGGAAGTGCTGTCGGTGAGAAAATTACTTCTCTTTTTGAATATGCCGTACAGTATCGCTTGCCAGTTATCGGCTTTACCGTATCCGGCGGTGCTCGTATGCAGGAAGGCTTGCTGTCTTTGATGCAGATGGCAAAAACAAGTGCTGCGGTCAAGCGGCACAGCGACGCAGGACTTTTGTATATTGCTGTCCTTACCGATCCGACAACCGGCGGTGTAACGGCAAGCTTCGCTATGGAAGCGGATATTATTCTTGCAGAACCCAGTGCAACTGTCGGTTTTGCAGGAGCAAGAGTTATTGAACAGACAACAAAGAAAGCCCTTCCGGAAGGATTTCAAAAGTCTGAATTTGTACTGGAACACGGATTTATTGACAGCATTATTCCACGTTCCAATCAGAAAAAATATTTGACCGAACTGCTAAAAATGCACGATGGGAGGGCGATGATATGAGTGAAGCTGCTTACGAACGTGTGAAACTTGCCCGTGACAGCAAAAGACCGACCGGGATTGATTATATTAAAAACATCTTCAAAGGCTTTATTGAATTTCATGGTGATCGCCGTTATGCAGATGATCCTGCGATCGTGGGCGGCATTGCAAAACTGAACAACGCTCCTGTGACGGTAATTGCGATTGAGAAAGGTCATACCGCTAAAGAGCGTACTTACCGTAATTTCGGTATGCCTCAGCCGGAAGGATACCGCAAAGCCTTACGTCTTATGAAACAGGCAGAGAAATTCGGCAGACCGATTGTTTGTTTTGTGGATACATCTGGCGCATACTGCGGAATTGGTGCTGAAGAACGAGGACAAGGACAGGCTATTGCAGAGAATCTACTGGAAATGTCCACTCTCTGTGTTCCTGTTATCTCCATTTTGATTGGTGAGGGAGGTAGCGGTGGTGCACTTGCACTTGCTGTTGCAGATAGAGTTTGGATGCTACAAAACGCCGTGTATTCCGTCATTTCCCCTGAAGGCTGTGCGAGTATTCTTTGGAAAGATGCAGCCAAAGCGGAAACTGCTGCGGCAAGTTTGAAATTAACGGCTGAGGATGCCAAAAGTCTTGGCGTGATTGAACGTATCCTTTCTGAAAATGACATCGGCAAAAAAGAGTTTTATGACCGCATTCGTACCCTTTTAACGGAAGAACTTAAAGAACTGGCAGGAGACATAGACTTGACACAGAACCGTTATGACAGATTCCGCAATTTGGGTGTCAGTGCAGTCATCAAGGAGTAAGTATGAGCGTATACAAACAGTATTGTAATGAAATTGTCGATGAAAACGGCAGACTGAAAAAAATAACACTTGAATATCCCGACAACTTTAACTTCGGTTATGATGTTGTTGATAAAATAGCAGATGAAACCCCGGAAAAACGTGCACTCGTATGGTGCAACGTTGAAGGTGAGGAACATATCTTTTCATTTGCAGATATAAAGAAATACAGTAATCAGATGGCGAATGTGTTTCGCTGCGCAGGAATCGGTCACGGCGACCGTGTTATGCTGATTTTGAAGCGCCACTATGAGTATTGGTTTGCGGCAGTTGCGCTACATAAACTGGGTGCTGTGATGATACCGGCAACTCATATGCTGACGGTCAGCGATTTTGTGTACCGTATCAAATCCTCCAAAGTAAAGGCGATTGTATGTACCACTCAAAACGAGGTGCCAGAAAAAATCACTACAGCGCTCAAAGAAACTGAAATGGCAGCGAAGCTCTGGTGTGTTGGGCAGGAGGCAGAAGGTTTTGAAAATCTGACAAATGCTATGAAATATGCTTCCGAAGATTTTGACCGTGTGCCGACTTTGGCGACTGATCCAATGATGCTGTATTTTACCTCCGGTACTACCGGTTATCCCAAAGGCGTAATTCATGAGCACAGCTATCCGCTTGCGCATATCGTCACGGCAAAGTATTGGCATCAAGCAGAGGATAACGGCCTGCACTTTACGGTGGCAGAGACAGGATGGGCAAAAGCTTCATGGGGGAAAATATACGGACAATGGCTGATTGGCAGTGCGGTTATGGTATATGATTTCGATAATTTTGAGCCGAAGCAATTAACCGCTGTTATTAACCGCTATGGAGTAACCTCCTTCTGCGCTCCCCCTACCGTCTATCGCTATCTTGTGCGTAAGGGCATTCCCGATATGCCAACACTCAAACACGCAACAACAGCAGGAGAAATGTTGGCACCCGAAGTATTTCGTAAGTTTACAGAACGCACCGGACTTCAGCTGTGTGAGGGATACGGTCAAACTGAGACAACTCTGCTGATGGCTAATTTCAAAGGCTGTGATGCAGTAGAAGGCTCTATGGGAACGCCTTCACCCTTTTACAACATCGAGCTTCGTGGAAAAAATGGTCAGCCTGTTGACGTTGGTGAAGTAGGCGAAGTAGTTATAGTGCCAGAAAAAGCGGGAAAACAACCCGGTGTGTTTTCTGCATATCTTGACAACGAAGAACAGTATCGCTATGTTTGGCGTGATGGCGTGTATCATACAGGCGATGCGGCATATATGGATGAATGCGGTCGTTATTGGTTCCACGGACGGTTTGATGATATTATCAAGACAGGCGGATTCCGTGTAGGCCCGTATGAGGTGGAAAATGTACTGATGGAACATCCCGCTGTTGTGGAATGTAGTGTGATCGGCGTACCTGATTCACTTCGAGGTCAGGCAATCAAGGCTGTAATTGTCCTTGGCGCAGGATATACTCCTTCACCGGAGCTTGAATTGGAAATCAAAAATTTCTGCAATCAAAAGCTTGCTGAATATAAGTGGATTCGTATGATTGAGTTCGTAACCGAAATGCCTAAAACGATCAGCGGTAAAATACAAAAGACTGTTCTTCGCAGTCAGAAATAGGTGGACTATGCGAATTATTGTAGATGCAATGGGTGGTGATCATGCTCCCAAGGAAATCATCAACGGTGTTTTGAGCGCAGCATCAAAAACAGATCATACTTTCATCTTGGTTGGTAACAAAAATGAAATTTCACATTATGCTGAGGATGGCGCTGTAATCAATAATCAGATTGAAATAGTGAATGCCGAACAAGTTATTACGATGGATGATGACCCAGTGACCGCCATTCAAAGAAAAAAACACTCTTCGATGGTTGTGGCATTGAAATTGCTTGCAGATGGCAAGGGCGATGCCCTTGTCAGCGCAGGCAATACGGGAGCATTATTTTCGGGTGCAACTCTGATAGTAAAACGAGCAAACGGAATTAAGAGAGCTGCAATAGGGACACTTTTGCCCGGCACTAAACCGTGTTTGCTGTTGGATGCCGGTGCTAATGTCACCGTTACAGAAGAATATCTGGAGCAATTTGCGGTAATTGGTTCGTCTTATATGCAAACGATGTACGGAATTAAGAATCCCGAAGTCGGCATCTTGAATAATGGGACGGAGGAATGTAAAGGAACCTCGTTGCAGATTGAAGCAGGAAAAAGACTTCGGGCAAACGAAAACATCAATTTCATTGGAAATGTTGAAGCGTCTGCGGTTATGGCAGGCGTTTGTGATGTGGTTGTATGTGACGGATTTACAGGAAACATTTTTTTGAAAGCCTCTGAGGGTATGGGTAAACAAATTCTATCAGCTTTGAAAGATGTTTATTCTGAAAACATTGTAACAAAACTGTCATACATCCTCGTGCAGAAGAAAATACGAAAAATAAAAAAGAGATTTGATTCATCGGAACACGGAGGTTCACCGTTCCTCGGAATATCCAAGCCCGTTATTAAGGCACATGGTTCATCAGATGCGCTCGCTTTTGAGAATGCAATCTTTCAAGCAATGAGATATGCCGAATCTCAGATGTGCTTTGATAATGCGAAACTGGAGTCATGATTATATGATAAATGTCAAAAGCATTCTGAAGCACTTAAACAATGAACTGGCAATTTATGCTTACGATGTGATTCCGTCTACGAATGATGAAGCAAGGCAGCACCTATTAAAACAGCCTTGTGACAGAGCCGTATTTGTTGCAAGGGGGCAAACCGCAGGAAAAGGTCGGCTCGGACGCAGCTTTTATTCACCCACTGATACCGGAATATATATGACCTATGTTTTTCGTATTGATAAGATGTGTATCGATATGGTGCGAGTAACAACCGCAGCAAGCGTAGCGGTTGCGAAAGCGCTTAACTGCGGCGCTAAAATTAAATGGGTGAACGATCTGTATTTAGGCAAAAAGAAAATATGCGGCATATTAACCGAAACGACAAAATCCGCAGAGTATAACTACATTATGATTGGTATTGGGATAAATCTCACGACCACAGATTTCCCCGATGATATTCGACACAAAGCAGGGGCTATTGGGGTAGCACTTGATAAAAATAAAACGATAGCTGCGATCTGTGACAATCTATCACAAATTGCAGATGCACCTTCCGCAACCGATTATCTGGAGTATTACAGAAAGAATATGATGGGTATTGATGAAACGATAATCTATGTTGAAAACGGACAGATGCATACGGCAAAGATTGAAGGAATTAGCGATTTAGGAGAATTGCTGGTAATTGAAAACAATGTGCGAAAGCGATTGTACTCCGGTGAAATAACGATCACTTCATTTGAAGCAGATAGCAGGTGATAAGATGAATGGTTCAATTAAGGGAATTGGGTGCGACATTGTCAGTGTTTCCCGCATTGCTGTGTTAATAGCCGATAAAAAGTTTCTCAATAAAGTATATACGGAGCATGAGCAGAATTATATAAGCGGCAAAGGCAAACAGACCGCAGCAGGCTTGTGGGCAGCAAAAGAAGCTGTCAGTAAGGCTCTTGGCACAGGATTCGTTGGATTTACCGCAAAGGACATTGAGATCAGGCATAATGAAAGTGGAACACCGCAAATAGTGCTTTATAACGGAGCTAAAACAATAGCTGAATCGGTTGATGCAAAAAATATACATATCAGCATTTCACATGAGAAAGAACAAGCGTTAGCGTTTGCTGTGATTGAATAATTTAAGCAATTTCACAGAAAATCAAAAATTCGTCACGATTTTATGTTATAATATAATGTGGATTTATATACAGTCCCATTGGCAGAGGCAGAAACTCTGCAAAAGGAGATTCTATGAACAACACACTAAACAATATGGAGGAAATACTTGGTCAGCAAATCTGTGGCTTTCATCAGTTTGTATTGACACCCACTGTTCATCTGAACTACGTTAGCCACAATTTGTGTGAAATGCTCGGTGTTCAACAAAATGAACTGTTGGATGATAGAACTGATCTTTATGCACAAATGCTGCATCCTGCAGACCGTGAAAAGTATTCCGACTTTATCCAAAAAATAATTCAGAAAGAACAAGCTCTTACCGGTGAGTACCGCCTTGTAAAAAAGGATGGTACAATTATCCACGTAAGAGATACCGTCACGCCTAAGAGACTGGACGACGGAACTCTCATCGGACATTCGGTTTTGACAGACATAACCGACATTAAAAAAGAAAATGATGATCTGCAATTTTTGAATGAAACTGTTCCTTGCGGATTTTTAAGATATACTTGTGAAAAGCAACCGAGAATTACATATATCAATCCCAAGATGATCGAACTTTTGCGTTTCCCCGAAGTGAGAGAGGGAGAAATAGATTATCTGGAAATGTATAAAAGCAACATCTTCTTGATGATCCCAATGGAAGAACGCCGCAGATTTTCAAAATATCTTAACCGTGTTTACTCTGCGGATGCTCCTATCGCCGGAGATATGACCTTGCTTCGTTGCGACGGAACCCGTGCGCATATTTTCGGATGGGTTACAAAATGCATCAACGAGCTAGGCGAAGCAGAGTTCCAAAGCGTTTGTATAGATATTACGGAACGCTATCATGCACGAAAGACGAGCGAAAGCAAACGCTATCTGCAAGCCCTTACCGATGTTTACGATAAGATTTTTGAGTTCAATCTGGATGCCAATACTGTGAAATGCCTGCATTGTGAGGAAGCATCCTATTTTAAGCGTTTTGAAAATATAGCAATGCAGATTGAAGATGCATTGGAAAAATGGCTGATTGCTTCCGTAAATGCTGAGCAGCAAGATACTATTCGACGATTTTTCAAGGATTTCTGCCAAAAGAGGTTGAATGGAGTTGATGGAAAGCCACCGCAAATTACCTATAAAGCTCGTTCTACCGACGATAGCATCAAACAATATACAGGCGTATTTATCAAAGTTGATGAATCTGTGAGTTTTTATTGTTGCCGTGAGATAAAAGAAACAGCAGATTCTGTGGAACTGAAAGCTGAAAACAACCGTTTGAAAGGAACAATGCGAGATTTAGTTATGCAATTTTCTGATGGAATTGCAGCCTTTGAAGTTTCACCGGAAGGTTTGGTAAAGCCGCTGTATGCAACCGAAAATGTTTGCGAGTTCTTTGGTTATACCGAAGAAGAATGGCTCCCTCTGACCGAACGATTTACTCCTATAGAGAACTTCGTTGCGTACAGTGAAGTCCCCTATGAGAATTTCGCAGAATTGCTAAGAACGGGAGAAGCAGAGTTCGCCTATTTCGACTACCAATCTGAGACGGAGCGCAAAATTAAAGCAATCTGCTCCGAGAAAGAGCCGAATGCCAATTCTTCACGTTATGTAATGCTTTATCCGGTAGAAGGTAGTGCGGAAGTCATTAAACAAACCTTACCGGAAAACCGCACCGCATCTATCCGTACTTTTGGGTATTTCGATGTTTTCGTGGGAGACATACCCATTGCGTTCCGCAACAAAAAATCCAAGGAGCTTTTTGCTCTGCTTGTTGACCGTAAAGGAGGATATGTTACCTCCGAAGAAGCTATCAGCTTCTTGTGGGAGGATGAACCGGCAAATACTTTGACACTTTCAAGATACCGCAAGGTCGCTCTCCGCTTGAAAAGCACATTGGAGGAGTACGGAATTTCCGATATTGTTGAATCTGTAGATGGAAAGCGCCGTATCGTACTGGATAAAGTCGAGTGTGATCTGTACAATTACCTTTCCGGTAAAGAGGAATATTCACAACTTTTCAAAGGGAGTTATCTAACGAATTACAGTTGGGGCGAAACGACTTTGGGAGAGTTGGTAAATAACCAGAAATGAGTCTTTTTATGAGCAAGTATACGCATAAGGTCAATTATTATGAGACCGACAAAATGGGAATAACCCATCATTCAAACTATATCCGATTTATGGAGGAAGCCAGGATGAACTTCCTGGCTGAGATCGGTTATCCGATGACTGTACTGGAAAGCACAGGAATCACCTCTCCGGTTGTCTCGGTGAACTGCGAATACAAGCACACAACTACTTATAGTGACGAAATTGAAATTGAAGTGTGCGTGACTGGATATACAGGGGTCAGACTGACGCTTTCTTACACAATGACGGACAAGGCAAATGACGTGTTGGTGGCAACCGCAACGTCTGTCCATTGCTTTATAAATCAAGATGGAAAGCCGATTCCACTAAAAAAATATTTCCCAGAGCTTGACTCAATTTTGAAAGGAATCCAGTAATCGCTTGAAGCCACGATAACGTGCCGAACTGCTTTATACGAGCGGTTAACTTGAAAGGAATCTACATAATGAGCATTACCACGATTTTGTTTGATTTAGACGGTACACTTTTGCCGATGGATCAAGATATTTTTGCAAACGCTTATGTAAAAGGATTGGCAATGACTGCAGCATCTGCCAGGTATGAACCGAAAGCGTTTTCTAAAGCTGTCATCGCCGGAACATATGCTATGGTAAAAAATGATGGTAGCAAAACGAATGAAGAAGCGTTTTGGGATACCATTGCAGATATTTATGGCAACAGGGCAAGACAGGACACGCACATTTTTGATGAGTTTTATCGGACTGATTTTCAAAACATTCAATCTGTTTGCGGCTATACTCCCAAAGCAAAAGAACTGATAAAGAAAATCAAGACGAAGGGATACCGTGTCGTACTTGCAACTAACCCACTATTTCCGACAGTTGCAACCGAGAGTCGGATTCGTTGGGCTGGGCTTGATCCAAGCGACTTTGAAGCCTACACCACGTTTGAGCACTCGCACTATTGTAAGCCAAATCCCCATTATTATAAAGAACTTCTCGAAAAGTTACAGCTTACGCCCGAAGAATGTTTAATGATCGGCAACGATGTGGTTGATGATATGGTTGCTAACCAACTTGGAATGAAAGTGTTTCTTCTTACAGACTGCTTGATTAACAAGAATAATTCTGATATATCGGTTTATCCCAACGGAAACTACGATAAATTAGAAACTTTTATTGAGAAGTTATGAGATGTCGGTGAGTAAGATAAAGTGAAAAATGAAAGCACAGAGAATAACTTTAGAATGATAAAAGATAATGAAAAGCGCAAAAAAGGGGCTGAGTCAAATTGATTTTTTTGACTTTAGCTTTATACAAAAGCAACAAAAGCCAAGATCAATCATTCCGATTTGACCTTGGCTTTTTGTTATGACTGCACATAGCGTTCATAATTTGTTAATGCTATGACTCAGCCCCTTTTTTGCGTCTTTGCGGTTATTACTTATCCATATTTATTTCGCAGTATGCAAAGTATAAACGCTGAAACCTCGGATATAGACACCATATAAACAAAGACAATACGTTATTTCCGCATATTCTACGCAAAAAGCGTAAAATTCTGTAATATCCTGTCGAATCAAGCGTAAGCCCTTGGGTTAATGAAACCGCCTTTTCGTCTATAATATATAGTGGAGAGGTGGTGAGGCAAGTGGATACTAAGTTTATTCGTGATAGGATTACGCAGTTGAGGATACAAAAGGGTGTATCCGAGTACAAAATGAGTTATGATCTCGGTCATAGTCGCAGTTACATATACAATATTTCTTCCGGTAAATCTTTGCCTCCCATGGCAGAGTTCCTTGAAATTTGTGATTACTTTGGAATTACCCCAAGTCAGTTTTTTAATGATTCAACTGAAAATCCTGTCCTATTACAATCCGCCATTGAGGAACTAAAGAAACTCAACGACGATGATCTCATGCTTGTAATCAGCAATACACGTCGGCTGAACAAAGACAAATAGCATGTATTTGCCGACTCATAAAAATGATAAGACTGCAAGACGTTCGGCATATTTCCCGAAGTTTTGCAGTCTTTTTTGTGTATAATATAAAGAAAAAGCTAAAAAGGAGGAGGTAGCGTCATGGCTAAATTATTCAGAGGGGTCTTCAAGCAGATTGAAAAGCCGCAATCCGTTCATCCCCCGTCCGTTCCGCAGGAGCTCTCACAGCATGACAGCGAGTACATTGCATATTGTATCGAGCAAGAACAAGCCATCAGCAAACTGCAGGTAGGCTTACATACCAATGACGATCCGGAGCTGATCGCCAAGAAATCATTGGTAGTTGCGTGCGAATTTTATGGTGCAGATTGGGCTGGCATCATTGAGTTTGATCTGGAACTCAACCTTTGGACTAACGGATGGTGGCATAATACCGACCCTCAAATCAAGTCCCTTCAAAAGTTGCAGGAATTTGAGAACCTTATGGTTATGCCGAGTATCGTTGAAGCTATTAAGAAGCAAAAGCCCATTATCATCACGGACGTTGATGACATTATGAAATCTTCTCCCAAAGAGTATCAAGTGTACAAGCGGCTTGAAGCTCAATCTATTATGGCTGTACCTTTCGGTCCCAATCCGATGGGCTTCCTTGCCATAAGAAATCCTGTAAAGTATATGAATCGGACAAGCACTCTCAACATTCTTGCTTACGTTCTTCATCGTGCCATTGCACAGAAGAACACCATGGAACGAGTCAGAATGGCTCTTACGCCGGATGAAATTAAGACCGACAACGACGTGATTATCAACTTTTTCGGAGGTATGGAAATCACAACATCAGCAGGCGTGTGGAAAGAACAGGATTTTAACTCTCCCAAGAGCAGCCGTGCCGTTGCTTACATCATGCTCAACAGAAAAACGTCTCACTCCGCATTAGCTATTGCCGATGCCTTGTACCCGGAAGATGGTTCCGACATCGACACAATCAACAAGAACATTCGTGGTTATATATACCGCTTTAGAAAGTCGTTTGAGCCGATCTGCAAGAGCAAGCTCATAGAATATACTCCAAACGGCTATAGATTAAGTCCGTCAGCGAACGTAATGAGCGATCTGCAAAAGTTTGAGAAGCTGTGGAAGCAGGTGCAGCAAGATGTTCCCATTCCGCAAAAAGTCCACTCCTTGAAAC
The DNA here is from genome assembly GCA_045580485.1 of Candidatus Avilachnospira sp. GTDB lineage: Bacteria > Bacillota > Clostridia > Oscillospirales > Oscillospiraceae > Avoscillospira. The sequence continues at coordinate 2,737 of JAZNNW010000064.1, read as the reverse complement.
ACGCCATCAAGCTGTATAAAGGGCACGTTTTAGGAGCTGCCTGTGATGACCATTGGATTGTCGGTATAGCTACAGATTATAAAATGAAGTACATCGCTATGGTCGATGAGCTTCTTTCTATCCTTGCCCGCTTTGAAGATTACGACGGTATTCATCACTTCGCTACCCAGGCATTGAACCTCGTGCCAGAAAACGTAAAGGCACAGTATTGGCTTGTGTATTCCATCTATCATTCCGGTGTTGTGGCTCTTGCCAAAAGAGAGATAGAAAAGGCAAAATGCCGTCTAACCTCTGATGAATTTGATACGCTCCAAAAGTTCATTTGCAAAGATAAATCACTTCCATACGGACAGCTATTTGACTGAAAACTAAATAACCAATGCAGCAGAGGGTGCGAATCTCTAAAAGGGTTCGTACCCTCTGTTTTTTGTCGAAAAATGACCATTTGACTCTCGTGCGACACCCCATGCGACTTTCGTGCGACACCTCTTTTTCTCATTTGACTCTCGTGCGACGCAAACAGGGGGCATTTGACTCTCGTGCGACTCTCATACGACTTTCAAGCGACACCCGTAAGTTAGCCTTTAGGGGCAAAAGCTCTAAAGACTAATTTACGGGGGTTTTTATTTTGACCTACATATTCCTTAACAGGGGTGCTTTTGCAACACGCAGAAGCACCCCTTCTTTTTTTGTCAGCCGTAGTACAGTACACGGTTGTCGTGATCCTCCGAACTGAAATTTGACTTTACCCAAAATCAAATTTCAAAAATTCGGAGGAAAACATAATGACAACCAAAAACAGATTTGAACTTGAACAGGCTTTCAAGGCAGAGTGCAAGGTCATTGACCTCAAGCACGAATACACCGGCTACAGAGAGAACATCAGATGGGCAATCGCTACAGCCCTCACAGAAACAGTCCTCAGATCGAAGTACGGCGAGATCGTTTCGCAGTATGAACCGTTCCTGCTTCTCACCGAAGAACACGCCAAGATCTTCGTGCAGTTCCATAGTAATGAAAGAAAACACAAAATGCGCAACGCAGAGCACGGTGATGCTTTTGGCTATGAAGATGGCGAAATGGAGAAGTACCATCCCGAACTGATTGAGAATCCTTTTGAGCGTCTTTTTGACGATCAATGTGATTCCGATGATTTGTATAAGGCATTGGACAAGCTGAAGCCTACCCGCCGTGAAAGGGTTATCAAGCACTACATACACGGCATCAGCATCGTTGAAATTTCAGAGCAAGAGGGGGTATCTCCCCAGGCAGTTCAGCAGAGTATCGCTCGCTCACTAAATCTTTTGAAAAATTTTTTGAAAAAACGTTGATTTTTGCCCTTTGAAATTCCGAATCAGTGAGAGGCATTGACCTCTACGATTATGAAAGTGAGAATTTACATTATGGAAAACAGAAAAGTTAAGCACGGCGACATCTTTTGTTATGACTTCGGAACCAACGAGGGTTCTATCCAGAACGGTATTAGACCGGCGCTTGTTATTCAAGCTAACAACTTCAATGCCAACAGCCCGACCACCGTTATTGCCGCTATTACCACGGCGCAGAAAGGAATGTATCTTCCTTCTCATATTTTCCTTGGTGAGCGTTATGGGCTTGATCGTCCATCCACCGTTATGTTGGAACAACTCCGCACGGTGAACCAAGATGATCTCGGTCCATATATCGGAACCGTGGAAGATCACACTACCCTCAACGCTATCTCCAAGGCACTCAAAAAGACATACGGGCTGTGGTTCTACCAAGCACCCAAGGACGATGTGCGTTGCCTCTGCAGACGTTGCCTGGATGAATACAGAGACAGCAACGAGTACATCATCAGCCGCCGAGACCCGTTCCAGAAGGAAAAGGAACCCTGTGACAGATGCCGTCATCCCGGATACGATTATGTTCTGAAACTTCGTCGCAAAAACTAAATACCATACTTAACAGAAAGGGCTTGCAGTTCGCTGCAGGCTCTTTTTGACGTTCGCAGAAAAGTTACATTTGTGGCAATTATTATTTTTGGCGAGATAATTGTAATTTTGCCGAATTTGTGTTATAATGAGTGTGCTTCAAAAGGAAGCACGACCTTTACATCCACCTTTGTATTCAAACATCAAAGCCATTTGGAACTTTAGTACGAGCCAAGTATCACTTACTGGAAAAGAATAACGAATTTTTTCTCTGCCGATTTTTCAGAAAATTGATACCAAACTTTGATACCAAAACAGTACCAAGCGGGCTGAGAACACAGAGAATACAGAGAAAAACGAAGCAAAACGAGAGAAATCTCACGGAAATTAGCCCAGAATAAGGCGAAAAGTAACTGTGGGAAAGAACTCGTAAGCGAATGGGAATAATTGCATATTGACTCTACATGGTCTGAAATCGCTTGATTTCAGACCATGTTTTCTCTTTGTGTTATAGTATTTTTATCACCGCTGATAAGGTTTTGATAAACATCCGCCTTTACAACAAAAAGGCTCCGGCGACAACTGCCGAAGCCTTTACGGTTCTAAATTATCTTCATCAAACAGGGGAGAATAAAAGAATTCTGTAATGCCAATACCAAGTCCCTGACACATCTCGTGGATGATACGGAGTTTTACAGAATCATAGGAGCAGTTAATCACATTACCGATGGTAGACTTGGGCACACCGCTTTTCATGTAGAGCTGATATTGTGTCATGCCCTTTTCCTGAAGCAATTCGTTCAGCCTTTGGCTGATTGCTTCAT
>JAZNNW010000063.1:0-4154 GCA_045580485.1 Candidatus Avilachnospira sp. | reverse complement strand
GCCAGGGCTGTTGATCCAAACGGTAATATCACCGGAACCGGACATCAGTTCCTCTTTGAAAAGCTGGGGTGTGACGTCATCGTCAAACCAACTTTCCTCTGCGATGGTGCCGTTCAGATGCAGCGTCCGCTGTGCCGGAGTCGTCTCCGTTTCCGCCTGGTTCTTCCAGTTCCAGAACTTCTTCATCGGGATTTTTCTCCTTTCCATCAGTAGTTGGGGTTATATTTGCAAAAGCCCCTGCGTTGGACAGCGGGAGCATATTGCCGTTGATGAGATACAGGTCGCCGCCTTCCTCTGCGGGGATGCGATCCAGATTCTCCAATTCACGGATGTCATTTGCGGACATCCAGCCGTTCTGACGGGCGGTTGCGTAGCCGGTCATACGGGTGGCATAGTCGCCACGAAGCAGACCTTCCACATTGAATTTCACAAAATAGCTAACCTTCTCGTCCGCGCTGAACAAAGCACGGAAGATGGACTGCTCCCAACGGATCAGCCAGGGGTCCAGGGTGTATTTCACGAACTCAAGGGACTGCTGCTCAATATTAGAAAAGCTCGACTTTTCCAGGTCACCCACCATGTGGGGCGGTACACGGAAAATTCGAGCGATTTCATTAATTTGGAATTTGCGGGTTTCCAGGAACTGTGCCTGTTCTGGGGAAATGGAAATCGGTGTGTATTTCATTCCTTCTTCCAAAACAGCAACTTTACCGGAATTGGAAGATCCACCGAACTGACTCTGCCATGCTTCACGAACACGACCAGGGTCCTTGATGGTGCCGGGGTGCTCCAGCACACCGGAGGGTGCAGCGCCGTTGGCAAAGAACTTGGCTCCGAACTCCTCACAGGCCATAGCCATACCGATAGCATTCTTCGCCATAGCGATGGGGCTGTAGCCCACAAGACCATCAAAGCCGAGGCCGGGAATGTGAAGGACATCTGCCGGGCTTAACGTGACTGTGGAGCCCTCCATTGTGGGCGCATCATCCGAAGTGGTGATGTATCGGTAGTACAGTTTCCCCTTGGCATCTCTGTCCACGGTCATGCGGTTGGGCATCAGCGGGTAGAGGGCAACGACCTCACCCTTGCCGTTGCGGATGACCTGGGCATATGCATTGCCCCAGAGGAGCAGATGGGTCATGAGGGTCTCTCGGAACACGAAAGAACTCATTTCAGGGTTCGGCTCATCATGGAGCAGACGGTACAGCGGATGGTCGATGGCTTTTTCTTTGCCACCGCTTTCGTTGTACTTATAGACATGGAGCGGAAGACCCGCCACTGCCTCTGCCAGAATACGGACACAGGAGTAAACGGCAGTCATCTGCATGGCAGACCGCTCGGTCACATTTTTGCCGGAAGTCGAACCACCCATGAAAAAGGTGTAGGAACTTCCTGCTGTTCTGTTTTCAGGCTTGTCTCTGGATTTGAATAAACCAGAAAAGATACCCATATCACGTCACTCCCTTCATATAAACAAAATGCCTCGGCTGTCATAAACCGAAGCACTGGTATCATTGCCACAGCGGATCGCACGGTCAAGAGCCATTATGGTGGCAACCGCACCGTCAATCTTCTCTGTGGATTTTTCTTTGTCCGGCTTGATGTTGCCAGCGGGGTCGGTGCGGATGAAGATGTTATCCATCATCCAGCGAAGAACGGGATGCCCACCGTGGGCGACCTTCTCCTCAAGCACCAGTTTCATCAGTTCCTTTGTCGGCGGGGACATATCCTTAAAGCCCTGTCCGAAAGGAACTACCGTGAAGCCCATACCCTCAAGGTTCTGCACCATCTGCACAGCACCCCAACGGTCAAATGCGATTTCGCGGATGTTGTAGCGTTCACCCAGGCGCTCAATAAATTGTTCAATGTAACCATAGTGAACCACATTGCCCTCGGTGGTCTGTAAAAAGCCCTGCCGCTCCCAAACATCGTATGGCACATGGTCATGTCGCACACGCAGGTCAAGGTTATCCTCTGGAATCCAGAAATACGGTAAAATGATGTATTTGTCATCCTCGTCAGTGGGTGGGAAAACAAGAACCAACGCCGTGATATCCGTGGTGGAGGACAAGTCCAGACCTCCGTAACAGACCCGGCCTTCCAAAGCATCCTCGTTGACTGCGAACTCGCATTTGTCCCACAGATGCATCGGCATCCAACGGACTGCCTGCTTGACCCACTGGTTCAAACGGAGCTGCCGGAATGCGTTCTCCTCACCAGGGTTTTGCTTTGCAGACTCGCAAGCATCTCGTACCTTATCGATGGCAACTGTGATGCCCAGTGACGGGTTTGCCTTTTTCCAGGTCTTGGGGTCTGTCCAGTCATCGGCTTCATCCGCACCGTAGATAACAGGATAGAAAGTGTGGTCGATTTTGCGCCCCTCGATGATGTCCTTGGCTTTCTGGTGAATCTCGTAGCAGATGGACTTTGTGTCGTTGCCCGCCGTGGTAATCAAAAAATACAGCGGCTGCATACGAGCATCACCGGAGCCCTTGGTCATAACATCAAACAGCTTTCGGTTCGGTTGGGTGTGCAATTCATCAAAAACAACCCCGTGGGTGTTGAAACCGTGCTTGTTGCCGACATCAGCGGAAAGCACCTGGTAGATACTTCCCGTAGGCTGATAGATGAGCCTTTTCTGGGAGTCCAGGATCTTAACCCGCTTGGAGAGCGCCGGACACATACGCACCATGTCGGCTGCTACATTGAAAACGATGGATGCCTGCTGTCGGTCGGCTGCACAGCCGTAAACCTCGGCGCGTTCCTCACCGTCACCGCAGGTCAGCAGAAGAGCAACGGCGGCAGCCAGTTCGGACTTGCCCTGTTTCTTGGGAATTTCGATGTATGCGGTATTAAACTGGCGGTAGCCGTTGGGCTTCAGTGTGCCGAAAATGTCTCGGATGATCTGCTCCTGCCAGTCGATTAGTTCAAAGGGTTTTCTCGCCCAGGTGCCTTTTGTATGGCAAAGGCACTCAATAAATCCGACCGCATAGTCAGCAGCGTCCTTATCGTAGTAGGAGCCCTTGGCCATGAATTTGGTCGGCTTATACTTTTTCAATTTTCTGATATGCGGTCACCTCCTAAAAAAGGGCATAAAAAATAGCCGCCACCGTCATCGGTGCGACTCTCCATATACGAGGAACAGAGCCTCTCGGCTCCATCCCAGGGCTGTGATGTAGTTTTACTTCTTGGTGGGGATCGGGGGTTTGCCTGTGGTCAGCCATGCCAGCCAGCATTGTTCGCAGGTGACCAGGTCGCAAGCAACCGAGCCGCCTTCCTCAAAGGGCGGATGACCCTTGCTGATGATCTCTGCGATCTCTCCGGCTGTGGTGTCCAATGCCTTGATGATTTCCAGTCCAGTTTTTGCCATGATGTTTCCTCCTTAAATTTACTTGACCTGTTCAAAGCACCATTTCAGTGCGTGGCCGTTGTCCTTGAATGTTTCCTCTGCGGTTGCCCAGGGAGTAAGTCTGCATTCGATTTCGCCCAGGCCCGTGTCTTCTGGAAACTCGATGAACTCGTAAATCTCGGCGGTGAACCCGCCCTTCCAGGTGATGTCGGTGACGAAAACCTTGTCACCATACTGAATGACTGCGCCGTAGGAGGCGGAAACTGCAAGCTGCAGCTTTTCGATGGTAGTGAAGCCCATGCTCGTACCTCCTCAAGCCTTCTGCATCCGCAGGGCATCAATCTTTGCGAATTCGCCGGTGCGGATGTCCGTGTAGGTGGCATTGACCTGGGTGGTGCCGACCATCTTGAATCCGACCTTCTCAAAGGCAACCAGGGTGCGGATCAAGCCGGAGAAGTTGCAGCTGATCGTGAACTCGGTGATGCCGTTGCTGTTGAGGGTCTCTGCAATGGCCTCAATGTCCTCGTCCCAAATGACCTCGTTGAAGTCGATGAGGTCATTCTCGCAGCGGCAGCTGTTGCGGTATGCCCAGAATGCCGTGGGGTTGATGCCCTTGGCGCGGATGTCCTTGACCTGGTTGGCAATGGCGTTCTCAAAAGCGGTGATTTTCTTCATGGTGTTTTCCTCCGTTTGTTTTGTTGTGAGTGTATATTACCGTCACTTGCCCGATATATCCAGTCAATTCGGAGATATAAACTACACAATCATTTGGCGAGAAAAGTGTGTATATTACACCTTTTTACAC
>JAZNNW010000062.1:0-14912 GCA_045580485.1 Candidatus Avilachnospira sp. | reverse complement strand
TGCAATAAGAAGATTGACATGAATTGCACTACTTCGCTATTCATTGCAAAAGAATAGTCCCAGCTAAGCCGGGTTTTGCTTAGCTGGGACAATTACTTCTATCGTAAATACGTTCCACGCAATATACGCCGATTCGTATTTGCACAACATGGCGCAGAATTATAGCTTAACTTTGTATGATAAAATACGGCCGTGTCGGTTTTGGTGTCGGTTTCTGGGGTGAGCGCCGTATAGCACAAAAAAGAAGAAAGCCTAAAACCCGTTGGCATAACAGTGATAAGGAACTAATTTACTTATTAACTGTTAGCAGACGGTTTCCGGGGTGCATACGGACAAATCCCGTCTGATTTCTAACAGGAAGTCAGACGGGATTTTCTCTTTATATCACGAATTATGGAGGAAATACCATGAAAACCTTAATATCTTGTGCCTACAATATGGATAACTGCTGTGTGGAACTAAAATTCACCGATGGCAGCATAATTGCGATTGATACCATTGCCGTCGAGAACGAGGTTGCCGACAATATGTATCAACGGTCAGAACTGGATTATCTAATCTATAATGACCCGGTTGGATACGCTGATCTGATACTAAATGGCGATCCCGAAACCTATTTGAAAACTGTAACTGAATGTAATTCTTTAGATACTTAACAATCACACCACCCATGGAAAGAAAAATTTCTATGGGTGGTTCTTCTTTATTTCATGTTTAGGTTATGCGGATAACCTTTGACTTATCTGCACAAAATGAATAGAATAAAAGAAGATCATCACCTAAATAGGAGGGGAAACAAAAATGGAACAACGTGTGCGGATTTGTGACATTGCTGAGGAATTAGGATTAAGCACCGCTACGGTATCGAATGTGATCCACGGTAAAACAAATAAAGTTTCCGATGAGACTGTTCAGCGTGTAACAGCCTTGTTGGAGGAGCGGCAGTACATTCCCAGTATGGCAGGGATTCTCCTTGCCCGGAATAGTTCCAAAATCATCGGTGTCTTTGTCAATGACCACGAAAAATATGAAGAACACACGCTGGATGATTTTTTCATTGCGTCCTCCTTAAACTTCCTTTCCACAGAAATTGAATCCAGCGGACGGTTTATGATGGTAAAAAAAGCCAAATGCGCTGAGGAAATCATTCGATTTGCCTCCATGTGGAATATGGATGGGATTGTTGTGATTGGATTTTGCGATCCGGATTATATGTACCTGCGTAATCATATGCGAATCCCTTTTGCGGTTTATGATGGCTTTTGCGAAAAACCGGAGCGAATACTCAACATCACGATTGATAATTTTGAAGGTGGCTATCAGATGGGATGCCATTTCCGTGAATTAGGGCATCAAACAGCTCTGTGTATTTCGGATAATAACATTTGCGTGGACAAGGAACGCTTCTGCGGTTTTTGCAAGGGATTTGCCCCCGGTAAGGCAGATCTTTTGCTGATCCCAATGCAAAAGGAACAGAGATGGTCATTTTATCTGTCAAATTTGGAGAAATTTCAACAGGTGACCGCTGTGTTTGCAGTTTCAGATTACTATGCTATAGATTTGATGCATTTCCTGATTGAGCAAGGCTTTTCAGTGCCAGAGGATATTTCTGTGGCAGGATTTGATGATACGCCTATGTGTGAAATGGTCACTCCAACTTTGACCACAATAAAACAGGATGGTGCTTTGCGTGCAAAAATTGCTGTTAGAAAGCTGAAAGAGCTGAGAGAAGGTAAAGGAATCTGCACAGAAGTGAAATTGCCAGTGTCTTTAGTTGTACGCAGAAGCACGAAGGAATATAAGTAAAATTGCACAAATCTACAAAGCGTATTTTGTAAATAGTTACATACTTAACCTTTGTAATTCCACTTCCCGGTTGCTACAATGGAAACAAATCAATTGGGAGGTGTGTTATGAAAACAAAGGATCATTTTTTCAAAGCAGTATGCACCCTGGCAATTCCTGTGGCATTGCAATCCATGCTGCAATCTTCTTTTAGCATGGTAGATCAAATCATGATCGGGCAATTGGGTGAAATCAATGTGGCCGGTGTGGGCTTGGCAGGAAAATTTGCATCGATTTATTCTGTAGTGATTTCCGCCATTGGCGCTGTTGCCGGAATTATGATTGCTCAGTATCTGGGGCAGAAAAACCGAAGCGAAGTCCGCCGGAGTTTCTTTACAAACTTGCTGCTGGGAGCAGGCATTGCCGGAATGTTTATGGTAATATGCACCCTGTTTCCGAATCAGATCATGGGAGCTTATACCAGGGATGTGCAGACCCGTCAGGCGGCAGCAGAATATTTGATGTTGATTTCCGGAACTTTTGTTCCTATGGCTGGAGCAACCCTTCTTTCCACATTGTTCCGTTGTTTGGAAAAGCCCCGGCTTCCCCTATATGCCAGTATTCTGTCAGCGTTGTTGAATACCGGCTTGAATTACATTATGATTTTCGGCAAGCTGGGGATCTCACCCATGGGTGTGCGTGGTGCGGCATTTGCTACAGTAATTTCCCAATGTGCCAATTTTCTGCTGATGCTCCTAATGCTTTCCAAAAACGGTTTCCTTTTGAAATCCAACGAAGGAGAACCCACTGCAACACTCCGAATGAATTGGGGGCAGTATTGGTCTATGCTGCTGCCTTTGCTGGTATGCGAGGTGGTGTGGAGTCTGGGGGAAAATGTCTATGCCGCCATCTACGGGCACATGAGTACCGATGCCAGTGCTGCTATGACTTTGACAAATCCCATCCAGGGATTGGTGATCGGTGCGTTGTGCGGATTGTCTCAAGCGGCAAGTGTGATCATCGGAAAACACCTGGGCAGTGGTGAAAACGAGGAGGCCTATTGGTCAGCGAAAAAGCTGATGCTCTACGGTGCTATTGGCTCAGCACTTCTATCTGTCATTGTAATGATTGCCAGCAAAGCTTATGTGGGAATCTATCAGGTAGATAATGCTGTAAAGACTATGACAATGCAGATTCTCTTTGCCTATGCCATTGTAGTTCCGTTTAAGGTTCTCAATATGATTTTGGGCGGCGGAATTATCCGAAGTGGTGGACGAACAAAATATGTCATGTTCATTGATATGGTCGGTACATGGTGTTTTGGTGTTCCTTTGGGGCTTTTAAGTGCATTCGTCTGGAAGTTGTCCATTCCTTATGTATATTTTCTACTGTCACTTGAGGAGTGTATTCGCTTTGGCATTTCGTTGATCGTATTTCGCAGACGAAAATGGATGAACCAGTTGGAAGCGTCATGAAGTAATGGAGGATTATCATATGGAAAGAAAAATTGTATTAAAACAAGATATTTTAGATGCGTTGCTCAGCGTTGGGGTAAGTAAAGGACAAACGATCATGGTTCATACCTCTCTGAGTAGTTTGGGATTTGTCTGCGGCGGAGCGCAGATGGTAATCGAAGCACTTATAGAAGCAGTCGGTAACGAAGGAACGATTATGATGCCTACGCAATCATGGAAAAACCTTGATCCCACTACAGGCGTTCATTGGGAGGAACCGGAAGATTGGTGGCAATTGATACGGGATAATTGGCCAGCATATAACAAAGAGATTACCCCTACAAACACGATGGGTGCCGTAGCTGAAATGTTCCGAAAATGGCCAGGCGCACTACGGAGCGATCATCCGGCCCGCTCTGTGGCTGCATGGGGAAAGTATGCTGAATACTTGACCGCTGCCCATGACCTTTCCAATATTTTTGGAGACGGCTCACCTATTGGAAAACTATATGAATTGGATGGCCTGGTTTTATTGATTGGCGTGGGATATGACAAAAATACATCGCTGCATCTGGCAGATGTCCGGGCAGATTATCCCGGTAAGCATAACAGTATCGAACATAGTGCGGTCATGGAAAATGGTCATCGTGTCTGGAAGCGGTACGAAACACTTTTTGTAGATGGTGAAGATTTTAATGAGATCGGAACTGCTTTTGAAAATGCGTGTCCCATCCACAAGGCATCGCTTGGTAATGGCACAATCCGTCTGATGAAACAGCGAGATCTTGTAGATTTTGCTGTAAGATGGATCGAAGAAAACCGCAAATAGAAAAAACGCTGCAAATTTCTCCTTACGTGATGGAAATTGCAGCGTTTTTTCTGTTTGATATGTTTAAGATTCAAAGGCAAATATTGTCTCCGTTGGCAGTTTCTCGTTCTCACAGTTCAGAAGAAATGCTATTGCCTTGTTCGCAAAGCGATTTGTTTTCATCGTGTCCCAATCGGCAAGCCGGAGGATCTCCGCTGTGCCATTCTCAAAATCAAATGAAATCTCGCCCCATTCGCCGTCGCAGTCTGCTTGGTATTCGTAGATTGCGGCGGCGATTTTCTTTTTGTGCTTGGTCTTGGATTTCTGTTTCAGCCGAACAGCATGGAGCGCACCTTCAGCAATCAAAAGCTCTGTCAGCTTGTCCACCGCTTTCCGGTAAGCTCGTTCCGCACCGCTGGTGCTGCTATATTCGTAAGCGGTGGCAAGCTGTTCAAACGAATAACGCTCGTCCCACGGCATCACCCGTCCGCAATTCATGCAGATGGCATTGCGTTTTTCAAGGAAGAACTTTTCCTTTCGGCTGAGCTTGTCCAAAGCAGCTTGCACAGCATCGGCACGAATGCCGTCCCAAAGAATATCCGCATAGTTCCAATTATCGTCACGGGTCACATCCTCGCCCGTTTCTTCGCTGTCCTCGTCCTGTATGGTCGAATAGAACGGAACACGGTTGCGGTTCTGCCTTGCAAGAGTCAGATACTCGGCGGCAGTTTCTTCGGTACAGTTTTGCTCGGCGGCGTATTCTGCAATGACTTCTTTTGCGCTCTTGCCGGAATTGTTGTAGAGCCATGCAATGCCACGGGCGGCTTTGTACTCATCCAGAGATTTGAAAGAGCCTGCTTCTTCCTGTCGGCGGCAATCCAGAAGTGCGTTGCCGATGAAGTGATGGGCATATGTCAGAAAGTCTGCGCACTTGTCGGGAACATAATTCTGCAAACACTCCAACATAGCAAGAATACAACTGAGCTTGTAATCCAGAAAACGCAGAGGGTCATATCGGTCAATTCCCTCGGTCAGCAGAAATCGATACACTCGTTTGTTCAGCCTGGACTCGTGGTGATGGAGAAAGTATGTAAAGTAGGTCAGATCATTTTCACGGACAGCATAAACGATGTAATCATTGATGTCCTCCACCTTGGGCGGCGCAGGGTCAAGACGGAAGATGCGCCTTGCTTGTCGCATGGTCATAGCTCCGTCCGGCACAGCGAATTTTGCTGTGCTGATAGATTCATCGGTATTCCAGAAGCGTTCTTCAGACATTTGGCGCACCTCCTTTCAACGCAATAGTATTTTTCTCTTGGTTAAACCGAAAGATTCTTTGATTGGGTAGCTTATCCCATTAGGAAATCTAAGACTCTTTGATTAAAGTCCTTGGCTTCTTCATATGCGGCGTGTCCCAACTTCTCATACATATATATTTCGCAACCGAGTTTCTCAGCAATTTCGCTTGAAGCTATACCGCCAACCACTTTGTCCTGTTGTCCACCGATTACAAAGACAGGGCATTGGATTTTGTGCAATTCTTCATAAGCATTACAAGTAAGACAAGCTCTTGCCAATTTTATAAAACGCTTAACATCTTTCGGTTTTTGCATGACAGTCAACAGCGGCATAAACGGTCTATACCGCTTTACATAGGCATCGGAATACATACGGATTGCCATATCTTCCACAAGTTCTTTCATATTTCCTTGTTCAGTCAATGCAATCCATTTTTCGATTGCCGATTCGACAACAGGATTATTCTTTGATAGCGTAACAGCAAGCACCAATTTGTTTACCAAGTCGGGACGGTCAATGGCGAGATACTGCGCAATCATTCCACCCTGCGAAACACCAAATACATCAGCATTCGTAATTCCCAATGTATCCATCGCTTCAGCAACATCCGAAGCCATATCTCGTACTGTCATACCCTCGGGGACATCTGGTCTGCGATCAAACAGATACACCGTGTACTCTTTGGCAAAAAGACGATACAAATATGCAAGTGATACGGAAGCACCCTTAATGCCACGGGTGTTCAGTCCTTGAATCATAATTAGATTTTTCTTGCCGCTTCCGAAAGAAATAGTGTCAATTTGCGTATTATACAGATTCAACTTTTTCTCTTTTGCATTATAAAACATAATTGCTTCTCCATATTCAAGTTTTTCTCTTTGCTTCATTCAGCAGAGCCGTCTGTTCCATTTCTTTTTCATAGCTACCCTTGGCATAGGCAACATCCAAAATCGCACGTTCCAATTTATCTTTTGCAAGCTCTTTCATCACATCGGCGGTCTGCTTATCCAAAGTTCCACGGTGGAGATATTGCGTGATCGTGTTCATACGGCGTGTGTAGATTGCCTTAATCGGATGATCGTCCGCAAGCTCTCGTTGCTCTCTGCCTTTGAGGTTGCCGATCTGACGGCAGGTGCGTTCGAGTTTGTCCCCCGGCGCAAGTCCTCCGCAGTATTTGGTCTGTCTTGCATCGGTGGTTAGAAACCATCTTCCGCAGATGGGACATTTCCTCGGTGCATGACCGACACACAAACCCTCAAACAAGTCGGAACGGAACATGCCCACAAAAGAAACGTAGTGCATACGCTTCACAAGCTGAGGTATTCCTTTCTCCGGCATGACAGCGGACACATACTGCATCGTGGTATTGGTCAACTGCATCCACGCAGAATTGTCGTGAGATAAAGTTTCGTCTTTAGGAAAATGCTCGGCAAAAGAAGCGGCATATCCGTCCGGCGTGCGTTTGCTGTCATGGAGCTTGTGGGCGAAGTCAATCATGCCGCCCTTGAAGATATTCAGCGTGTTTCCAAGCTGAGACATTCCATGTATCAGCTTCAAGACACCGACAGCGTGACTGTATTTTTCATCAAAAGAAGCTGCTGCGCCGATTTCCTGTAATGTGTTGATGTATGCAACAATGTTTTCTATGTGTTCCTCGTCAAAGAGCCGGTGCAGTTCCTCATCGTCCGTTTCCAAGTCCAGAAAAGAGAACGGTTTTGTTTTCTGCAAAAAGCAGATAATCTTCCATAGAGCTTTCTCCGCCACGGGGAACACAGACACATCCACGCTGCCCGTACCGAGCATGAGAATTACTTCGGTCAATGGCTGGCAGAGTGTTGTTAGTTTTGCGATCTGTTCATCGGTGATGTTGAGTGCGGCACATCCAATCGTGCCGATGGGAACGGTCTGTTTGCCGTATGTTACCTTGTCCTGCCAAAAATCAAGCGTTAGCAGATTTTGATTAAGGATGCTCATGGAAAGCACCTCCCATCCTGTGAAGCTCATTGGCAGCTTCAACCGCTTGCTTGTGCAGCCATTCGCTGTCGGGGTCTGCTTCGGCTCTCTTGTTTGCTGTTCGCACGTTTCGGATTGCTTTTTCTATCTCTCTAGAGGTCTTGCCGTTCTTCAAGGCGGCAATGGCAAGATTGGCAATGTAAATGCAATCTTCCTCTTTGTAATGATCTTGTACCCTCATGCGCCCAAGCTGTTCAAGGATGCCGTTTTTACTTTTCGCTGTCTGCGTTGCATCGTCAGCGTGCCAGAGCAGATCACTATCGGGAATTTTGGTAGCGGCTACCGATAATAAATGTACGCCCTCAAACATATACATAGCGTTGATTGCCTGTCTGCGGCTGGGTGCGCCGTATTCGGTGATATGCGTGTCGATCTTCGGTCTGCCACGACCACGCTTTTCCTGTTCCATCCGTCTTGCCCTCCTTGTCATGTTTTTTGTTTTTATAACATTATACCATACAAATGTGACGAAATAAAGAACATAGGAGATATTTTTGGTAGCGGCTACCGAAATTCTTTTTAGCTGTCATTTCTCATAAAAATCCGCTGTCATGTTTTTTGAAATGAGCTTGTCATGCCATCAGCACCCTTTTTACGATTTTCCTCATAATATACACGAGGGGATGAAAAATTGTCCCTATCAAAAAGAATTATGGAGGAACTGAATGAATGTATTCGGAACAGTAAAGGCAAGCATCAACATAAGAGAAGCGGCAGAAAGGTACGGCGTGGAGGTCAACCGTCACGGGAAAGCACTCTGCCCGTTCCACAATGACCGCAATCCGAGCCTGTTTGTGGACGATGACCACTACCATTGTTTCGCTTGCGGCGAGCATGGGGACGTGATCGACTTCACATCCAAGCTCTGCGGTCTGTCCATGCTCGATGCGGCAAAGAAGCTGGCATACGACTTCGGCATCACGCAGGACAAGCCGCCCACCAAGGTATTGCAGGAAAAACAGAACAGGAAAAGCGAAGCACAGCGACTCAGAGAAAATGAGAAGCTGTGTTTTTCTGCGCTCTTGGAGTATATGAAGCTGCTTCAAGAGTGGAAGTGTCTGTATGCGCCGAGGACACCGGAAGAAAAGTGGCATCCGCATTTTATTGAAGCCTGTGACCGGCTTGACTATGTGGAATATCTGGTGGACACGCTCATCGGCGGCGATTCCTATGAGCGCAATGAGGTCATTGAAATGGTAATGACCGATGGCAAGCTGCAAAAATTACAGAAGCATTTGAAAAAGGCAAGGAAGGAGGAAAAGCATATTGGCGAACAAGAACTTTGACGGCATGGAGCAGCCTTCTTGGTATGACGGCAAGATGATTGACGAGGTTGCTTTCTGTGCTTCGTTTCTGCATCAGCACCCGATGAAATGTGTCCGTAATCGCCTGTTCACCGTGGACGGCATGATCGAGGACGAGGGCAAAATCCAGCAGATGATTCTGGATGAGGTCATGAGCTGTCAGAGTATCGGCATTGCAAAGAAAGTAAAAAGCCTTTTTGATACAGTCAAGCTCATGGCGTACTCAGACCCGTTACCCATTGAAATAGACCGTATCCATGTGGCAAACGGCACGTATTTCCTTGATGGTACGTTCACCGAGGACAAGACCTACTGCAATAACCGCATGAGGGTCAAATACAATCCCAATGCACCGCAGCCGCAGAGATGGCTGCATTTTTTGTCCGATCTGCTTGTGCCGGAGGACATTCCCACCTTGCAGGAGTATTTGGGGTACTGCCTTATCCCGTCCACCAAAGGACAGAAGATGCTCATGCTCATCGGCAAGGGCGGCGAGGGCAAAAGCCGTATCGGTCTTGTGATGCGCTCCATCCTTGGCGACAGCATGAACACCACGAGCATCCAGAAAATCGAAAACAACCGTTTCAGCCGAGCCGACTTGGAAAACAAGCTGCTGATGGTGGATGATGATATGGATATGAGCGCACTTCCCAAAACCAACTATATCAAGTCCATCGTCACAGCCGAGTGCAAGATGGATTTGGAGCGCAAGGGCGTACAGAGCTATCAAAGCCAACTGTATGCCCGTTTCCTATGCTTCGGCAACGGTGCGCTGACTGCCCTGCATGACCAGTCGGACGGTTTCTTTCGCCGTCAGATCGTGCTGACCACCAAGGACAGACCGACTGACCGTACCGACGATCCGTTCCTCGTGGAAAAGCTCATGTCAGAGATGGAGGGTATTTTCCTGTGGTGCTTGGAGGGGCTGCATAGGCTGCTTGCAAACAATTATCAGTTCACAATCAGCGGACAAGCCATAGAGAACGTGGAAACGGTCAAACGCAGCAGCAACAATGTCATTGAGTTTCTGCAATCGGAGGGATATATCCGCTTCAAGGCAGATGCACAAGCCAGCTCCAAGGCAATCTATGAAGCCTACAAGCTGTGGTGTGAGGACAATGTGCGAAAACCGATGTCGGCTAATCGCCTTAGCTCCGAGCTTGCACAGAATGAACGCCTTTACAATGTGGAAGCCACCAACAACATCCATGTAAACGGCAAGCGTGTCCGTGGCTTTATTGGCATTGAGGTCTTGGCAAAGATGCCTTTTCTGAAATGGTGAGCGAAGTGAAAAAGTGCTGTACGTACCGTACAGTACGTACGGCACTTTTGAAGTCCACCGCTATATGAGCATTGAAAACGAGGGTATTTTACAGGCACTAAAATCAAGCCTTGTGCAATCCGTGAAGTTTTACACCGCAGGAAGTATCAAAATCATCATTCGGTGATTTACGAAGCAGTAAAGCCAATTCACGGATATGTGGTGTATCTTTCTGTTCCGTCTGCTCCCCTACAAATCAGTAAACCCGATAGGGTGCTGTTATGGACAGGACTACGCAGAGCGAAATCTGAGAGGAAAACACCATTTTCAAAAAATTTATTCAACGGTGACGGAAGTTCACCGCACAGAAAACCAATATCACGAATTTATGGAGGTAAACACAGTATGAAATCAAATTTGAGAAATGAAATCAAGTCGTACATTGTACGCAATGGCTGTACCATGCAGGAGGTCGTTGACCTTCTTTCGGACGAGTACGGATGGAGCGACAGCGTATCCAATCTGTCCAACAAGCTCCAGCGTGAATCGCTCCGCTACACCGAAGCGGTACAGCTTGCCGATGTGCTGGGCTTTGAAATCGTATGGCAGAAAAGACAGGAGAAGTGATGCCCCGACAACAGCTCCTCGCATCCCCCGTCCCCATAGGCACACCGCAGTGCTGCCTGTGGATGGCAGTGAAAGATACGGTTTTCGCTGCCGCCGTCTGCAAGGAGAAGTTCACCGGAACAGCTTCATGCAGACGGGCTGACCATGAGAAAAGGTGCAGACATTTTCGCCTTGGTCAGCAGAGGCCGCCGCAGCGACCGCACTCCCCCTCGGGAGAGCCCACGGCACTTTGCAGCCAGTATGGATGAAAGTGTCATAGTGGGTTATTACACTTTGAAAAAGTGCCGTTCCCCAGCTCTCCGCTGTCTGCAAATCTGAAAGAAAGGACAAAAATCTATGGCAAGAAATGATGGAATAGACCGTACCGTTGCCCGTAATCAAGACTTGGAAACACCGGATGATGTGGCAAAGGTACAGGAACACAATGAACGAGAAAAGGACGGTTACAGCAATCAAGACATCGTGCCGGAACGTACTGTACTGAACGTCCACTACAAGGCTCCCACGGACGATTATGTGAAAATGTTTGAGCAGATGGAACAGGACGGCGTGATCTCCACCAGAGGTCTGAAAGCGGATGCCATCAAGTACGGCGAGTTGGTTTTCGATGTAAACTCCGCTTATTTCTACAACCACGGCGGCTATGAATTTGCGAAACAGTTCTATGCCGATGCCTACAAAGCCGCCGTGAAGATCGTGGGCGGTGAGCAGTATATCCTCTCCGCTGTGATGCACGCTGACGAGCGCAACCGGGCAATGTCCGAAGCATTGGGCGAGGATGTGTATCATTACCACCTTCATGTAGTCTATATCCCGGTGGTTGAAAAGCAAATCCTTTGGTCGAAGCGATGCAAGGATGAAGCCCTCCGTGGAACCGTAAAAGAAACCATCATGCAGGTAAGCCGCAGTAAGAAATGGGATTCCAAGCCCATACTTGATGAGGACGGAAATCCAAAGCTGACCGAAAAAGGAAAAACGATGTTGAAGTCATCCTACAGCGTATTGCAGGATGACTTTTTCAATTTCATGCGAAATGCTGGTTATACCGATGTGGAGCGTGGAGAGCGTGGCAGCACCGAGGAACATCTGACGGTGACGCAGTTTAAGGTACAGGCTGAACAGCATCGTTTGGAAGCTGTGACTGGACAGTTGGCACAGGCAGAACAGAGTTTGGAGGATACCAAGGCTGCCGCAGAGAAGCAAAAAAAGAAACTGGAAGCTCTGCAAAAAGAAACCAAAGCTGCAAAGGCTGTCGCTCTGACTGCACAGGAGATCGAGTCGATGGGTAAGAAAAATTCCTTTACAGGAAATATCACTCTGACAGCGGATGAATGCCGCACCCTAAAGGATTATGCGGTCAGCAGTTTTGCGGAAAAGGCTGAGAAGATCAAATACAAGCAGAAGTACGAGCAGGCAGAGAAAAGCGCAAAGGTATGGAAACAGCGTTTTGAAAAGCTGCAGGAACAATATCTGGAACTCAAACAGAAAGTCCAGCCTTTCCTCGATGCGATTGAGGTTGCATCCGAAAGGGTTTGGGCTTTTGTCAATACCGTCCTCGCAAGAGGAAAGGAAACACAGGAACACAAAGCTCCTGCCCGTAAGCGTGGACAGGACATGGAAATTTAAGAAAGGAATATTTTGCCTATGAATGAAAACAAGACCTATACCGTAGATCAGCTTAACCAAATGATACTGCGTGATGACCTCACGGACTGGGAACTGGTTGATGCCTGTTCCTTTATTGATATTAGCTACCATGAACCGGTTTGTGAGCCGCCCATTGACTTTCTGGAAGAATGTCGAAAGCGTTGGGAAACTCTGACTTCTCCGTTCCGCACCACCATTGAACGTAAGATCGGGAACACATGGTATGTCATTGAAACTGAATGTGCAGGAAGTGAGCCGCTTGCCGACAAGGTAAAACGGCTCATTTTTTCTGAGAAAGGAGCGATTTGTTCATGATTAAGACTCAAAGTTATGATATAATACAGTCATGCACACCGATTCTGTCAGCTGACCAACAACCGAAGGAGGATATTATGTTGGATCAGCAGAAAATTACCATCATCTATTGCCGTCTGTCCGTAGAGGACATCAAGGAAGATGCCAAGGGCGGCAAGGCTGATGAATCAAATTCGATACAGAATCAAAAAGAATACCTGACTCGATATGCAAAGGATCATGGGTACACCAATCTGAAAATCTTGGTGGATGACGGTTATACCGGGACGAACTTCAATCGTCCCGGCGTACAGGAAGGCTTTGAGCTTGTCAAACAGGGGCTTGTGGGCTGCTGGCTGGTCAAAGACCTCAGTCGCTTCGGGCGTGACTATCTGACCGTTGGGCAATACACGGACATTATCTTTCCGAGCTATGACGTTCGTTTTATTGCTGTCAATGATGGAGTGGACAGCGAACGGGGCGATAGCGAGGGTCTGGCTGCCATCCGTAATTTGTTTAACGAATGGTATCCCCGTGATACCAGCAAGAAAGTCCGTGTCAGTCTGCATCAGCGTGGTACAAGCGGAAAGCACATGGGCAAGCCGCCCTATGGCTATCGCTGTGACCCGGAGGACAAGGAGCATTGGATTCTGGATGAAGAAGCGGCTCCCGTGGTCAAGATGATTTTTGACATGAGCATTGACGGCAAGGGACCGGAACAGATCGCAAGGATTCTGGAAGAAAAGCAGATTTTGACCGCAAAGGCTCTGTATGCCAAGCAGAAGAAAAAGCCGCTGCCGGAAAGACCGTATCATTGGATTGGTCAATCTGTGGTTGGCGTTCTGGAACGGCAGGAGTACACCGGCTGTACCGTCAACTTCAAGACCTATTCCAAGTCCTACAAGCTGAAAAAGCGGATACCCAATGAGCCGGAGAATATGTTCTATTTGCCGGACACACAGGAAGCGATTGTATCACAGGCGCAGTTTGACAGGGTGCAGGAACTTAGAAAGAACAAACGCCGCCCCGCAAAAGCGGAACGGCAAGGATTCTTCTCCGGTCTTCTGTTTTGTGCCGATTGCGGCGGCAAGCTCCACTTTGCCACAAGCAAGAGCTTTGAGGGCAAGCAGGATCACTATGTCTGCAATCACTACAAGAGCAACCGTGGCACTTGTACTGCCCACTATATCCGTGAAGATACGTTGCGTGACATTGTTCTGGAACGCATCCGGGCAGTCAACGAGTATATCCGCAACGATGTGGACGGTTTCCAGGAGGAATATCTGCAATGCCGAAAAGCCGACCATGAGCAGAGCATCCGTGATGACAAAAAGAAAGTGGAACAGGCGAAAAAGCGTCTCGCTTCTCTGGATGTCATTATCTCACGGCTGTATGAGGACTTCGCCCTCGGTGAGATCAGCAAGGACAGATACAAGAAGATGTCCGCTGACTATGAGGAAGAACAGGAACGGTTAAGGCTTGAAATTGACGTTATCGAGGAATGGGTGGAACAGCGGGAAGAAATGGATGAGGGCTTGAACGCCTTTATCGCTCTGACACAGAAATATGTGGATGTGAAGGAGCTGACACAAACCATCGTCAATGAGTATGTCAAGAAGATTGTAGTCTTCGCCCCGGACAAGTCCAGCGGCAAGCGACAGCAGAAAGTGAAGATTTACTTCAACTTCGTGGACGATGTGGAAATTCCCGTTATTTCCGAAACAATTACTACAGAAACAACCTATGGACGCAGAAAAACGGCGTGACCTTCGGGTCACACCGTTCTCTGCGGCAAATAGTTACTTGTCACTATTAAGCCTTGGGGTTCTAGGCTTTTTCTTGGAGCTGCTAGCCAGATTTGAACTGGCGACCTCATCCTTACCAGGATCTGCAGGCTTGCGTTAAAATTGCCGTCGTTTAGCTCTACATTGATTTCCGGTCCGCTGGAGCCGGTGGCACCTAATAGCGATGCGATCAGGCGGGCAACAACTGCGATGCCCCATTTGCCCTTCAGGGCATTGCGGGCAAGGCTTCTAGAATCAGCTGCGTATTTCATAATTTCACTCTCATCTTCCCCCGGAGATCTACGAGGCTCTTAACATGAAGTTGCAAACTTACAACATCATCACATTGGAAATAATGAGTGCCGCACATCCGAGGATCAAAAGAATCATGCCAACATTCACATAAACAGTCTTAAAACGACTTTCCTTGGGCAGTTCCAACTCTGCAGGTGCGAAGGATACTCTGCGCTTATTGATGCACAGCAGGACAAGACCAGTAACGGCAAGTCCGATCAATACCAGCACATAGGCACCGAAGCCCAGAAGCCAAGGCAGTATCGGCTCCAGAGTTGCCAAATCCATGGTTTCCATCGTATCCAGAACAGCTAGTTTCTCCAGGAAGAATGGCCCTACCAC
>JAZNNW010000061.1:0-12011 GCA_045580485.1 Candidatus Avilachnospira sp. | reverse complement strand
TGATGGGCATTCTCCCCCGTGGTGCCGATACCATGCAGGTGGGCGCCATGATGATGGGTCAGAAACAGGAGGAGGCGTGAGTATGCATCTGAACGCAAAGAAAGCGGTGACCCAGGTTCTGGGTACTGTCTGTATGATCCTGATTGCGCTGGTTCTGGGCGGCATTTTGGTGACGCTGACGGAAAACAGCCCCATTGAAGCATACGGAGCCATTATTCGCGGTGCTTTTGGTTCTCCGCAAAAAATCTGTGAATTGTTCGTCAAGCTGATCCCCATTCTGATCCTGGCCTTCGGCGTATCCATCGCCTTCCGTGCCCAGCTCTGGAATATCGGTGCAGGCGGCCAGTTCATTATGTCCTCTATCGCTGCAACGGCTGTGGCGCTCTATGTGCCCGTACCTTATGCGATTCGCATTCCCCTGTCCCTGATCTGCGCCATTGCTGCCGGTGCCCTTTGGGCAGGCATTGCAGGCTGGCTCAAAAACAAATTCAATGCCAATGAGGTCATTACCACCCTCATGCTGACCTACATTGCGGATTATTTCCTCATGTATCTGGTCAACGGACCCATGCAGGACCCTGCCAGCGATCTGACCCAGTCTGCACTGATCCCCGAAGAAATGTATCTGACCCGTCTGTTCGGTACTTACCGTCTCCACAGCGGTATTTTCATTCTGATCGCAGTCATCATTCTTATGATTTTCTTCTGGCGTACCACCATCGGTTACAGAATTGATCTGACCGGTCAGGGTAAAAAAGTGGCAACCTATGCCGGAATCAATGTGAAGCGCACGGTCATGGTCACTATGCTGATCTCCGGTGCCTTTGCAGGTCTTGCCGGCTGGATCGAAACCTTCGGCATCCAGTACCGCATTCTGACGGGCATTGCCGGTGACTACGGCAATATCGCCACTATCATCGCACTGCTTGGTTCTCTGAATGTCTACGGTATCATTGCTTCTGCAGGCTTCTTTGCGATTCTGCTCTGCGGCGGTGCCAGTATGCAGCGTATGACAGAAGTGCCTTACTCCGTGGTGAATGTCATTCAGGGTCTTATCATCATTCTGGTCATTGCCCGCACCACATTCAGTGAAGCTGTAACCAAGCTTTTCAAACGGCAGAAAGGAGAAGGTAAATGTTGAGTGATATCCTGACCACCGGCTTTTTCATTAGCCTGTTCGCCGGTATGATCCGACTGGCCACTCCCATTCTGCTGCCTGCTTTGGGTCAGCTGTATACGCAGCGTGCCGGTATTTTGAACCTTGGTGTGGAGGGCACCATGCTGATGGGTGCCATCTGCGCCTTCGCTACCACTTGCGCCACCAACAACAATCTGCTGCTCGGATTGCTTGCCGGCATGCTCAGCGGCATACTGTACAGTCTGGTCATGGCTTGGCTCAGCGTGACCATGCGGGCCAATCAGGTCATCGCCGGCATCGGCATGAACATTCTGGCCACCGGTCTTGCAGCCTACATCTACCGTGTGATTTTCGGTATCCGTGCTCTGCCTGCCAAAATTACCACCTTCCAGACTGTGAACATTCCTGTCCTGTCTGAGATTCCTGTGATCGGTCCCATCTTCTTCCAGCATAACATTCTGGTTTACTTCGCATTTCTCATGGTTCCCATCACATGGTTCATTCTGGAGCGTACCACCTTTGGTCTGAAGATCAAGGCTGTGGGTGAGCACCCCCGTGCCACCGACTCCAAGGGCATCAGCGTTTCCGGCATGCGTTATGCATCTGTCCTGATCGGCGGTGCCTATGCCGGTATCGGCGGTGCATTCATGACCACCGCTTATCTGAACACATTTACGGAGAGTGTCATCGGCGGTTTCGGTTATATCGCCGTTTCCGTAGTCGTGTTTGCCCGATTCATGCCCGGCAGAGCCATGTGGGGTTCCCTGCTGTTCGGTCTGGCTTCCGCTCTGCAGCTGCGTCTGCAGGCCCAGGGCATCGGTATTCCCAGCCAGCTGTTGCTGATGCTGCCCTATATTCTGACGATCATTGCCCTGATCTTTGCTTCCAAAAACGCAGAGTTCCCCAGTGCATACACCATCCCCTACTCGAGAATGGAACGATGAAGAAAAGTATTATAATTTGCCTGCTGCTGGCTTTGACGGTACTTGGCGGATGCGGCTCCAACCAGACCCAGGAACGCGCTCTGGAACGGCTGGAAGCCTACGCAGAGGCTGTGGACCATTCCTACAAGGAGCCGGAGAAGATCTATGCCTTCCTGTGCCAGGATTTCCGGGATCAAATGGACGAGGCGGCCTTCTGTGAGGCTTTTGCCAAAGAACGAACCTATCCCTACCTGACGCCCCTGTATATCTACGATCCCGAGATCACCCTGTCGGAAGACGGACTTTCCGGCACAGCGGTTTATTTGCAGGCCGCCCGTCTCGTCGGCATGACCTACGAAGTGTCCTTCGTCTATGAGAACGGCGACTACTACATTCAGGACTGGGAAGATTTCCTGGATGGCAGCTATCTCGAAAAATTCGAAGATATAGTCTATTCTCTGGATTGGTATTACAGCGAAGATGTCCAATCTGAATAACAATTTCGTTATAATTAATCTATTTTTCGTTCTTGACTTCAGCTCAGCAGCGATGTACGCTCCAGGTAGAGATACCATCTCTCCGCCAATTATCTTGTGTTAATTTACACTACTCAAATCCATGTAGTGCAATCGACGATGGGCTTAAAACGAAAATTTTGCAGAATTTTTATGTAGGGGCAGAAGACAAGCAGAACCGATAATAAGCTTTTACAGCCAGTCTGTCATCCCTAAATATAGCATAACGCCCTGTGCAAATATTCGCACAGGGCGTTGCTGATTATTTTCCAATAGTATCCAACACTTCATCCAGGATATAAATGACTAACTTTGGCCAACCAAAATGAAAAAATGTCGAAAGGTGTTCTTACTTATTTGCCCAGATATTCTCTTGGCGATGTGCCAAAGTTCTGGATGAATTCCTTATAAAAATGGGAGTAAGTATTGAATCCGCATCGGTAGGCGGCATCTTCAATACCCATACCGTCTCTGACAAGGTTGCAAACACAAATCAGCCGCTTGAAAATCACATATTTAGTCAGACTCTTACCGGTCTGCTGGGGGAATTTGGTTCCAAGATGGTAACGGCTGACATAAAACATTTTCTGCAATCTCTTATAGGACAAATCCTCCGAGGGGTGCTCCTCAATATATTTACAGATGGCTTTGATGATCTCATCCTGGGGCTGCAGTTCCAAAGAGCGAGGGGCATGATCCGCTGCATCCTGAATGATGGCGATCATCTGCACCGCTAGTTCCAGCAGTTTCGCTTCCTTCTCTTCCTCTTTCCCGTGAAATACGGTTTTGACTTCATCCAAAATGCGACTCGCTTTTTTTATGTCATAATCCTCGGGACCAAGGGCGATACCCAGCGCAGAGGTTTTTTGCGCTAATTGCAGGAAACCTTCCCGATCCGCAAGCGAATGAAGCAGCGCATCAGAGATATAAAAACTGATTCTTTCGTGGGGACCTTTCTCTTCAAACTGATAATGACGGCTTTTATCCGCCGGAAACAAAAGAATGGAGTCTGCAGAACAGACACATCCATTCCCATTAATGGTACAGATACCGCCGCCGCTGATCAGACAGGTCACGCAAAGGCTGTCCTCATAGTGATCCCATGGAATGGTGTAATAAGGACCTTCCTCATTCTTTGTGTGGGTGATACGAAACCCTTTTCCGTAAAATACCGATCTGCTCATAACTGCTCCTTGGATCACAAACTTCTTGAAAAATCTGTAATTATTTTATATAATACAGTCGATATTTAGGAAAGAGATATTGCTTATGAATAATAATATATTGCCATCTTACGACAAAACCGTATATGAGACCCTCTTCTGGATGCGGAGAGAATTGCCCTTTGTATTCCATCGGGACACGCTGCACAGTGACGGAAAACCCTGTATTCCCACCCTTCATGTCAATCTGGAGCTGATCCACATTCTGGAGGGCACTGCTACCGTCACCTTCAACGGTGAGCCTGTGAATATGAAACCGGGCGATCTGGCGATCTTCAATTCCTATGTAGCACACACGGTCCTTCCCACCGATACAGTCACCTTTGACTGCGTGCTGGTGGACAACGACTTCCTGGCAGACAACGGCATCGATCTTTCCCGGCTGGAGTTTCCCTCTGTGGTTCATGATCCGAAGGTTTCAGAGCTGCTGTCGGAATTTTTCCGTGCCAGCAATGCCAGAAACTCCTCCTATATGAGTCTGGAATTGAAGTATGAGGATTCCAAGGATATCCATTTTCGAAATGCCACCCTGCGTTCCATTTTTCTCCAGTTGATGCTCCATCTGGCCAAAACCTACAGCAAAGAAAAAGAGCATGACACCCTGAATGGCGGTGTGATGTCGAGAATCTGGATGTCTATCGAGTTCATGAAGAAGCACATCAACCAGAAGATTCCGTTGGAGCAGCTGGCTGCCACCGCCGGCTTCAGCAAGTATTATTTTCTGCGGGTTTTCAAGGAATACACCGGCTACACCCCCAATACCTATCTGACACTTTTGCGCTGTGACCGAGCCAAGCGTCTGCTGCAAACGGGCAATTATACGGTGAGAGAAACGGCAAAACTGTGCGGATACGAGAATTTTTCTTACTTTTCCAAGGTATTCAAGGAGCATACGGGGCAGTCGCCCTATACAGTGCTGAAAAAAGTGTCAAATGCATAAAGCAACCCCTCTCCTTTTGGGAGAGGGGTTGTTTTTTTGGTTTCGATTTTCTGAATATTAGTTCAGGGTGATGCTCTGTCGGACGTTCTCGTTATACATTCTGCTCAGAATGGTGGCGACCTCACATCTCTTGATAGAGCTGGTGGGGTTGAACGTACCCTTGGCATCGGAACCGGTGAGAATACCGGCACGGTAGAACTTGTAGATGGCATCGGCGTTTTCGTCGTCTGCCTTCACATCGGGAATGGCGTTGTCAGCCACATGGTTGTAACCGACCAGGCTGCCTTCGTCCATAGCCTTGACGAAGATGGAGACGAATTCGCTTCTGTCGATGGCCTTGTTCATCTCGGCAGTGCTCTTGGAAGCATACTTGCTGTCGATGATGCCGTTTTCAACGGCATAGTCCACATAAGAGCTGTACCAGTTACCGCTGCCATTTTCAAGGGTAACATCACCGGTGTAGTTCATTTCGTGGTAAGCAGATGCCAGCTTCACAGCCTGTGCCACGGTCAGAGTCTCGTTGGGACGGAACTCGGTTGCAGTGACGCCGTTGATGAGCTTGTTGCTCCATGCATCCTTGACAGACTCGAAGTACCAGTCAGACTCGTTGATATCGGAGAAGCTGAAGCTGCTGCCACCGGCTGCACCGCCCAGAATGGGAATGATGGGCTGCAGAGGCTCAGGCAGCTGCAGGTTCTCACCATAGCTGACGGAATTCCGGAAGTGGCGCTCGCCGCAGCCATGGTCACAGAAGGCATACTCCGTGCCGTCATCCTGCTTGATGTAGGTGGTAAAGCTATGAGTCAGCTTAGTGCCTTCGGCTTCCTGATTGACGGACAGACCGCAGACAGCGCAGACACCCTTGTACTCTGCATCAAATTCGCAGGTGGGCTGAATTCTCACCACAGGGTTGATGATCTCATGCTTCAGCTTGGGAATACTGGTTTCTACATTCTGGCAGCCGCAGACAGCACAGTTGCCTACAGCTCTGCCCAGCTTGTCGCAGGTTGCAGGTTCCAGAACAGTCCAGCTATCATCGGGTGTACACTTTTCTGTCACGATGACAGATGCAATGGTGTATGTAGGCAGATTGTCATAGCCGCTGCTGCAGTTGACATCACCCTCCACCTTCATGTACACATGGATATCCACAGGCTTCTGGTAGTAGTCCTCCAGATCTTCATGGAGCATACGGATCTGCAGACACCAGTCCTTGAACATGTAGAAGTAATGGTTATCACGTTCCACCATGAGGATGACATCCTCGAAGGAGTAGAGCTGATAGCCCTTGCCGGAGTTGGCAGCCAGTTCGCTGGCATAGATTCTGGCAGGAGTCTTGGTGGTGCCGCTGCCCACATACATACTCAGTTCAATGCCGTTGGATGCCTGCATATTCAAGTACTTGTGGTCAGGTTTGAGACAGGGACGGACACCGACGGGATAATCCAGTTCCGGATCCCACATATAATAGTCTTCATCTGCATGGAGTCTGAATTCACCAACCATGTAGGTGGCGATCACATGACCGGCAGCCTGTTCGGGGAAGCCCTCCGGCAGCTTTTCTTCCAGGGTCAGAGCCTTGCGCTCCTTCACATCGGTTGCACCGCAGCCGTAGTCACATTCGGCAACATAGCGAACCACATCGTACTTATCCTGAATGTACTTGGTAAAGCTGTGCTTTCCGGCCACACCGGGTCTGGTATATGCAGGATTTTCCTTGCCGCAGACGGGACATTTGCCCACAGAACCGGCGGCATCCTGACAGGTGCCGGTGCCTGCACCGAACACGTATTCGCTTTCGCTGTAATCAGCACAGGTATCCACCGCGAACATCTGATCCACATAGAAGTCCGCACCCTTGGCAGCAGAAGGATCGCCAACCACCTTCATGGAGATATACAGATCCACGGTCTTGCCACCAATTTCACGGATCAGCTGCTTGTTCTGCAGCTGCCAGCCCAGAGTCCAGACATACCATTCATTGGTTACGGGAACAGGGTTCTTGGGCAGCTTCACATTGGCGAACTTATAGATCTTGTATTCGCCGCCGTTGGCCTTCAGGTCAGCCAGAGAAATGGTGCCAATGGTCTTGTCGGGAGAATAGGAACCGAACTTCAGGCCGCCGGCAGCACCGGTGTAGCCGGTCTTCTTGGCAGCATAGCCCACCACAGAATCCGGATCTGTCACTCGGGTCATGCCGCTGAGGCTAAAATCATCTGCGCCGTAAATATGGGCGTGCTCCACGCTCATGCCCTTGGCAGCCAGACCATCGGAAACCGCCTTCGGCAGTTTGCTTTCGCCGCAGATGGAGCAGGTGTTGGGATCCTCAGTAAAGTCGTGCTCCAGCATGGTATTGGGAACTTCTACATTCTGGATGCCCTTCTTACAGGTAAGGCAGACCGTATCGCCAACAGCATTGGTGCCACAGGCAGCAGGGGTCTTGATGACCAGAGCCTCCATATCGGGTGCACAACCGTCGATGGCAATGATCTGATCAATATAGAAATCGGCACCGGTGGCAGGATCGCCCTCCACCTTCATAGAGAAATACAGATCCACTGTCTTGCCGCCCAGTTCGGCGACCATCTTTCTGGTCTGCATATTCCAGCCGAACAACAGCAGGTAATATTCACCGCTGGCAGGATTCTTGGGCAGGGTGAGGTCTTCAAATTTATATACCTTGTAGCCATTACCGGCATTGGCCTTCAAAGTGCCATAGGGAATGGTGGCAACAGTCTTTTCAGGGGCATACTGCTTGATGATAAAGTTGCTTGCCGCACCGGTGTAGTTCTTGCTCAAAGCCGCAAAGCCCACGGCAGAAGCAGCATCTTCCACCTTGGTCATGCCGCCGTAGAGCTGGACATCGTTGGCGGTATAAGCATGGACATGGGCATAGTCCACATCATTGGCATTGATGTCAGCGTACACTTCTGCAGGCAGATCGTAGGCAAACTGGTGCTTGACCAGACCGCCGCAGTTGACACAGGTACCGGTGTAGGCATTTTTGTCTGCATCGAAGGTGTAGCTGTCAGCCACGTGAGCCTGACAGTTGCCCACCACGAACATGCGGTCAATGTAGTACTTGGGAAGGTTGTTCAGATCGTCATATTTCAGTTCGCCTTCCACCTTCATAGAGATGTAGAGATCCGTCTTCTGACCCTGAATGGGCAGCTTGGTGAAGTCCACAGACAAGGACCAGTCAAAGAAATGGAACTCACCGCCGGTGGAGAGCACCACATCCTCGAAGGGATACAGATGATACTGACCGTCGGTAGCGATATCCTTTGCAGGAACGCCGGGCAGCCGGCCTTCCAGATCCCGGAAGGGCCTTGCATCGGTGATCTCGAAATACTGGACATTTTCCATAGCCAGATCATACATAGCAGCACGACCCATGGCAGAATCGGCATCCTCCACTTCGATGAAGGAAGTGTACTTCACTTCACGGAAGTCGTCGATATCGTACATATAGAGGTAATCCAGAGAGGTTCCGGTTTCTTTCAGGGACTTTTCCAGTTTTTCCGGCAACTTGCCGCAGAAGTCGAACTCGGCAGTGCCGCAGATAGCACAGGGAGCTTTGTACAGACCAGTAGCTTCATCGTAATAGAAGTCGCCGGTGAGCTTGTGGTCCAGTCTGGTGTATTCGTATTCTTCCGTGACCATCTTGCCGCAGATGGGGCACATGCCGGAGCGGCTGGCGTTGGAAGCACAGGTTGCAGGAGTTTCGATGGTATACTCGATATCGCACTCCTCGCAAGGCAAGACGATGATGAAACGGTCAATATACCATGCACCAAGGTTCCGCTTATCCGTGAAAGACGGGTCGCCTTCGATCTTCATGGAAACATAAACATCCACGACCTTATCCTTCAGGTGCTGCAGGTTGGAACCCAGAGACAAAAGCATAGAGTCTGCAAAAAGGCTCAGTTCCGTCTTGGCATTGGTATAGATGACCATATCCTTCATGCGATAGAGGTGATACTCACCATCTGCAATCAGAGGGGCATCCAGATACAGCTTCTTGGTGGTATTGCTGAAGATGGGTCTGGTGGTGCTGAAGGAATAGTACTTCAGAATACTGTCCTCAGAGACATTGCACTCCAGCATCTTTTCCTGATCGTACTTGATGGCCATACCGCCCTCATAGGAAGCAGCGTTGGGCACCTGCTCGATCCATTCCCAGCCTGCGCCGTAAATAGATGCGCTCCAGATCAGGTGGGAGGGGAAATCGATGATGTGCTTTTCATCGATACCGGGGTGATCTTCAAAGATCTGCTCCGGCAGAGGAGGATTGGGAATTTCGGGATAGGGGTAATAATCAGACTCCTGATTCATCAGGTTGGCATAGGAATTGATAGTGCTTTCCACATCATTGTAAGAGCCGCGTCTGTTGACAGTCTGGGTGCCGGTGTGGTCATCGGTCAGTTCCATATCAGCCAGCCAGCGGAGAGCTTCCTTATGATGGGTTGCCACTTCGCTTCTGTCAATGTTGAACAGATGATCGGGATCGCCGTTCTTGGCCACTTCCGTGGAGAAACGGTAATGATTCTTGATGATCACGCGGTCCAGAGCCGTTCTGGCAGCGCCGATGCGGTTCAGGAACAGTTCCTTCTCCCCTGCAGTCAGAGAATTATCATTCTCGGTCTTTTCCACAGCGTCTTCAAAAAACTGCCAGGCCACCAGAGCCTCATTGCCGTCCATCCACTCAGCCTCAGAGGTGAAGGTTGCACCGTTGAAGGTGATGACCTTTTCCCAGTCCTTGGCATTTTCGGTGACATAGACCAGATAGTCATAGAGGTCTTCTGCAGCAGCTTCGCCGTAGTAGCCTCTCAGGAAGGTCTTGACCAGTTCGTGGACATCCTGATAAGGATCTTCCATGAGCTTGGTCTGGACCCAGTGCTTCAGATCCCAGAAGTCGGAAGTGTTGAACTTCTGCTGCTCAATGAACATACCGAAGCCGCCCACTTCATGGAACTTCTGCCAGTCGGGCTGGTACTTGAAGTAGTTGGTCACAATACCGCCGGTGCTGGTGGTAATACCGTAATCCCAATACCACAGCTGACCGGGCTTCAGCAATTCTGCCCACTTATACAGGCGGGCTTTTGCCTTTGCATTGTTGGGATGATCCAGATCGTGCATCAGGTCGATATCGGAGCTAGCCAGACGGATGACCACATTGTCAGCGGGGACAGTATCATCCAGAGGCACTTCAAAGTACTGCCAGTAAGCCAGCGTCTCCACCTTGATCTCGGGATAGTGCTCTGCCACTACGGCGGCGATCTTGTTGACGAACTTCAGCAGATGACCGGAAGGACCGCAGGTTGCAACGGCCTCACGGCAGTCGGCACATTCGCAGAAGTTGCCGGTATCGTTGGGGGAAATATCGATGTACTTGGGACGGGCCTTACCGGCCTTATCAGCATCCTCATAGGACATCTCAATGGCGATCAGCACGCGCTCGGTCAGAGCTTCCAGTAAGCCTTCACTGGACATGCAGAACTGACCGAAGCTAATGCGCTCCTGTCTGGATTCCATCCATGCGTACCATTCGGGATGGACCTCAAACCAGTCCACACGGTCAGGATTCATGGCATCCGTCCATTTTGCGGAAGACTCACTGGTGGGTGCAGAGTATTCTGCAGGCAGGTAGCGGTTGAAGGTATGGACATGGTAGGGTCTGCCAAAGTTCTCCTCATCGCCGTAGGCAGGAGAACCGTTGGAAGTCCAACCATTGAGGCGGTTGCGGACATAATACAAGGTGCCCATGCCCTCGCTGGAATAAATACCACGGTCAGCAAACACAGGCTCGCCGCTGATCTCAAAATCATAGGGCAGCACAGCACTGTCCAGATCCGGGACATATTCTTCCCACATATTCCACCAGTGGATACCGAAGGTATCCTCCAGCAGATGGTAAACAGCATAGAGGACGCCTCTGGTATCGCCGCCGTCGATGATCACATCGTCATCGATGACCTTGACGACCCAGCCTTCACCCATGCCGTTGTTGTCGGTGTAAGTGACATTCTTGTCAGCAGAAAAAGCTGTCTTGCCGATATAGATGGCAGAGTCCAGACTGACACCTTCTGTCACAATGGCAGGAGCACTGCCAGTCAGCTTTCTCAGATAGGCCTGCAATTCTTTTGCAGCTGTCTTTTCCACATCTGTGGCATTGGCAGACACCACGATAGGCATGTCCTCCAATGTAAGGCCTGCAGCCTTGGAAATGGGTTCTTTCGCGCTGACAAAGGTAATGCCAATAACTGCAACAGCAATCAGCAACAGGCTCAGCCAACGCACAAAAGTTTTTTTGTTTCTCATAGAAATCTACCTCCTTGGTAGAAAAGAAAATCGGTTTTTCTCTAAGGTGCCCCGGCGGTATTCAGCCGCCGGGGCAAAGAAGGATTACTTACTCTTTGATCATAAGATCCGGAAAACCGGTGCTTATAATTTAAGGTTCTGTTACAACACTGAGTTCTTACTTAGCCGAAGAGAGTTCTTGCGGCATCACCGTAGACGACCAGAGCCTTTGCCAGACGGCCGGCAGTGGTTTCCTTCTGATAGTTGGTGTAGCCATAGCGCTCGGGGCTGTAGACTGCTACGCCGCCATAGTGCACATTACCATTGGTATCGGTGATCTTTGCACAGGCATAAACTGCGGAGAACATTTCCTTCGGGGCAGCATCGTCGTAGGAGAACTTGTAGGTGACACCGTCTCTCTGAAGCACCATTTCATTGTCTTCCAGCTTTACAGCATTGGCTTCGGTCAGTTCTGTTGCTGCCTGATAGACATCTTCTGTCCAGACCAGGAGCTCTGCCTTTGCCACCTGTGCACCGGCTGCTGCTGCGCTGAACCTCACGGTGAAGTTGGTGCTGATCTTGCCTTCCAGTGTCAGGTTTGCGCCTCTGTATGTGATGATGCTCGTGTCTCTCACAAAGTTGCCGGTCTTGCTCTCATCCACCGTCCAGGTGCTTCTAACCAGACCGCTGACATCGGGAATTGTCTTCTGAGCCTCAGTCAGACTTGCATTCATCAGTGCATCTGTCTTGTAGTTGAATTCTTCCTGTGCTGCTGCGCCGTAGTTCAGCATTGCAATGTACAGAGCCTTGGTGTCTGCATTGGGTGCATTGGTTCCGGTCTTATTGACATTGGAGGTCAGGAAGTCTCTTGCAATGTTGTAGTTCTGCTTGTAGGAACCATAGACATAGTTGCCGTTGCCGTCGGTGTAGAACACACGCCAGCTGATGTCATCACCCATGTTCTTGGCAGGA
>JAZNNW010000060.1:0-6405 GCA_045580485.1 Candidatus Avilachnospira sp. | reverse complement strand
GCCAGGGCTGTTGATCCAAACGGTAATATCACCGGAACCGGACATCAGTTCCTCTTTGAAAAGCTGGGGTGTGACGTCATCGTCAAACCAACTTTCCTCTGCGATGGTGCCGTTCAGATGCAGCGTCCGCTGTGCCGGAGTTGTCTCCGTTTCCGCCTGGTTCTTCCAGTTCCAGAACTTCTTCATCGGGGTTTTTCTCCTTTCCATCAGTAGTTGGGGTTATATTTGCAAAAGCACCCGCATTGGACAGCGGGAGCATATTGCCGTTGATGAGATACAGATCGCCACCGTCCTCTTCGGGGATGCGATCCAGGTTCTCCAATTCACGGATGTCATTTGCGGACATCCAGCCGTTCTGACGGGCTGTTGCGTAGCCGGTCATACGGGTGGCATAGTCGCCACGGAGCAGACCTTCCACATTGAATTTCACGAAATACCGCACCTTTTCTTCCGCACTGAACAATGCACGGAAAATGGACTGCTCCCAACGGATCAGCCAGGGGTCAAGTGTGTATTTCACGAATTCAAGGGACTGTTGCTCAATATTAGAAAAGCTCGACTTTTCCAGGTCACCCACCATGTGAGGCGGGACACGGAAAATTCGAGCGATTTCATTGATTTGGAATTTGCGGGTTTCCAGGAACTGTGCCTGTTCTGGGGAAATGGAAATAGGCGTGTATTTCATGCCTTCTTCCAAAACAGCAACCTTGCCGGAATTGGAAGATCCACCGAACTGGCTCTGCCATGCGTCACGTACCCTTGCAGGGTCCTTGATGGTGCCGGGGTGTTCCAAAACACCGGAGGGTGCAGCGCCGTTGGCAAAGAACTTGGCACCGAACTCCTCGCAGGCCATAGCCATACCGATGGCATTCTTCGCCATAGCAATGGGGCTGTATCCTACCAGACCGTCAAAGCCGAGACCGGGAATGTGCAGGACATCTGCCGGACTTAACGTGACTGTGGAGCCCTCCATTGTGGGCGCGTCATCCGAAGTGGTGATATATCGGTAGTACAGTTTCCCCTTGGCATCTCTGTCCACGGTCATGCGGTTGGGCATCAGCGGATAGAGAGCAATGACCTCACCCTTGCCGTTGCGGATGACCTGTGCGTAGGCATTACCCCAGAGGAGCAGATGAGTCATGAGGGTCTCTCGGAATACAAAAGAACTCATTTCTGGGTTCGGCTCATCATGGAGCAGTCGGTACAGTGGATGGTCGTTGGCTTTTTCTTTGCCACCGCTTTCGTTGTACTTGTAGACATGAAGTGGCAGACCCGCCACCGCTTCTGCCAGGATACGGACACAGGAGTACACCGCAGTCATCTGCATGGCTGAGCGTTCGGTTACAGCCTTGCCGGAGGTAGAGCCGCCCATGAAAAAGGTGTAGGAGCTTCCTGCGGTTCGATTTTCAGGCTTGTCTCTGGATTTGAACAGTCCACTAAAGATGCCCATTATGATTCACCTTCCTTCAAACGCTCACGGAGCGCATCAAAAAACGCTCTGCCTTTTATGGGAAGTCCAGCAGCAAGCCGTTCATCCTCAAAAGCAAAGCGTGTTTCCAGTTGTTCTACAGAGTAATTTTTCAAAAATGTGCGCCAAGTTTGGGAGTCCCAATCACGCAGTTTCTCCCACAGTTCTGGGAAATGCCTGCGTAATTTGCGGAGTTCCTCATAGGATTGCAGCGGACAGCACCAACAGGACACCCGATTGAAGATGTCATATAAGCCATCCCAATCGAAGCCCCGCTCCTTGCAATACGCAAGGCAGTCCGCTTCAGTCATACCCCAGTCGATCAGCGGATAGTTGAATTCATGGACACGCTGGGGTTCATCGGCTGCAATGCCGATATACTGCACCAATTCATATTCCTTGGACAGATCCCGCAGATAACGGTTGATGACCCGTTGCTTCAGCATTGCCGTACACCAACGGTTTTTAGGACCTGCCCAGCTGAACCCTTTCCGACCGAGCAGTTCTGGATTTTTTCGCTTGGGCATATGTTCCAGGAACAGGTACTCAAAGGAATACTCGGATTTCAGTCTGGTGATCGGCCTGCCAATATATTGTTCCAACTTCTCAATGTGGCGGTACATACCGTCAAATTCCAAGCCGGTATCACAGAACAAAATGAGATCGACTTGCCAACCTTCCTCCAACATTCGTAAGAGCATGGCTGTGGAGTCTTTGCCGCCGGAGAGCGAAACAATATACAGTTTGTCTTTTTCCATTTCACACCTCCGTTATATAAACAAAATGCCTCGGCTGTCATAGACCGAAGCACTGGTATCATTGCCACAGCGGATCGCACGGTCGAGAGCCATTATGGTGGCAACCGCGCCGTCAATCTTTTCTGTGGATTTTTCTTTATCCGGCTTGATATTTCCGGCGGGATCGGTGCGGATGAAGATGTTGTCCATCATCCAACGGAGAACAGGATGCCCACCGTGGGCAATCTTCTCCTCAAGCACCAGTTTCATCAGTTCCTTGGTCGGTGGGGACATATCCTTAAAGCCCTGTCCGAAAGGAACTAC
The DNA here is from genome assembly GCA_045580485.1 of Candidatus Avilachnospira sp. Classification (GTDB taxonomy): domain Bacteria; phylum Bacillota; class Clostridia; order Oscillospirales; family Oscillospiraceae; genus Avoscillospira. Next base: position 3,876 of record JAZNNW010000060.1, on the reverse strand, counting down.
CGTGAAGCCCATACCCTCAAGGTTCTGCACCATCTGCACAGCACCCCAACGGTCAAATGCGATTTCACGGATGTTGTAGCGTTCACCCAGGCGCTCAATGAATTTTTCAATGTAACCATAGTGAACGACATTGCCCTCGGTGGTTTGCAGGAAACCCTGCCGTTCCCACACATCGTATGGCACATGGTCGCGCCGAACACGTAAGTCAATGTTATCCTCTGGAATCCAGAAGTACGGCAGAATGATATATTTGTCATCCTCATCGGTGGGTGGGAAAACAAGCACCAACGCTGTGATATCCGTGGTGGAGGACAAGTCCAGACCGCCGTAGCAGATACGGCCTTCCAGGTCATCCTCATTTACCGCAAACTCGCATTTATCCCACAGGTGCATAGGCATCCAACGGACAGCCTGTTTGACCCACTGGTTCAGACGGAGTTGCCGGAAGGCGTTCTCCTCGCCGGGGTTCTGCTTGGCAGACTCACAGGCATCACGCACCTTGTCGATGCCCACCGTAATGCCCAGGGAGGGATTTGCTTTCTTCCATGTCTTTGGGTCCGTCCAATCGTCAGCCTCATCAGCACCGTAAATAACGGGATAGAAGGTGTGATCGATTTTGCGACCCTCGATGATGTCCTTTGCCTTTTGGTGGATCTCATAGCAGATGGACTTGGTGTCATTGCCCGCCGTGGTGATAAGGAAGTACAACGGCTGCATACGGGCATCGCCGGAGCCCTTGGTCATAACATCAAACAGCTTTCGATTCGGCTGGGTATGCAATTCATCGAAAACAACCCCGTGGGTGTTGAAACCGTGCTTGTTGCCGACATCAGCGGAAAGCACCTGGTAGATACTTCCCGTAGGCTGATAGATGAGCCTTTTCTGGGAGTCCAGGATTTTTACTCGTTTAGACAGTGCCGGACACATACGTACCATATCGGCGGCAACATTGAAAACGATGGATGCCTGCTGTCGGTCAGCGGCGCAGCCATAGACCTCGGCGCGTTCCTCACCATCACCGCAAGTCAGCAGAAGTGCAACGGCGGCAGCCAGTTCGGACTTGCCTTGTTTCTTGGGGATTTCGATGTATGCGGTATTAAACTGGCGATAGCCGTTGGGCTTGAGCGTCCCGAAAATGTCCCGGATGATCTGCTCTTGCCAGTCAATCAGTTCAAAGGGCTTTCTCGCCCAGGTGCCTTTCGTGTGGCAAAGACACTCAATAAAGCCGACCGCATAGTCAGCAGCGTCCTTATCGTAGTAGGAGCCCTTGGCCATGAACTTGGTCGGCTTGTACTTTTTTAGTTTTCTGATATGCGGTCACCTCCTCAAAAAGGGTATAAAAAATAGCCGCCTCCGTCATCGGTGCGACTTTCCGTATACGAGGAACAGAGCCTCTCGGCTCCATCCCAAGGCTGTGATGTAGTTTTACTTCTTGGTGGGGATCGGGGGTTTGCCTGTGGTCAGCCATGCCAGCCAGCATTGTTCGCAGTTGACCAGGTCGCAAGCAACCGAGCTGCCTTCCTCAAAGGGCGGATGACCCTTGCTGATGATCTCTGCGATCTCGCCGGCATTGGTGTCCAATGCTTTGATGATTTCCAGTCCAGTATTTGCCATCATGTGTCCTCCTAATTTACTTGATTTGCTCAAAGCACCATTTCAGTGCATGACCATTGTCTTTGAAGGTTTTCTCGGCCTCTGCCCAAGGGGTCAGTCTGCATTCGATTTCACCCAAGCCGGTATCTTCCGGGAACTCGATAAACTCGTAAATCTCGGCGGTGAACCCGCCCTTCCAGGTGATGTCGGTGACGAAAACCTTGTCACCGTACTGAATGACTGCGCCGTAGGATGCGGAAACTGCAAGCTGCAGCTTTTCGATGGTAGTGAAGCCCATGTTCGTACCTCCTCAAGCCTTCTGCATCCGCAGGGCATCAATCTTTGCGAATTCGCCGGTGCGGATGTCCGTGTAGGTGGCATTGACCTGGGTGGTGCCGACCATCTTGAATCCGATCTTCTCAAAGGCGACCAGGGTGCGGATCAAGCCGGAGAAGTTGCAACTGATCGTGAACTCAGTGATGCCGTTGCTGTTGAGGGTCTCTGCGATGGCCTCAATGTCCTCGTCCCAAATGACCTCGTTGAAGTCGATGAGGTCATTCTCGCAGCGGCAGCTGTTGCGGTATGCCCAGAATGCCGTGGGGTTGATGCCCTCGGCGCGGATGTCCTTGACCTGGTTGGCAATGGCGTTCTCAAAAGCGGTGATTTTCTTCATGGTGTTTTCCTCCGTTCGTTTTGTTGTGAGTGTATATTACCGTCACTTGCTCGATATATCCAGTCAATTCGGAGATATAAACTACACAATCATTTGGCGAGAAAAGTGTGTATATTACACCTTTTTACACGCTGCCAACATAAGTTGAACACCAAGCCGAAATCCAGTTTTGAAGCTGTCAAATTGGAGTAGGGATTCCAGATCGGCACGGTCTGAAATGTACTGGTCAAGGATTGCCTGGGTTTCCTTATCCAACCGCTCCTCAAGAGTATTACTCAATTGACCGAGCCTCTGATTCAAACGGCGGAACTCTTCCATGTTCTCTGGGCGGTTTTCCCAGGGCGCGATTTTACCGAAGAACAGGTCGTTCAGAATATCATTGGGCATCCTCGTCACCGACCTTCCTGCAAACATCCTCGCCGTAGACCACGTTCAAACCGCTGCCGTTATCCCAACGAACCATGATGCTGCCGATGGCATCCACGCCGATCACCGTTCCCTTCGTGCCGATGGGCGGTGCTTGGGGGTCATCCATCTGCACCAATTCCACTCGTGTTCCCTTGGGGAAACGCTCACGGAGGGCTTGCAGCGCCTCTTTGGAAATCATTCGCATACTTCCACCTCCTTCGGCTGACCGCTTCTGAAGGCAGAACTGCCCGCCAAGTTGCGGAGCAGGATTTTGCGTTCGGTCTTGAACTCTGCGCCGATGAAGCCGAGGCGGAGAAGGAAGCAACGGAATGCGTACTTCTCGTTTTCCGTATCTTTTTCCTTGGCATTGACCCGTTTGGCGTTCCGAGCCATTTCGCACAGCTTGCAGATGAAGGTGTCGTAGGCTTTCAGTTCTTCTGGGGTGGGTGCCCCCACGAACCAAGGGAAGGAAACCTTTGTGTCGGTTACCTCAATGGGAAGTTCATCTGTGCCAAGGGACTTTTTGATGAGGTTGCCCTTGGCGGCAACGAGGGCCTTGAGGTTTTCCAGGGCGCTGTCGATGAAAAGACTGCGAGGCATGGAAATGCAAACTCCGGTGATTTCCTCGGCCTCAGTCTGTTCCTCGGCGGGGTCATCCTCCTCGATGCAGTCTGCAAGAGGATCTTCTGCCTGGAATCCCTTTTCACGCAGGAAACGGATGAGGGCTGCGGCGGTGCTGTTGTCCTCAATGGTCACCTTGCCATCCACGCTGATGGTGAAGCCACCAACCTGGTATGCAAAGCCGGGAGCGCCGAGGTACTTGGCCTTTTCGCCGGTGTGCTGGGCAATGGCTGCGACCAGCTGTTTGCGGTCAGAACCGCTGACGTTGTAGTTGATAATCATGTGTGTGACCTCCTTTGTTTTTTTGGTAGTCACATATTACCGTCAGTGCGCGGATATATCCAGTTACATCTGCACACCTGGGGCGTAGAATAACGCCCCTATATTGTTGTGCATATTATGTGGATATTGACAATTTCGGTATTTTCGACTATCATAAATACACCTATAAAGAGTGCGCGAGAGACAAGCTCTATGACCGCACAGCAACCTGCCGGATGGTAAGGTGCTAATGCTTGAACGATGGGGCTATATGGAATGTCTGCTCACAGTCCCGTCGTTATCGATGGGGCTGTTCTTTT